>CALGGB010000278.1 GCA_937880925.1 uncultured Rhodospirillaceae bacterium | reverse complement strand
TCTCGCCGTCATGGAACTGGGCGCGGCGCAGCCTCAGGCGCCTGCCACCTCCCGTGCCGCGCTTGCCCTGCCGCGCCTCGAAGGCGCCCAGGCCATGCGCATCGCGCGCGCCGCCGAGGAGAAGAAGCAGCCGGAACTGGCCGAGGAAGCCTGGCGTACCGCCATCGCGCGCGGCGCCGAGGCCGCGCCGGCATGGTCGGGCCTTGCCCGCGTGCTCGAACGCACGGACCGGCTGGATGAAGCGCGCGAGGCCTGCGAGCGGGCGATCGCCGCCGGGGCCGGAGACGGCATCCGCTTCCGCCAGGCGACCATGCTGCCTTCGGTGTATGACTCCGGCGAACACGTCGTCTCGGCGCGCCGCGGCTTCGCTGCCGGGCTGGAGCGCCTGCGCAGCCAGGGGCTCTCCCTGCCCGATCCCGCCGCGTCGATCACGCGCATTGCCTTCAACCTTGCCTACCAGGGATACAACGACCGCGATCTGATGGTCGAACTGGCCGCCCTGTTCCGCGATGCTTCTCCCACCCTCGGCTTCCAGGCCGCTCATGTCGGGGCGCCGCGCGGCAGCGGGCGTTTGAAGCTCGGCTTCGTCTCGCGCTTCCTTTACGAGCAGACCGTGGGCAGCCTGATGGAGGGTTTGATCGCCGGTATCGACCGGCAGCGCTTCGAGGTCCACGTCTTCGCCCCGCCGCGGCCGGGCGATCCGACCTGGGAGCGCATCGCGGCGGCGGCAGAACATATCCATGCCCTGCCGGGAAGGCTGGCAGAGGCCCAGCGTATGCTGGCCGGTCCTGGCCTCGATGCCCTGGTCTTTGCCGGGGTCGGCATGGACAGCTTTCTCTACTTCCTGGCCCATGGCCGCTATGCCCGCGTTCAGGCCGTCACCTGGGGTCATCCGGTGACCACGGGCCTGCCCAGCCAGGACCTCTACCTCTCGGCGCGCGATGCCGAGACGGCCGATGCCGACAGCCATTACAGCGAAACCCTGGTGCGCCTTGCCCAGCCCTCGATCCGCTACGAGAGACCCGCGGGCGATCCCGCACGTACCAGCCGGACGGCCTTCAACCTGCCCGAGGGCGCCACGCTCTATGGCTGCCTGCAGACCGTCTTCAAGTACCACCCGGACTTCGATGCCGTGCTGCGCGCCGTGCTGGAGGGCGACCCGAAGGGCCGCCTGGTGCTGCTCACAGACACCGCCGATCCGCTCTACGAGCGTCTGCGCAACCGCCTTGCCCGCAGCCTGGGTCCGGCGGCGCGGCGCACGGTGATGGTTCCCCACATGGCGCGGCCGGCCTTCCAGAGCCTGCTCGGCCAGATCGACGTGCTGCTCGATCCCCTGCACTTCGGCGGCGGCCAGACGACGCTGGAGGCGATTGCCGTCGGCACTCCGGTCGTCACGCTGCCCGCAGCCTACCGGCGCGGCCGCCTGAGCCTGGCTTACCTTACCCAGGCGGGGGTCACCGATACGGTGGCATCCGACATTGACGATTATGTCGCCCGGGCGCTGGCCCTGGGCCGCGACCCCAACGCACGCGCCGCGCTGGGCGAGCGTCTGCGCCGGGGCAGTGGTGCGGTCTTCGACAATGACGCGGCCGTGCGTGAACTCGAGAGTGTCCTGCTTGATGCCTGAGCGCAGGGGCCATAACCCGATGGGATCGAGAATTACTCGCACAGCACAAAATCGGCCCTAGACTGACATCATGGTCAAAGCGACACGCCTGCAACGAGGCCCTGGAAGGCCCAGACACAAACCTGCCCCCGACGAGCCGGAGCGGCGCGATCAGCTCTGCATGGCCGCGCTCGACCTGTTTTCCGAATCGGGTTTTGCCCATGTCTCGGTGAAGCAGATCGCGGCGCGCGCCGGGGTCGATCCCGCGCTGATCTATTACTACTTCGCGGGCAAGGAAGACCTCTTCGCCGCCGCCGTGGGCCATGCGGTGGAGACCGGCTATGCCGTCTTCAAGCGCCTGGCGGGCGACGGCGACGATCCGGTGCGCACCCTGGCGGTCTGGCTCGACGTGCAGGAGGCGCCGGGCAGCACGATCCCGAAAATGGCGCGCCTGGGCCTCGACTACCGACGCTCTGGCGCCTCGATCCCGGCCGTCGATGCCGCGCTGAAACGCTTCTATGACGAGGAGCGGCGCATGCTGATGCGCGTCGTGCGCACCGGCCTGGCGCGCGGCCTGTTCCACGATGTCGAGCCCGGCCCCTTCGCGCGCTTCGTCTCGACGTACCTGGACGGCGTGACGGTGCGCACGGTGGTGCTGGACGAAAGCGGGCCTGCCGCGGTCGACCGCTTCCGTGTCGAGATGTGGCGGCGGCTGGGCCTGAAGACGCCGCCGCGGCGCAAGAAATTCATTGCCGGTTGAATAAACCCGCGCCACCATGCCGTCCGGGGTCTGGCGACAAGGGGAGGAAGGGTGTGATCCGTCATTTTCAGGCGAGCGATGATCGCGGCGCCATGATGGAAGCGCTGCAGGCCGACGGCGTCATCGTCGTCGAGAATGCGGTGCCGCAGGGCGTCCTCGATGCCATGATGGAGGATCTGAAAGCCGATCTCGCCGCCGCGCCGATCGGTGGGGGCGAGTTTTTCGGCGGCGCCATGCGGCGCATCCATGGTCTGGCCCGGCGCACCACGACCGTCGCCGAGATCATCACCGCTCCGGCGCTGACCGGCCTTGCCGACGGCGTGCTGCTGGAGAACTGCCGCAACTATCGCATCCAGGTCCTGGGCCTGTTCCAGGTCTGGCAGGGTGGCCGCCTGCAGCCGCTGCACCGCGATATCGGCGTCTATGAGCCCTATATCCTGCGCGAACCCGGTTCCAGGGAAATCCTGCTCTCCTGGATCGTGGCGGTGAGCGACTTCACGGCGGAGAACGGCGCCACGCGCATCGTGCCGGGCAGTCACACCTGGCCGCGCGAGCGTATCGCGCGCGAGGATGAGATCGTGCAGGCGGAGATGCCGCGCGGATCGGCGGTGGTCTATCTGGGTTCGGTGCTGCACGGCGCGGCGGTCAACACCACGGACCAGCCGCGCAGCGCCATCGTCTCGGGCTACGCCGTGGGCTGGCTGCGTCAGGAGGAAAGCCAGCTCCTCGACTGTCCGCCCGAGGCCGCCGCGCGCCTGCCGCTGGCCGCCCGCCAACTCCTGGGTTACCGCGCCCATACCCCGATCCTGGGCTGGGCCGAACAGCGCGACCCCGACGATCTGCTGGCAGAGCGCGAGCCCGACGTCGCCGCAGAAGGCTACAAGGTGCAGAGCCTGCAGAACATGTGAGGCGCCCGAGGGCTTCAGGCGGCCTTGGGGCGCTCGAAGCGGCCGGGGAACTCGTTGATCAGGTGGCCGGCATAGGTCACCGGCGTCGTGCTGTCGGGCGGGATCACCATGGCGTCGAAATCGGGTTCGACGAAGAGGCCGAGCGACAGGCGTTCCTGGCCGCCGCCGGCAACGCGGTGCGGCGTCGCCTCGATCAGGCCGCCGGTCATCGCCTTCAGCAGGTCGCCGCAATGAACCGACAGGCCGTCGGCCACGGCGGGAACCTCGCGCCAGACCTTGTCCCGGCCCTGCATCTGCAGGCCGCCGTTCTCGTCCTGCCACAGGATCGACATGACGCCAGTGTCGATGTGGCGCTGGGTGCGGATGCGCCGGCCCAGTTCGTCGGCATAGTCGGTCGGCGTGTTCTTCTCCCTGGGCATGTAGTCGTCGGGCGTCTCGAAGTAGTGCAGCAGGCGCAGGGTGCCATTGCCCTGGCGGCAGGGCGCGACGAAGGTCTCGGGCTCGCTGCCGATGTGGCGCGCGATGGCGGCCAGAACCGCGATGGCTAGGCCGTGGACGGTAGCGAAATAGGCCAGCGTCTCCTGCTTCCAGCCGGCATGGGGTTCGCGCGCGGGCCAGGGGGTGTGCTCGCGGAAGCCGTCGGCGCCTGCGATATCGGGCACGGCGCCGGGAACCTCCGGACCGATGTCGAGTGTCTCGTTGTAGGCAAAACCCTGCTTGTCGAGCAGCGGGTAGTAGCCGCGATAGACGTTGGTGTTCTCCGGCCGGGCGCGGCACGTCGCGATGGCGGCCTTTTCGTCTTTGGGCAGGGAGAAGAAGTCGAGCACCCTGTGGGCCGCGGCATCGTTGTCCGCGCCGTTTTCGAAACCCGCAGCGACGAAGCTGCCGTGGGTCGCCAGCAGCTGCGTCACCCGTGCATCCAGCTCGGCGCAGTCGTCGGGCGCGGCAAAGAGATCGGTGACGTCGACGGTTTCGGTCGGGGGGAACTGGGTTGCCATGGGGCTCCTCTTGGCAGGCGGATCGGCTTTTCGCGGATCATGGGAGCACGGGAACGCGCCTGTCAAAGCCAGTGACAACTCACAGGGCGACGATCTGCCCTGCGCCGACGCTCTGATAGAAGGTGACGAGCCCGGTGACCTCCACGCCCAGGTCCTCGCGCAGGGCGGAGGGCGCAACGTCGCGCGCCTTCAGGCCGGCTTCGCAGACCATGATCGTGATCTCCATGGCGGCGCAGGCTTCCAGCAGGGTCTCGGTGTCGGCGACCTTGCGTTCCTTCAGGGCGTCGTCGCCCTCGGCGCCGGCGAGCCTCCGCCAGCCTTCGCCTGCCTCCAGCAGGGGCACGGCGTCCATGGTGACAAACAGCGTCACCGGCCGGTCGATGGCGGCGGCGGAACTGGCCATCATCAGGGCGTAGTGCACGCGCGCCCAGTCACCCGACAGTACGACCAGGCCCAGGGGTGCCGCCGTGCTCATGACTGCTTCGTCTTTGCGAACTGCGCGTGGTGCGAGAGATCGGTGATCGAGGGCTGGCTGCCGCACAGGGCGCAGTCGGGATCCTTGGTGTAGCTGACGCGGCGGACCTCCGCGCCCAGCGCGTCGTAGATCAGCAGGGTGCCGTCCAGGCGCTGGCCGATGCCCAGGATCTCCTTCAGCACCTCGGCGGTCTGCAGCGTGCCCATGACGCCGGCGATGGCGCCGAAGATGCCGGCTTCCGAACAGGACGGCACCAGGCCCTCGGGCGGCATCTCCGGGAACAGGCAGCGGTAGCAGGCATGGCCCTCGCCCTCGTGCGCGCGGAAGGTGGTGAGCTGGCCGTCGAAGCGCATCATGGCCGCGCTGATCAGCGGTTTGCCCGCCAGGAAGCAGGCGTCGTTGACGAGGTAACGCGTCGGAAAGTTGTCAGAACCGTCGCAGACGATGTCGTAGCCGCTGATGATGTCGAGCGCGTTGTGATGCTCGAAGCGTTCCTGGTGACAGATCACCTTCACGTCGGGATTGAGTTCGGCGATGGCTCGTGCCGCGCTCTCGGTCTTGTCGACGCCCACCCGATCCGTGGTGTGGATGATCTGGCGCTGCAGGTTGGAAAGCTCGACATGATCGTTGTCGACGACACCCAATGTGCCCACGCCGGCGGCGGCCAGGTACATCAGCAGCGGCGCGCCCAGGCCCCCCGCGCCGATTGCCAGCACGCGGGCGTTGAGCAGCTTGACCTGCCCGGTGCCGCCGACCTCGGGCATGACGATGTGGCGGGCGTAGCGGTGAAGCTGTTCTTCGGTGAAATCGGTGATCTGCATGACCCTAACCTGCGGTGGCGCGGCGGCGCTGGCAAGCGCGCGGGATCAACGCTTCTCCGGCGGGGTGGCGCGGACCTTCTTCACGAAGGCGGCGATGTCCTCGCGGCTGAACTTCAGGCGGCGGCGCTCTGTGCTCGGAGGATCGTCGCTCAGGCAGACGCCTTCGCGCCAGGCCTTCTTGGGGCGCACCGGGCGGGGCATGAAACCGCCGCCGCAGTTGGGGCAGACGTTCTGGAGCAGCTCCTCCACGCAATCGGCGCAGAAGGTGCATTCGTAGCTGCAGATCCAGGCCTCGGGCGACTCGGGCGGCAGGTCGCGGTCGCAGGCTTCGCAGTTGGGACGCAGTTCGAGCATGGGGTCTCCTATGACACGCCGGTGGAGCCGTGGCCGCCCTCGCCGCGCGCCGTGTCGTCGAGCGCCTCGACTTCGTGAATAGCGACCTGGACCACGGGGGCGATGACGAGCTGGGCGATGCGGTCGCCGCGCGCGATGGTGAAGGGCTGGTGGCCGTGATTGATCAGCATCACCTTCACCTCGCCGCGGTAGTCGGCATCGATGGTGCCGGGGCTGTTGAGCACGGTGACGCCGTGGCGATGGGCCAGGCCCGAACGGGGACGCACCTGGCCCTCGTGACCGGCCGGCAGGGCGATGGCGAGGCCCGTGGGCACCATGGCGTGGCGGCCGGGCTGGATCACCATGGCGCCGTCGATCGCCGCGCGCAGGTCGAGACCCGCGGCCTGTTCGGTGGCGTAGGCGGGAAGCTCCAGGTCCTCGGCATGGGACAGGCGCTGGATGCGCAGCACGGTGCTCATGCCGCCAGGTGTCCGGCGATGCGGCGGGCCAGCGTGTCGGCGACCTCCTGCTTGGTCATGCGCGGCCAGTCCTCCACACCCTCGGGGCCGACCAGGTGGACCGTGTTGTTGTCGCCGCCGAAGGTGCCGGTGCCGGCCGAGACATCGTTGGCGACGATCCAGTCGCAGCCCTTTTTCGCCAGCTTGGCGCGCGCGTAGGTCACGACATCGCCGGTTTCGGCGGCAAAGCCCACGACCAGGCGCGGTCGGCGGTCGTTGCGCGCGGCGAGCGTCGCCAGGATATCGGGGTTCTCGGCGAAGGTTAGCGTTGGCAGGGCGCCGCCCTCCTTCTTCAGCTTGGATGCCGCCTCGCTGGCAACGCGCCAGTCGGCGACGGCCGCCGCGCAGATCGCGACATCGGCGGGAAGGGCCGCCTCGCAGGCCGCCAGCATCTCGCGTGCAGTCTCGACCTTCACGATCTCGACACCCGCCGGATCGGGCAGGTTCACAGGACCCGACACCAGGGTGACGCGGGCGCCCAGGCGTGCGCAGGCCGCGGCGATGGCGTGTCCCTGCTTGCCCGAGCTGCGGTTGGCGATGAAACGCACGGGGTCGATGGGTTCGTGGGTCGGGCCGCTGGTGATCAGCGCGTGGCGCCCGGCAAGCGGCTTGTCGGCGGCTTCGTCGAGAAAGGCCTCGATGGCCGCGGCGATGGCATGGGGCTGGCTCATGCGGCCCCGCCCGACCTCGCCGCAGGCCAGGTCGCCCGCATCGGGTCCCAGCATGGCGATGCCGTCGGCCTTCAGGCGTGCGACATTGCGCTGCGTGGCCGCGTGGTTCCACATCATCGTGTTCATCGCCGGGCAGACCATCACCGGCTTGTCGGTCGCCAGCAGCACGGTGGAAGCCAGATCGTCGGCCAGGCCCGCGGCCATCTTGGCCATCAGGTCCGCGGTGGCGGGTGCGACGACCACCAGATCGGCCTCGCGCGAAAGCCGGATGTGGCCCATCTCTGCCTCGTCGGTCAGCGAGAAAAGTTCGGTGAAAACCTTCTCGCCCGACAGGGCCGCGGCGGCCATGGGGGTAACGAACTGCTGGGCGCCATGGGTCATGACGCAGCGCACGACGGCCTGCTTCTCCTTCAGCGCCCGGATCAGCTCGAGCGAACGGTAGGCGGCGATGCCGCCACCAATGATCAGCAGGATGCGCTTGCCCTGAAGCATGACGGTCCTTTCGGCGGGCGCTGGCCCGCACTGGTGCGCTGCACAATATAGGTGAGAAGGCGCGCGCTTTCACGATCCCAGCGCAGCGCCCTTGTAATTAGAATTATTATAAACTACGTTGAGGCATACCACGGCTGCCAGCCGCACACACCATCGTGCCGGCCGGATGCCGTCCCGCCAGGGGGCACCGGGGAAGGCCCGCCACCTGGCATCCGCAACAGCCGAAGGGAATCAATCATGGAACAGACCAAACCCGGCGCCGCCGGCACGTGCCCGGTGATGCATGGCGCACAGACCGCGACCGGCTCCTCCAATACCGCGTGGTGGCCCAACGCCCTCAACCTCGACATCCTCCACCAGCACGACACGAAGACGAACCCGCTGGGCGCGGACTTCGATTACCGTGAAGAGGTCAAGAAGCTCGACTTCGCGGCGCTGAAGAAGGACATGCACGCGCTGATGACCGACAGCCAGGCCTGGTGGCCGGCCGACTGGGGCCATTACGGCGGCCTGATGATCCGCCTGTCCTGGCATGCCGCGGGTTCCTACCGCCTGGCCGACGGCCGTGGCGGCGGCGGCACCGGCAACCAGCGCTTTGCCCCGCTCAACTCCTGGCCCGACAACGTCAACCTCGACAAGGCGCGCCGCCTGCTCTGGCCGCTCAAGAAGAAGTACGGCAACAAGGTGAGCTGGGCCGATCTGATGATCCTGGCCGGCACGATTGCCTATGAGTCCATGGGCCTGAAGATCTTCGGCTTCGGTTTCGGCCGTGCTGACATCTGGGCGCCCGAAAAGGACACCTACTGGGGTTCCGAGAAGGAATGGCTGGCTCCCACGGAGAACCGCTACAGCTCCGACGATAATCGCGAGTCGCTCGAGAATCCGCTCTCGGCGGTGCAGATGGGTCTGATCTACGTCAATCCCGAGGGTGTGGACGGCAAGCCCGATCCCATGCGCACGGCCAGGGACGTGCGCGAAACCTTCAAGCGCATGGCCATGGACGACGAGGAAACCGTGGCGCTCACCGCCGGCGGCCACACCGTGGGCAAGACCCACGGCAACGGCAGCGCCGACAACCTGGGCCCTGAGCCCGAGGCCGCCGATCTCGAAGACCAGGGCATGGGCTGGATGAACAAGACCACCCGGGGCATTGGGCGCGACACGGTGACCAGCGGCATCGAGGGCGCCTGGACGACAAACCCGACGAAGTTCGACATGGGCTATTTCGAGATGCTGCTCGGCCACGAGTGGGAGGTCAGGAAAAGCCCGGCGGGCGCCAACCAGTGGATGCCGGTCGACATCAGGCAAGAAGACATGCCGGTCGATGTCGAGGATCCCGGCATCCGCTGCATGCCGATCATGACCGATGCCGACATGGCGATGAAGGTCGATCCGACCTACCGCGCCATCCTGGAGCGCTTCGCCAAGGATCCTGCGGCATTCGAGGATGCCTTCGCCCGCGCCTGGTTCAAGCTGACCCACCGCGACATGGGGCCGAAGGTCCGCTACATCGGCCCGGACGTGCCCGCCGAGGACCTGATCTGGCAGGACCCTGTGCCTGCGGGCGCCACCGGCTGGGACGTCGACTCCGTGAAGGCCAGGATCGCCGCCAGCGGCTTGTCGATCGCCGAGGTGGTCGCCACGGCATGGGACAGCGCCCGCACCTACCGCGGTTCGGACATGCGCGGCGGCGCCAATGGCGCGCGCATCCGCCTTGCTCCCCAGAAGGACTGGGAGGGCAACGAGCCCGAGCGTCTGAACAAGGTGCTTTCGGTGCTTGAGCCGATCGCGGCAGAGGCCGGCGCCAGCGTCGCCGATGTCATCGTGCTGGCAGGCAACGTCGGCATCGAGCAGGCCGCCCGCAAGGCCGGCTTCCCGGTCAGCGTGCCGTTTGCGCCCGGCCGGGGCGATGCCACCGACGAACAGACCGATGCCGAGTCCTTCGATGCCCTGGAGCCGCTTGCCGACGGTTACCGCAACTGGATGAAGAAGCCCTATGCGGTCACGGCCGAGGAGATGATGCTCGACCGCACCCAGCTCCTGGGCCTCACCGCCCACGAGATGACCGTGCTGGTCGGCGGCATGCGCGTGCTGGGGACCAACCACGGCGGTACGGCCCATGGTGTCTTCACCGACCGGGTCGGCGAGCTGACGACCGACTTCTTTGTCAACCTCACCGACATGGCCAACACCTGGGTGCCCACGGGGCGGAACTCCTACGAGGTCCGCGACCGCGCTACCGGCACGGCGAAGTGGACCGCGACCCGCGCCGATCTCGTCTTCGGCTCCAACGCCATCCTGCGCGCCTATGCCGAGGTTTATGCCCAGGACGACGCCGGGGAGAAGTTCGTGAAGGACTTCGTTGCCGCCTGGACCAAGGTGATGGACGCCGACCGCTTCGACCTGCGCGCCTGATCGCACAGGAAGATCGTTACGCCGAAGGGGCGGGCCGCAAGGTCCGCCCCTTTTTCTTTGAGCCCGGATCGTACGTGGTGCCCCGCTCGGCGTCGGTGCGTCTGGATGCCAGCCTTCGCTGGCATGAGGAGAAGACAAGAAAAGCCCAAGGTGCCCGCGCCGGTGGCGGAATGTGTCGGGCCGCCCTGAGGCATTCCAGCACACACCCCAACACTCTCCTCATGCCAGCGAAGGCTGGCATCCAGACGCACAGGGAAGTAGGGGTCAGTCCCGGGTCAGTCGGCCAGCGCAAACAGGGCGAGGACCAGGGCGAGGGTAGCCAACGCCCAGAGCCAGCGCATGGCGCGGCTCCTTGCGCGGGACTGGCGTTCGACCAGTTCGTCGACGGTATCGCGGTGCAGGCGGAAGCCCGAGGCGGCGGTTTCATCGACGATGGCGGCCGCCTTGGCGGCAAGGTCGGGCAGGCGGCGGGCGATCTCGGCGGCGTGCCGGGCGCCGTCGTAGAGGCGGGCGGGCGGCGACAGGTTGATCATCGCCCACTCCTCGACCAGCGGCTGGGCGAGCTGCCACATGTTGATGTCGGGTGCCAGCGAACGGCCGATGCCTTCGGTCACCAGCATGGTCTTCTGCAGCAGCAGCAGCTGCGGCTGGGTCGGCATGCCGAACTGCTCGGTGACGCGGAAGAGCTGGGCGAGCAGGCGGGCGAGCGAGATTTCCGCAAGCGGTTTGCCCAGGATCGGTTCGCCGATCGAGCGGATCGCCTGGGTGAAGAGTTCGCGCGAGCGGTCGGCCGGCACGAAGCCCGCCTCGAAATGGATCTCGGCGACGCGCTTGTAGTCGCGCTTGAGGAACCCCAGCAGCATCTCGGCGATGATCAGGCGCGTGGCCCGGTCGAGCCTTCCCATGATGCCGAAGTCGATGGCGACGATCCGGCCCTGCGCATCGACGAACAGGTTCCCGGGATGCATGTCGGCATGGAAGAAGCCATCGCGGAAAACCTGCTGGAAGAAGACGCGGGCGGCGACGGCGACGATGGCATCGGGGTCGTGGCCGGCGGCAAGCAGGGCCTCGCGTTCGTCGATCGGCATGCCGGTGATGCGCTCGAGCGTGAGCACATGTTCGGCGGTGCGCTGCCAGTCGACGGCCGGCACGCGGAAATCGGGGTCGCCCGCGAAGTTCTCCTCGAGCTCGGCCGCGGCGGCGGCCTCCATGCGCAGGTCCATTTCCAGGGCGACCCAGGCGCGCACGTTCTCGACCACGGCGACGGGCTTGAGGCGGCGCAGGGAGGGACGGGCCTGTTCGGCAAAGGCCGCCAGCCAGTGGGCAAGATCAAGGTCGCGGCGGAAGGTCTCTTCGATATCGGGGCGCAGCACCTTCACGGCCACGTCGCGCCCGTCGGAGGTCACCGCAAGGTGGACCTGGGCGATCGAGGCTGCCGCGACCGGCTTATCCTCGAAGCGGGAGAAGAGGCTGGAAATGGGCGCGCCCAGTTCGCGCTCGACCGCGGCGCGCGCCTCGGCTGCGGGGAATGCGGGCAGATGGTCCTGCAGATTTGCCAGGTCCTCGGCGATCTCCTCGCCGACCACGTCGGGGCGCACGGAAAGAAGCTGGCCCGCCTTGATGAAGGTCGGCCCCAGTTCCTGCAGCGCGCGGGCCAGGCGCTCGCCGGGCCGTCCCGGCTGGTCGCGCGCCGAAACCAGCTTGGCTGCCCAGATCACTGGCGGGGCGACTCCGGCCAGCTCCAGGGGGAAGAGCGCGTCGTGGCGCGCAAGGGTGCGGGCGATGGCAAAGAGGCGCGCCAGATTGCGCACCGACTCGATCGGACCGGTCACGTTCTGCGTTCCGAGGAAGCGCTGCCGCCCGCGCTCACAGGCGCCAGGCGGTGGTGAGCGCAGCGATGCCGCCCGAAAGATTGGTCGTGCCGACGTGGGCAAGGCCGGCTTCGGCGACGAGTGCTGCGAAATCGGCCTGTTCGGGGAAGGCGCGGATGCTGTCGACGAGATAACGGTAGGAATCGGCATCACCCGCGATGATGCCGCCCAGGCGCGGCAGTACCGCATCGCTGTAGCGGGCATAAAGCCGGTCGAGCACGGGCACCACGACATGGCCGAATTCCAGGCAGGCAAAACGCCCGCCGGGCTTCAACACGCGGCGGGCCTCGGCGAGCGCCGTGGAAAGATGGGTGACGTTGCGGATGCCGAAGGCGATCGTATAGGCATCAACGCTGGAATCGCGCAGCGGCAGGGCCTCGGCATCGCCGCAGGTCCATGTGATGCCCTGGGTGACGGCGCGGTCGAGCGCGCGGTCGCGGCCCACACCCAGCATGGCGTCGTTGATGTCGACGACCGCGACCTCGAAGCCGCGCTCCTTCAGGCGGAAGGCGATGTCGCCGGTGCCGCCGGCAACGTCGACCGCCACGCCGGCGCCGGCTTCGGCGACACGGTTGACCATGGTGCGCTTCCACACGCGGTGGACGCCGGCACTCATCAGGTCGTTCATCAGGTCGTAACGGGGCGCCACGTTGCGGAACACGGCGCGCACGAGGGAGCCCTTCTCGTCCTCGGCGACGCGGCGCTCACCGAAGCGGGTGGCATGATCGATTTCAAGGGGGCGCGCCATGGCGGCGGACCATAAATCGGAACGGGGATCGAGGGAACTACATCCGATTCCGCCGCCGCAAGAAAGCCTGTAGCGTCGCGCCATGCCCGAGCTTCCCGAAGTCGAAACCGTCCGCCGCGGCCTGCAGCCTGTGCTGGAAGGCAAGCGCATCGTCACGCTGGAGCAACGCCGGCCGAACCTGCGCATTCCCTTTCCGATCGGCTTTGCCGGTTTCGTGGAGGGCCGCCGCGTCACCGCGCTGCGGCGCAAGGCCAAGTACCTGCTGTTCGACCTGGAGGACGGTCAGGTGCTGATCTGCCATCTGGGCATGTCGGGCCGCATGGTGGTGCTGCCCGCCGGCTCCAACCAGCCGCCCGACAAACACGACCATGTCGTCTTCACCGTCGAGACCGGCGAGCGCATCGTCTTCAACGACCATCGCCGATTCGGCCTGATGACCCTGACGACGGCGCGTGATGAGGCAACGCACCCGCTTCTGGCTTCGATCGCGCTCGATCCGCTGCAGCCGGGTTTTGATGCCGTGCATCTCTCGGCGCGCCTTGCCGGCAAGAAGACGCCGATCAAGGCCGCCCTGCTCGACCAGCGCGTGGTCGGCGGCGTCGGCAACATCTATGCCTGCGAGTCGCTGCACCGGGCGGGCATCTCGCCGCGCCGCCTGGCCGCCAGCGTGGCGGGCAGACGCGCCGAACGGCTGGTGCCCGCGATCATCGACGTGCTGAACGAGGCGATCGCGGCGGGCGGCTCCTCCCTGCGCGATCATCGTCAGGCTTCCGGTGAGCTCGGCTACTTCCAGCACAGCTTCCGGGTCTATGACCGGGTCGGCGAGCCCTGTCCGACTCCGGGTTGCAAGGGTGCAATCGGGCGAATCGTGCAGGCCAACCGCTCGACCTTCTACTGCGGCGCCTGCCAGCGCTGACCACTCGCCGATTCGCCCGACCTCTCGGTGCGATTCGCAAAGCCGGTGCTTGCCTTACACGGCGATGAGGGTGGCAAGGCCCCGGCGGCGGGCCTCAAGCCCTAGGAATCCCGTGGCGTTGACGCCCTATGGGACCATCGGTATAAGCGCGCCAACCCAATTTACTCCAAGGACGAGAACAACCATGGCCAATACCCTGCAAGCCAAGAAGCGGGTTCGCCAGACCGCCCGGAAGACCGCGGTAAACCGCGCGCGCATGAGCCGCGTGAGGAGCTATGTGCGCGGCGTCGAGCAGGCGATCCTGGCCGGCGACAAGGAAGCCGCCACCGCTGCCCTGCGCGCGGCCGAGCCCGAGATCATGAAGGCAGCAAAGACGCCTGTGTTGCATTCCAACACTGCATCGCGAAAGGTGTCGCGTCTGGCGCATCGCGTCGCCAAGATGTAGTCGCCGCGCCCGCCGGGCGCACATCATCGTGTTCAACAAGGGCGTCGGACCACCAGGTCCGGCGCCCTTGTCGTTTCAGGGTCATGTTGCAGTTATGCAACCAATGCGTGTTATGATCGCGAGCGGTCACAGATTCCATTTTTGATCCCATTGCTGCTTTCGCCCGCCCTGGTCTATGGTGCCAGCCGGGTCGAGGGACCGACCTCAAGAACACAAACGCGCAGGCGGCCAACGTGCCGCATCGGCGGACCGGAACGGCGGCGACAACGTGTCGCGCCGATGAGAGTGGTTCGTCCCTGCGCGGCGGTTCCTGACCCGGAGGCGGGGCTACGCGACTTGCTCGCGTTTCTTGTGCGGCAGGGATTGAAGACTTGA
This sequence comes from uncultured Rhodospirillaceae bacterium, assembly GCA_937880925.1. Lineage (GTDB taxonomy): Bacteria > Pseudomonadota > Alphaproteobacteria > SP197 > SP197 > CALGGB01. Next base: position 44,220 of record CALGGB010000278.1, on the reverse strand, counting down.
CCAAACGGTTGAAACAAAAAGATTTTTCGACTTCTGCAACGGTCATTGCAGCATCTTCTCCGCGAATCGATTACAACGGTGTGACTCAGGGTAGGCAGCGCCGACATGGCGCCCTCGCCCTGGTGTCCTTGGACTTCGGCGCGCCGCTTTAGGGTGCCGGCGATACCGGGCGGTCCATGGCGGCCGCCGGTGTCAGAAGGAGAGTATGGATGGCTGCCAATAGCTTGGTTCTCGATCCGGCTGTCGAAGAGCAGTGGAAGCGTGTGCGGGGCCGTCTTCGGGCCGAGCTCGGAGAAGCGGCATTCAAGACATGGTTGCGTCCGCTCTCGCTCGACGGGGTCGCCGGCGGCGACGTCGTGATGCGCGTTCCTTCCGGCAACATGAAGGATTGGGTGCTCTCGCGCTGCGGCGAGCGGCTGAAGGATCTGTGGTGCGGCGAGAACGACTCGGTGACCGGCATCGCCATCAAGGTCGGCCAGGTCGAGCGCCGCGCGGTGCGTCGCGAGGTCGTGCCCGCGCGCCGCGATCTGGGCATGGTCGCCCATGACGGCCCGGTCGCCGATCCGGTGGAGGAGGCCGATGCCTTCGCCGCCAGCCTCGATCCCCGCTTCACCTTCGACAACTTCGTGGTCGGCAAGACCAACGAATTTGCCCATGCCGCGGCGCGCCGCGTTGCCGAGGCCGATTCGGTCACCTTCAACCCATTGTTTCTCTACGGCGGCGTCGGGCTGGGCAAGACCCACCTGATGCACGCCATCGCCTGGCATGTCCGGTCCAAGAAGCCGGGCCGCAAGGTGCTCTACATGTCGGCCGAGAAGTTCATGTACAAGTTCATTCGTGCCCTTCGCTACAAGGACACGATGGCCTTCAAGGACCAGTTCCGCGCCGTCGACGTGCTGATGATCGACGACATCCAGTTCATTGCGGGCAAGGATTCCACCCAGGAGGAGTTCTTCCACACCTTCAACGCCCTGGTCGACCAGGCCCGCCAGGTCGTGATCTCGGGCGACCGTTCGCCCAGCGACCTCGACGGCATGGAGGAGCGCCTGCGCTCCCGCCTGGGCTGGGGCCTGGTTGCCGATATCCATCCGGCCGATTACGAGCTGCGCCTGGGCATCCTCCAGGCAAAGGCCGCACAGTTCCCCGACGTCGCCGTGCCGCCTCGCGTGCTGGAGTTCCTCGCCCACAAGGTCACTTCCAACGTGCGCGAGCTCGAAGGCGCGCTGAACCGGGTTCTGGCCCACTGCCAGCTCGTCGGCCGTCCCGTGACCCTGGAATCGACCCAGGACCTGCTGCGCGACCTGCTGCGCGCCCAGGACCGCCGGGTCACCATCGAGGAAATCCAGAAGAAGGTCGCCGAGCACTTCAACATCCGGCTTGCCGACATGGTCTCGGCGCGCAAGCAGCGCGCCATCGCCCGGCCGCGCCAGATCGCCATGTACCTGGCCAAGCGGCTGACCAGCCGCAGCCTGCCCGAGATCGGACGCAAGTTCGGCGGACGCGACCACACCACCGTCATGCACGGGGTCAAGAAGGTCGAAGAGCTGATGGCGGGCGACCCCGCCTTCTCCGAGGATGTCGAGCTTCTGGAGCGTATGCTCGAGAGCTGATCGCAGCGGTTGTGCGCCTTCCTCGGCTGGATGTGAAATAGTCCAGCGATTCCAGGGCCTTGCAGAGGCCGAATCCGGGGTCGAAAACTGGCGTTTCGAGCGCATTTCTGCTAGTTTGCCCCGTCTGGCTCGGGACACGGATTTTCACGATCCGTTCCGCTCTTCCTTCGAATGGGGAAAAGCTCCCGATTCTCCAACCGCTACGGGTTTTCAGGCGATGAAGCTGGCTATCGAACGTGCCGTCCTGCTGCGGGCGCTGGCCCATGTGCAGAGTGTCGTTGAGCGGCGCAACACGATCCCCATCCTGTCCAACATCCGGCTTGAGGCCAAGGACGACGGGCTGCGGCTGACCGCGACCGACATGGACCTGGAAGTGGTCGAGATGGTGCCGGCCAACCTGCAGGTCGCCGGCGCCACCACCGCGCCCGCCCACGTCCTCTACGACATCTGCCGCAAGCTGCCCGACGGCTCCGAGGTCCAGCTCGACGCCACGGGCGATGCCGGCCGCCTGTCGATCTCCTGCGGGCGCATCCATTTCCGCCTGCCCTGCCTGCCGCCCGAGGACTTCCCCGTCATGTCGGGCGGTGATTTCAGCCATCATTTCGCGCTGCCGGCCTCGGAACTGCGCCGCCTGATCGACAAGACGCGCTTTGCCATCTCGACCGAGGAGACGCGCTACTACCTCAACGGCATCTACCTGCACGGCGCCACCGGCGACAACGGCCCTGTGCTGCGCGCCGTGGCGACCGACGGCCACCGCCTGGCACGGATCGATTCGGAAATGCCCGAGGGTGCCGAGGGCATGCCCGGCGTCATCGTGCCGCGCAAGGCAATCGCCGAACTGCGCAAGCTGGTCGACGAGATCGACGGTGCGGTCACCATCGACCTGTCCGACACCAAGATCCATTTCGCCTTCGACACCGCGGTGCTCACCTCCAAGCTGATCGACGGCACCTTCCCCGATTACGAGCGTGTCATTCCGGCGGCCAACGACAAGGTGCTGGAGATGGATGCTGCGAGCTTCGTGCAGGCGGTCGACCGCATGGCGGCGATCTCCACCGACAAGTCGCGCTCGATCAAGCTGGCCCTGGAGAAGGACCGCATGCAGCTTTCGGCCAACAGCCCCGACAGCGCATCGGGCGAGGAAGAACTGCCGGTCGATTACGACGGTCCGGCCATCGAGATCGGCTTCAACTCCCGCTACGTGCTCGAGATGGCCGGCAACTTCGAGGGTGAGCGCATGCGCTTCACCATGGCGGACGCCGTCTCGCCCACCATCGTCAACGACACCAGCGACGACCGCACGCTTTACGTCCTCATGCCGATGCGGGTCTGACCGGCGGCATGGCGCTGGCGCAGGCGGAGCATCGCACGGCCACAGACGCGACCCCGGTCGCGGTGACCATGCTTGCCCTCAGCGCCTACCGAAGCTGGGAAAGCCTGCGCCTTTCTGTCGATCTGCGCCCGGTGGTGCTCACCGGCGAGAATGGCACGGGAAAGACGAACCTGCTGGAAGCGATCTCCTATCTCTCGCCCGGTCGCGGCCTGCGCGGTGCGCGCATCGCCGATCTGGCGCGCCAGGGCGGGACCACGCCCTGGGCCGTCTCGGCCGATGTCGCCACGCCGATCGGTCCGCTGCGCCTGGGCACGGGCGCCGATCCCGAAGCGCTGAGCGAACGGCGCGTCGTGCGTATCGACGGCCAGACCGTGCGGGGGCCTGCGGCGCTGGCCGAACACGTCTCCATGATCTGGCTGACCCCGGCGATGGACGGGCTGTTCCGCGAATCCTCCTCGGGCCGGCGCCGTTTCTTCGACCGCCTGGTCTATGCCCACGATCCCCTGCACGCCCGCCGCATCGGCGCCTACGAGCGCACCCTGCGCGAGCGCGCCCGGCTGCTGAAGGAAGGCCGGCGCGATCCGGCCTGGCTCGATGCGCTGGAAGAGACCATGGCCGAGACGGGCGTGGCCGTCGCCGCCGCCCGGTGCGAACTGGCCGACCGGCTGGAGCCGCTGCTGGCGCAGGACTTCGGGCCCTTCCCCGGCTGCGCCCTTGCGCTGGACGGCAGTGTCGAGCGCGACATCAGCGTCATGCCGGCGCTGGAGGCCGAGCAGCGTTTTCGCGCGGCCCTTGCCGCCTCGCGTGGGCGCGATGCCGAAACCGGCGGCGCCGCATCGGGTCCGCACCGCTGCGATCTGTCGGTCACCCATCTGGCCAGCGCGATGCCGGCCGAGCTTTGTTCGACGGGCCAGCAGAAGACCCTGGTGGTCGCCCTGCTGCTGGCCGCCGCACGGCTGGAGGCGCACCGCCGCCCGCCCGTGCTGCTGTTCGACGACGTTGCGGCCCATCTCGACGAGGCGCATCGCAGCGCGCTTTTCGAGAGCGTGCTCGATCTTGGCCTGCAGGCCTGGATGACCGGCACGGAGGCCGAATCCTTCCGCGCGCTCGACGGGCACGCGCAGTTCTTTCGCATTGCCGGTGGCGCGGTCAGCGCCGCCGGAGACCATAGAGGACGTTCCACATGAGCAACGAGGCACCGGATCTCGATCCCTCGGGCAACATTGAATACGGCGCCGACTCGATCAAGGTGCTGAAGGGCCTGGATGCGGTGCGCAAGCGCCCGGGCATGTACATCGGCGACACCGATGACGGCACGGGCCTCCACCACATGGTCTTCGAGGTGGTCGACAATGCCATCGACGAGGCCCTGGCCGGCCATTGCGACCTGGTCGGCGTCATGCTCAACGCGGATGGTTCGGTCACCGTGACCGACAACGGCCGCGGCATCCCGACCGACATCCACACCGAGGAAGGCGTCTCGGCCGCAGAGGTCATCATGACCCGGCTGCATGCCGGCGGTAAGTTCGACCACAACAGCTACAAGGTCTCGGGCGGGCTGCACGGTGTCGGCGTCTCGGTGGTGAACGCGCTCTCCTCCGTGCTTGATCTGGTGATCTGGCGCAACGGCCAGGAGCATTTCATCCGCTTCCGCCATGGCGATGCCGAAGGCCCCCTGGAAGTCCGCGGCCCGGCACCGGAGGGTCAGAAAGGTACGCGCGTCACCTTCACCCCCTCGCGCGAGACCTTCACCAACGTCGACTTCGACTTCGAGGTGCTGGAGCACCGCCTGCGCGAACTCGCCTTCCTCAACAGCGGCGTGCGCATCCGTCTGGTCGACGAACGCAATGTCGAGCGGCGCGAACAGGAATTCTTCTACGAGGGCGGCGTTAGGGCGTTCGTGGCCTATCTCGACCGCAACAAGACGGCGCTGCACGGCGAGACCCTGTGGTTCTCCGACGAGAAGGAGGGGATCGTGGTCGAGGTCGCCATGCAGTGGACCGAGGCCTATCACGAGAACACGCTGTGCTTTACCAACAACATCCCCCAGCGTGACGGCGGCACCCATCTTTCCGGTTTCCGCGGCGCCCTGACACGCACGATCCAGGCCTATGCCACCAGCAGCGGCCTGTTGAAGCGCGAGAAGGTGCAGATCTCGGGCGAGGACATGCGCGAGGGCCTGACCGCCATCGTCTCGTGCAAGGTGCCCGACCCCAAGTTCGCCAGCCAGACCAAGGACAAGCTTGTCTCCTCGGAGGTCCGCCCCGTGGTCGAGCAGATCGTGGCCTCCCGCCTTGGCCAGTGGTTTGAGGAACACCCCAATGACGCCAAGGCGATCGTCTCGAAATGCGTCGAGGCCGCCGCGGCGCGCGAGGCGGCACGGCGCGCGCGCGACCTGACCCGGCGCAAGGGCGCGCTCGACATCGCCAACCTGCCGGGCAAGCTTGCCGATTGCCAGGAGCGCGATCCCGCCAAGTCCGAGATCTTCATCGTCGAGGGTGATTCGGCAGGCGGTTCGGCCAAGCAGGCGCGCGACCGCTCCAACCAGGCGGTGCTGCCCCTGCGCGGCAAGATCCTCAACGTGGAGCGCGCGCGCATCGACAAGATGCTGGGTTCCGACCAGATCGGCATGCTGATCACGGCGCTGGGTGCGAGCATCGCCGACGAGTTCGACATCAAGAAGGTGCGCTACCACAAGATCGTCATCATGACGGACGCCGATGTCGACGGCGCCCATATCCGCACCCTGCTGCTGACCTTCTTCTACCGCCAGATGCCCGAGATCATCCGCGAGGGTTATCTCTTCATCGCCCAGCCGCCGCTGTTCAAGGTCAAGCGGGGGCAGAGCGAGGTCTATCTCAAGGACGAGCGTTCCTATGAGGACTACCTCATCGACATGGGCCTGGAGGACTGCATGTTCGTGCATCACTCTGGCTCCACCAGCACCGGCACCGATCTCAAGGACACGACCAACCAGGCCCGCCGCGCCGCGCATCTCATCAAGGCGCTGACCCGCCGCCTGCCCCTGCTGGTCGCCGAGCAGACCGCGATTGCCGGGGCAATGTCGCCAGACCTGCTGGCCGATGCCGCGCTGGCTGCCCAGATTGCCGCCTATATCGCCAAGCGGCTCGATACCCTGTCGGCCGAGACCGAGCGGGGCTGGGCGGGCGAGTCCGACGGTGACGGCGGCCTTGTCTTCACCCGCACCATTCGCGGCGTTACCGAGACCCACCGCGTCGACCGTGCCCTGGTCGCCAGCGCCGAGGCGCGCGGCCTCAACGACATCGCCGATTCCCTTCAGGAGACCTATGCCCACCCGGGCAAGCTGGTGAAGAAGGAAAAGGAGCACAAGATCGTCGGCCCCACCGGGCTGGTCGATACGGTCATGGAACTCGGCCGCAAGGGTGCCTCGGTCCAGCGCTACAAGGGGCTGGGCGAGATGAACCCCGAACAGCTCTGGGAAACCACGCTCGATCCCAATGCGCGCACCCTGCTGCGGGTCAACGTCAAGGACGCCAACGAGGCAAACGAGCTGTTCGAGACCCTGATGGGCGATGTCGTGGAACCGCGCCGCGAGTTCATCCAGACCAACGCGCTGAAGGTCACCAACCTCGACGTCTGAGGTCCGGTGCCGTCCGTTGTGACGGCCCCGCCCTAGCCACCAGAGCACCATGGCCAAACGCCCGACCCCGAAGAAGACCGGCAAGAAACCGGCACCGCGCAGCCGTGCCACGACCAAACCGGGCGCGGCAAAGCAGGGTGCACCCAAACGCGCCGGGGAGCGCCGCAGTTTCTGGCGCACGATGCTGCGCTGGGCCGCGGTCAGCTTCATCTGGGGCACGCTGGCGCTGGCCGGCCTGATCGGCTGGTATGTCCTGGATCTGCCCGATCCCGACATGCTGGCGGGCGAGCGCAAGGGCTCTGTCACCGTGCTGGCGGCCGATGGCAGCGTGCTGGCGACCTATGGCGAACTGCACGGCACGCCGCTTCATTACGAGGATCTGCCCCCGGCGCTGATCCAGGCGGTGCTGGCGACCGAGGACCGCCGCTTCTTCAGCCATCCCGGCGTCGACCTGCGCGGCATCGCGCGCGCGGCCTGGGCCAACCTGCGCGCCGGTGGTGTCGTCGAGGGCGGCAGCACGATCACCCAGCAGCTTGCCAAGAACCTGTTCCTCACACCTGAGCGTTCCTTCAAGCGCAAGATCCAGGAAGCCCTGCTCGCCCTCTGGCTGGAACGGCGCTTCAGCAAGCAGGAGCTGCTCGCGATCTACTTCAACCGCGTCTATCTGGGGGCCGGCACCTATGGCGCCGATGCTGCGGCGCGGCGTTACTTCGGCAAGCCGGTAGGCGAACTCTCGCTGGCCGAATGCGCCATGATTGCCGGCCTGCTGAAGGCGCCGTCGCGCTTCAATCCCGCCGCCGACCCCGCAGCGGCACGCGCACGCACCGCCGAGGTGATCGACAACATGGTCGAAGCGGGTTTCATCGACGCCGCTGCCGCCGAAGGCGCCAAGCTCGCCCCGCTCGATCTGGTCGGCCCGCGTGTAGCGGGCGGTTCGGCGCGTTACGCCGCCGACTGGGTGGTTTCGCGCGCGGCCGACTACATCGGCACGGTGGCCGGCGACATCGTCATCACCACGACCATCGATCCGCAGATGGAGCGCGCCGCGGGCGATGTGCTGGCTGCGGCGCTTGCCGGCGAAGGCATGGAGCGCAATGCCCACCAGGGCGCCATCGTCGCCATGGCGCCCGATGGCGCGGTGATGGCCATGGTCGGCGGCGCCGACTACAGCGCCAGTCAGTTCAACCGCGCCGTCCAGGCCCAGCGCCAGCCCGGCTCGGCCTTCAAGCTGTTTGTCTATCTGGCGGCGCTGGAAGCGGGCATGCGGCCCGACGATGTGGTGATCGACCAGCCGGTCACCATCCAGGGCTGGAGCCCCGGCAACTTCGACGGCGATTACCGGGGTGCGGTCAGCCTGCGCCAGGCGCTGGCCGACTCGATCAACACCGTCGCGGCCGATGTTGCCTGGCGTGTCGGCATGAAAAACGTCGTCGGCCTCGCCCATCGCCTGGGCATCACCGCGGAACTGCCGCCCCTGCCGAGCCTGGCGCTGGGCACCACGGAAGTAACCCCCCTGGAACTGACCGCCGCCTATGCCGCGCTCGCCAACCAGGGCAACATCGCCTGGCCCTATGTCATCACGCATATCGCCACGCGCGAAGGCCAGGTGCTCTACCAGCGCCAGACCATGCCCCAGCAGCGCGTGCTCGACCCCGCTGTGGTCGCCGGCATGGTCGATATGCTGGCGGCCAACATCCAGACCGGCACCGGCAAGGCTGCCGCAATCGACCGCCCCGCAGCAGGCAAGACCGGCACCAGCCAGGATTACCGCGATGCCTGGTTCGTCGGGTTCACCCGAGGGCTGGTGACCGGCGTCTGGGTCGGCAACGACAACAACACGCCCATGGACCGGGTCACCGGCGGCGGCCTGCCAGCGCGAATCTGGTCCGAATTCATGCTGCGCGCCGAGGCCGGGCGGCCGGTTCTGGCCCTGCTTGATGCCGCACCGCCCCCCGGGGAGACGGACGCGGGCGGTGATGGCGGCAGCTTCGACGCCCTGCTCGACAGCCTGTTTGGCGAACTTGCCGGCGGTGAGGCGACCCCGCCAGACGATCGGGGCCGCGACCGCTGATCCGGTCTAAACAGGAAGCAGAGGGAACTTTCGGTTACGCCTTGGGGTTTGTCCTGATGTAACTGCGGTCTTGCGGCAAGGGCGTACGACACGACAGTTGCGGGGGACTGCCCAATGGAAGATATATGCACGATTCGCGCCATTTCGGCGTACCATTTTTGCGAGCATAGACATTGTTTGACCACACCTTCTGGTTAGTCCGATGCAACGCATCCTGATCGCCGATGATCACGGCCTGTACCGGGAAGGCCTGGCGACCCTCATCCGCGACAGCGTCGATGTCGAGGAAGTGCTGGAAGCCGCGAGCCTGCAGTCGGCAATGGAAGCCCTGGGTGACGCGTCCATCGGCTGTCTGCTGATCGATCTCGACATGCCCGGCATGGACGGCGTCACCTCGCTGCTGACCATCCGCGAGCAGCGCGCCGATCTGCGCATTGTCGTCGTATCAGGTTCCGACCAGCGCGACGATGTGCTGGGTGCGCTGGCCAATGGCGCCCATGGCTACGTCTGGAAGGGCTCCAACAACGAGGAGATCGCCCGCGCCCTTGCCGCGGTGATGCAGGGCACGATCTATGTTCCCTCGTTCCTGGCAGGCGCTTCCGAGCGCGAGGCCAAGGACGAGAACAACGGCCCCAGCATCGATCTCAGCCGTTTCACACCGCGACAGGCCGATGTCCTGACCCTGCTGGCCAAGGGACAATCGAACAAGGAGATCGCCCGCGAGCTCGATCTTGCCGAGAGCACGGTGAAGATTCACGTCGCGGCGATCTTCCGCGAGCTGGGTGCGCGCAACCGCACCCAGGCCGTGGTGCTGGCCCAGAAGCTGGCCTTCGAACGCTAATCGTGTGCATCCGCTCTACATCAACAAGGTAGAGCAAATTCACATCCTTCAGTGCAATCGCGAAGCGATTCCGCAGAAGGATGATTTGCTCTAGCCGGTATACATCGCCTGGCGGCTGACGCCGGGCTCAGGCGCGGCGCAGCATGCTCGCCACAAGAGCCAGAAGAACATCGGGATTGACCGGCTTGGTCACCCAGGGGTGGCCCAGCTTCTGGAGATGCTTGAGAACCTCCGGCTCGGTCGAACCGGTCACGATCAGCATCGGGAAACTGGCGCCGGTCTCCTTGCAGAAGGCGGCAATGACATCGGGCCCGCGTTCTTCGCCCAGATCGTAGTCGATGATGGCGGCATCGACCGGGACACCGGCGGCCATGCTGCGCAGGGCTGCGCCGCTGCCCACGCCGACCGTTGCAATGCCGTGATCGCGCAATTCCCGCGTCAGGCTTTCGACGACCATCGGTTCATCGTCGAGCACGATCATCGTGCGGCCTTTCAGGTCCGGATTGGCAAAGACCGGCGTCTCGCGGGCGCTCTGGCGCATATGGGCGCTGCTGCGTTTGCCCGGGGGTAGCAGCAGGCGAAAACGGGTGCCGCGCCCGGGCCGGGAATCCACGGAAATCTCGATGTCGAGCAATTGCGTCAGGCGGCGCACGATCGAAAGGCCCAGGCCCAGGCCGTCGTTCTGCCCGCGCGCGGCGACCCGGCCGCGCTCGAATTCGTTGAACACCTCGCGCAACTGGGCCTGGCTCATGCCGATGCCGGTGTCGAAGATCTCGATGGCGACCCGGTCGCCGCGGCGGCGCGCGGCCAGCATGATGCCGCCGCGCGCGGTGAACTTCAGCGCGTTGTTGATCAGGTTGCGCACGATGCGCTCAAGCAGGGCGCGGTCGGTGTAGACCGTGCCGTCGAGGGGATAGAGACGACCCGACAGCCCAAGCGACGCGGCGCGGGCTTCCAGCTCGGCGCCCAGCGGCTCGAAGAACTCCACCAGGTCGACATCGCCCCACTGCGGCTTGATCAGTCCGCCATCGAGCTTGGAGACGTCCAGGATCGAATCGAACATGCGCTGGAGCGAACCCAGCGCAATGCCCAGCTGGTTGACGAGTTCCACCGCCTCCTCGCCCTCAACCCGGCGCGAAAGAGCGCGGGTGAACAGGGTCATGGCATGCAGGGGCTGGCGCAGATCATGGCTGGCGGCGGCCAGGAAACGCGACTTGGCCTCCGAATCGAACCGAGCCTCGGACTCGATCCTGGTGCGTTCCTCCACTTCGGCCGTCAATGCCATCAGCTTGGCCTGGATGCGCTCGCCGATGCCCTCCGTGCGATGCAGCGGCCTGCAGATCAGCAGCACTTCGCGCCCGGCCAGCGGCGAACCCATGCAGACGCGGGGATCGAAACCGCCTTCGGAATCGCGGAAATGAAACTTCTGGCGCAGCGGTTCGCGGGCATCCCAGCACTTCTCGAGGAAGGCGCAGATCTCGACCTCCGGCTCCTGCGTCAGCAGCCAGACCGGGCACCGCTGTTCCCGGGCCAGCGTGTCGCCCAGCAGCGCGTTGGCGGAAACGCTCGAATCGATGACGTAGCCCTTCTCGTCGACCAGAAGCGCGAATTCGGCGCTGGCCGCGATCTCGGCAATCTGTGCGGCGTGGTCCCCGGACTTCCAGGAAAAGACGCTCATGAAGCGGGCAGATAGGTGTGCAGCATATCCGGGTCGACGGGCTTGTTGAGAACGGGAAAGCGGTACTCCCTGGCGTGGCGGCGCGCGGTCGTTCCGCCCGAGCCGGTCATGATAACGACCGGCAGGTCGCTGCCATAGCGCTCCTGCAGGAGTGCCGCAGCCGAAACACCGTTTTCGCCCTCGGCCAGGTGAAAGTCGCACACCGCCGCCTGCGGCGTGATGCCCTGATCGGCAAGCTTCTCGAAAACCGGCCCGACGGAATCACCAATCACGGTGCGATAGCCCCAGTCCTGGAGAACAAGAGAGAGGCCCCATGCATTGGCAAAGTCGTCTTCCAGGACGATGACCAGTGGTCCGTCCATGGCACACTCCCTGAAACTGGGGCTGCCGGTGATGCGCGTCGCCTTGTCCAGCAGCTTGGATAATGATGGAGACATGATCTCATAACTATCGGAAATCACGAATGTTTCATCCTTCGGCTTGGAGGCCTAGGTGGTCTCCGTCCGACGACCTAGTACGAAAGTATGGGTCGCGCCCCATCCCCCAAAGGAACTAGTTCCCGAGATGGTGCGGTATCGGACAGATCACCTATACGAAGGGAGGAGGCTGCCTCCACCAGCAGGCATAGAGCCTCTCTCCGAATGTTAAAATGCTGCGACACGGGCCACCTTGGACTCAACCAACCAAGGGGAGTTCCAGATGAACACCGCAGCCAACGCCTCTACCTTCGCCGACGATCTCAATGCCCACCGCCCCGCTCTGGAGCGTTTCGCCTGGCGCCGTGCCGGTCGCGGCGATCTGGTCGATGATCTGGTTCAGGAGACCATGCTGCGTGCCTGGACCCATCAGGACAAGTTCCAGGAAGGCACCAATCTCAGCGCCTGGCTCTATACCATCCTGCGCAACACCCACATCAGTTACATCCGCAAGGCCCAGCGCGAGCAGGTTGGCCTCGATGAGGGCTGGGAACAGTCGATGGCGACCCCGGCTTCCCAGGAGCATCACCTCGCCCTGGTCGATCTCTCCAACGCCATGGCCACCATGCCCGCCGACCAGCGCGAGGTGCTGATGTCGGCCGGCGTCGAGGGCCGCCCGCACGAGGACATCGCCCGCGAGAGCGGTTGTGCCCTGGGCACGGTACGCAGCCGCCTTTCGCGTGCCCGCTCGCGCCTGCACGAGATCCTGGATGGCGCCGACAGCGACGACGCCATCAAGATCGCGGCCTGACCGCGGTCACGAGGGGGAACCACGACGATGCAACGAATCCTTGCGCAGACACGGCATTCTCCACGCCGAACCATCCTTCTGCTGACACTGGGAACGGTTGCCGTCCTGCATGTTGCAGCCGCCGGCATTGATATCGCCCAGTTTGCCGCAGGAGGGCGTGACATCACCGGGTTTATCCAGTTGGCCGAGGTGTTTGCCGGGTTTGGTCTGGGACTGCTCTTCCGTAACTAACGCCACAACAAGACCGAATCGCTGCGACCGCGAGATGGCTTCCTCAGGCCGTCTCGCGGTCGATGACGTGCAGGAACGAGCCGCAGACACGCCCGACCACCGCGCCGAACGGGCCGAAGTAACGCCCTGCCGCATCGCTGGCGTGGAACAGCGGCGTACCCCGCTGGCGCACCAGCCGGGCATAATGGAACTCATGGCCCCGAAAGACATCGCCACTGCGCCCCAGTGGCCCGTCGTGGGCCAGGGTGAAGCGCCGGTAGCCCAGATGGAGGCGCGGCGAACCGATCGAGGTCGCCACGGGCAGAAGTCCGGCCATGCGGTGATGTTCTCCCTCGGTATCGATCAGTTCCTCGCCCAGCACCATGAAGCCGCCGCACTCACCGAAGATCGTGGCATCGCGGGCGGCCGCGGCGCGCAAACCGTTCATGAAGCCGTCGGAGGCTTCCAGCTGGGCGGCATGCAGTTCCGGGTAGCCACCCGGCAGATAGACGGCATCGGCCCCGGCATCGGGGGCCTCGTCCGCCAGGGGCGAAAAGGGCAGGATCTCGGCGCCTGCACGCCGCCAGGCATCAAGCACGGCGGGATAGACGAAGGCAAAGGCGGCATCGCTTGCCACGGCGATACGCTGGCCCAGGGGCCTCAGCGGTGCCGGCGCGGCCAGGGGCGCGCCCAGATCGGGCAGGCGCGCCAGGCCGGCCAGAGCCTCCAGATCGACATGGCGGGCCACCAGATCGGCCGCGCCGTCGAGAAAGGCGTCCAGCCTGGGCCGCTCCATCGCCTGGACCAGGCCCAGGTGACGTTCGGGCAGCAGCAACCGGTCGTCGCGCGGCACCATGCCGACCACCGGCGCCAGACCCTCGCAGGCCTTGCGCAGGATGGTGCGGTGGGTCTCGCTGCCCACCCGGTTGAGAATCACCCCGGCGATCGTGATGTCGCTGCGATGATCACGGAAGCCGCGCAGCAGCGCGCCCACGGAGGCGCCCTGGCCCTTCACGTCGATCACCAGCACCACCGGCAGGCCAAGCAGGGCGGCGACATCGGCGGTGGCGCCAGAGCCGTCGAGCGCGCCGTCGAACAGACCCATCACGCCCTCGCCGATCATCAGGTCCGCATCGACCGCGGTATCGCGCGCGATTGCCGAGAAGGTCTCGGGCCGCATCGCCCAGAGATCGAGATTGCGGCAGGGCCGTCCGCTGGCGGCGGCGTGATAGGCCGGATCAATGTAATCGGGGCCGACCTTGAAGGACGCCACGCGGGTGCCCGCACGCGACAACGCCCGCAACAGGGCCAGCGTCAGAACGGTCTTGCCGCTGTTGCTGGACGGCGCCGCAACGATGAACCCGGCGCTCACCCTCAGGCCGTGTTGCGGGCGGGATTGCGGCCCAGCGGGTCGGCATCGAGCAGGCGGCCTTCCATGGCGCCCAGCCAGTCGAGCCCGGCGCGCAGGGAAACGATATGGCCCACCGCGACAATGGCGGGCGCCTCGATGCCCGATGCCGCGACCGCCTCCGCGGCCTCGCCAAGCGTGGTTTCCAGAACGCGCTGGTGGCGCGTCGCCGCGCGGGAGACGACCGCTACCGGCGTCGAAGGCGCCAGTCCACCGTCGATCAGGTGACCGGTGATGACCTCGATGTGCTTCAGCGCCATGTAGATGATCAGTGCCTGGGCGCCGCGCGCCAGGGCTGCCCAGTCGATCCCGTCAGGCACCTCGCCGCCTGCCATGTGGCCGGTGACAAAGGCGACCGTGTGGTTGGTGTCGCGATGGGTAGCCGGGATGCCGGCATAGGCAAGGCCGCCGATGCCCGCGGTGATGCCCGGCACGATGCGGAAGGGGATGCCCGCCGCGGCCAGCGTCAGGGCTTCCTCGCCGCCACGGCCGAAGACAAAGGGATCGCCGCCCTTCAGGCGCAGCACGCGGTGGCCCTCATGGGCCAGGCGGACCAGGCGGGCGGAGATGTCGGGCTGCTTGGGCGAAGGCTTGCCGCCGCGCTTGCCGGCAAAGATCAGCTCGGCGCCGGGTGCGGCCAGCTCCAGCACGCCCTCATCCACCAGGGCGTCATAGACGATGACATCGGCGCTGGACAGCGCATGGGCGGCCAGCAGCGTCAGCAGGCCGGGATCGCCCGGGCCCGAGCCCACGAGCCAGACCCAGCCCGGCTCGAAGGCCGGGAGAGCGGGCAGGCGCAAGGTCGTCTTCGTCTCCATGCCCCTGCCTATACCCCCAAATCGGGCCCTCGTCATGGGGTCCAGGCGACATCCCCCGTCGCCTCCAAGACAGGGCGCTTCCTGTCGCGGCGTCCCTGCATTCCGATCTAGACTTGGGCCATGGCCGACAAACCCGATGGACCCCTGCGGAAGGGCTGGACGACCGGCGCCTGCGCCACCGCAGCAAGCGCGGCGGCGTTCACGGCGCTTGCCACGGGCCGCTTTCCCGATCCCGTGACCATCACCCTGCCGCGGGGCGAGGAGCCGAGCTTTGCCCTGGTGCGTGCCGAACTGTCCGATGGCGCCGCGACCGCTTCGGTGATCAAGGACGCGGGCGACGATCCCGACATCACCCACGGCGCCGAGATCGTCGCCACGGTGCGCCCGGGTGCCCCGGGCAGCGGCGTCGTCTTTGCTGCCGGACCCGGTGTGGGGATGGTGACCAAGCCGGGCCTGCCGATTGCCGCCGGGGAGCCCGCGATCAATCCGCGCCCGCGCGAGATGATGGCCTCCTCCATTGCCCAGCTTGCCGCGCGTCACGGCGTGGCGGGCGATGTCATCATCACGATCGGCGTCACGGACGGGGAGGCTCTGGCGCTGAAAACCTGGAACCCGCGCCTGGGCATCGTCGGCGGCCTGTCGATCCTGGGCACCACGGGTGTCGTCATCCCCTATTCCTGCTCGGCCTGGATCCATTCGATCCATCGTGGCATCGACGTTGCCCGCGCCACCGGCATGACCCATGTCGCGGGCGCAACCGGGCGCACTTCCGAGAAGACGGTGCAGGCGCTCTACGGCCTGGATGACGGTGCCATGCTCGACATGGGCGATTTTGCCGGCGGCATGCTGAAATACCTGCGCCGCCATCCCATCCCCAGAGTCACGATCGGCGGTGGTTTCGGCAAGCTGGTCAAGCTCGCCCAGGGCGAGATGGATCTTCATTCCTCGCGCAGCCAGGTCGATCACGGCGTCCTGGCGGAGCTGGCGGGCGATGCCGGCGCCGGTGATGATCTGGTTGCTGCGGTTGCCGGCGCGACCAGTGCGGGTGAGGCCCTGGGCCTGGCCCGGCAGGCGGGCGTGCCGCTGGCCGATGTGGTTGCCGCGCGGGCGCGCGAGGCTGCCCTTGCCGTGCTTTCGGGCGGCGTGGCGCTTGATGTCGTGGTGATCGACCGGGCCGGCGTCATCGTCGGGCGTGCCGGGCCGTGAAGGGCCACGTGCTGATCCTGGGCGGCACCGGTGAGGCGCTTGCCCTGGCGCGCCTTCTGGCGCAGCAGCGTCCCTGCCTTGCCGTCACCACCTCGCTGGCGGGTGTCACAGGCAGCCCGGTGACACCGCCTGGACGTTTGCGCAGCGGCGGTTTCGGTGGCGCCGAAGGGTTGGCGGCCTGGCTCACCGATGAACGGGTCGATCTGCTGGTCGATGCCACCCACCCCTTCGCCGCGACCATGGCGGGCCATGCCGCTGCTGCGGCAGCCAGGGCTGACGTGCCGCGCCTGAAGCTGGTGCGCCCCATGTGGCCCCGGCAAGAGGACGACCGCTGGATCATGGCCGAGGATGCTTCGGCAGCCGCTGCGGTGCTTGCCGGCCTGGGCGCGCGCCGGGTCTTCCTCACGCTGGGCACACGCGAGCTGGCGGCCTTTGGAGGGCTTGGCGATACCGCCTTCACGGTGCGCATGATCGAGGCGCCGGCAGAACCTTTGCCGATTGCCGGGGCAAGGCTGCTGCTGGCGCGCGGCCCCTATGATGCGGCGGCCGAGGAAGTCCTGATGCGTGAACACGGTTTCGATGCGCTGGTCACCAAGGCCAGTGGCGGTGCGGCGACCCGGGGCAAGATCGACGCGGCGCGTGCGCTGTCCCTGCCCGTCGTGATGATCGCCCGTCCGCCCTTGCCGCCCGGTGAGCACGTGGCCGACATCGACGCCGCGCTCGCCTGGATCACGGCCCGGCTCGAACGAATCTAGCGGCTGCGACCCGGCTTCTTTGCGGCAGCCCTTTTCGATGCAGCCCTTGCTGGTGCTGCTTTTGTTGTGCCGGCCGGCTTGGGCGGGGCCAGGCGGCGGCCGGACGCCTTGGCCTCGGCGGCCAGGCGCGCTTCCTCCTCCGGGTCCGGGGTCTTGGGCCTGAAGGGGCAGATGTCGGCGATGACGCAGCTCCAGCAGCGTGGCTTGCGCGCCAGGCAGGTGTAGCGCCCGTGCAGGATCAGCCAGTGGTGCGCGCCCTTCTTCCAGCGCTCCGGCACGATGGCTTCCAGCTTCTTCTCCACCGCATCGGGCGTCTTTCCCGGCGCGAGGCCCGTGCGGTTGGCGACGCGGAAGACATGGGTGTCGACCGCGATGGTCGGCTCGCCGAAGGCCTCGTTCATCACCACCGACGCGGTCTTGCGGCCCACGCCCGGCAGGGTCTGGAGCGCCTCGCGGCTGGCGGGAACCTCGCCGCCATGCTGCTCGATCAGGATGCGCGAGAGCGCGATGACGTTCTTGGCCTTGGCGTTGAACAGGCCGATGGTCTTGATCTTCTCGCGCACGCCCTCCTCGCCCAGCTCCAGCATGGCCTGGGGCGTATCGGCCAGGGCGAAGAGGCCCGGCGTGGCCGCGTTGACGCCCTTGTCGGTCGATGTCGGCGCGTTTCATGGCAGCCCCGGTGTCATGTGCCGGATCAGTCTAGACCAGCTTGGCCGCTGGCCGCAGGGGTGACGGACGCGCCGTGCGGGAGTAGAAAAACGCCATGACCCATCAGGAACCGACCTTCTGCCACTTCGATGCCCGGCTGATGCCCCATCGCTCGCTGCCCCGCTGGGGCTTCCGCCTGCTGATGGCGCTCACGACCCTGACCTTTGCCATGATCGGCCTTTCCTTCTGGGCGCTGGGCGCCTGGCCGGTGGCAGGTTTCTGCGGCGTGGAAGTCTTGCTGATCTGGGGCGCCTTTGAGCTCAACTACCGCGCCGGCCGGGCCCACGAAACCGTGCGCCTGGATGACGAGACACTGGTTGTGACCAGGGTCAATGCCCGCGGGCAGGCCACGGTCTGGCGTTTCGAGCCGGCCTGGGTCCGCATCGATCTGGAGCGTCCGGGCGAGGAGGACAGCCGTCTGGCGATCGCGTCCCACGGCAGGCGCCTGACCATCGGGGCCTTCCTGACGCCCCAGGAGCGCAGCGAGGTCGCTGCGGCCATGGGTGAAGCACTGCAGAGCTGGCGCGCTGCCCTGATCGCCCGTTGAACCAGGGCACCGCGGGCCATGTCGCCTGAGGATTGTAATTCTTTGGCTACATGCATCCTTGGGTTATAAGCGGGCCACGCTGATCCTTTCCACGGCCGGGCTGGCGATTGCATGACCCACGATGCCGCGATCAAGGCCTGCCCGACCTGCCGCCGCGGGACCTGCCAATCCCGCCTGCTGCCATGAACCCCACCGGAATCCGACATATGGGGCCGCGTGATGCACTGCTGGTCGTCCTCACGGCCTGCGGCTTTGGCAGTTCCTTCCTGTTCATCAAGATCATCGTGCCCGAGGTGCCGCCGGTCACCCTGGCTCTGGCGCGTTCGTGTGTTGCGCTGGCGACCCTGCTTGCCGTTCTCTGGCTGGGTGGTTATCGCATGCCGGGTCCGGGACGAATCTGGCTCCACCTTGGTGCACTGGGGGCGGCCTCCCAGGTGGTGCCGATGATCCTGCTCTCCTGGGGCCAGCAGCGCATCGACTCGGGTCTTGCCGGGATCATCCTGGGTTCGGTGCCCGTGGTCACCATGGTCCTTGCCCATCTTTTCATGCACGACGAGCGCATGTCGGTGCGCTCGCTGATGGGCGCGGTGATCGGCCTCATGGGTGTCGTGGCGGTCATCGGCACGGGGGCTCTGGTGAATGCCGATCACGAACTGCTGGCCGAACTGGCGGTCTTCGGCGCGGCTTGCGGCATCGCCGCGGCCAACATTCTGGCGCGTCATGCCGGCCACCTGCCGCCCGTGGTGCTGGCTGCAAGCACCCAGCTCGCTGCGATCGTCATGCTGACGCCGTTGTCTCTGACCTTCGATGCGCCGTGGAACCTGCATCCGGGGTGGCAGGTGCTGGGCGCACTGGTTGTGCTCGGTGTCGTGGGCAGCGCTCTGCCGGGGCTGATGTTTTTCCGGCTGCTGATGCGTGTGGGCGCGACGCGCGCGTCGCTGGCGGCCTATCTGGTGCCCCTGGTCGCGGTCGCACTGGGCGCACTGGTGCTCGGTGAGCGATTCGCCTGGAGCACGCTGGCCGGCATGGGGCTGATCCTGATCGGTGCCCTGCTGGTCAACCGCAGGACAGGCGCGTCTTCGGCCGGTGCCTGAGTGGCCGAGGACACCTGGGCGGTGCCTGCTCAGGCCAGAACGGCGACAAGCCCGACCACGCCGACAAAAATCAAATAGGCCGCGACAACGTAGTTCAGGATACGCGGCCAGATCAGGATCGCGATGCCGCAAAGCAGGGCGATGACGGGATGGATGATGGCGGTGTTCATGGACGGACTCCCCGGGTGATGGCCCAGTGACAACGCGCCAGCCCCCGCACGGTTCCCGGGGCAGGCGGGAGCAGCGTCTTCACAGACCCAGAACGTCGTCCATGCCGTAGAGACCCGGCGCGCGGCCCTTGAGCCAGAGCGCCGCGGCCACCGCACCGCGGGCGTAGATCGCCCGGTCGCTGGCGCGATGGCCGATCTCGATGCGCTCGCCTGGTGCGGCAAAGATCACCTGATGGTCGCCCACGACATCGCCGCCGCGCAATGCCGCCATGCCGATGGCGCCGCGCTTGCGCGGGCCAGTGACACCGTCGCGGCCGCGCTCGGAAACCTCGTCCAGCACGACGCCGCGGCCGTCGGCGGCGGCCTGCGCCAGCGCCAGCGCCGTGCCCGAGGGTGCATCGACCTTGTGGCGGTGATGCATCTCCACGACCTCGATGTCGAAGTCCTCGCCCAGGGTGGCCGCAACCCTGCGCGTGATGCCCAGCAGCAGGTTGATACCAAGGCTCATGTTGGCGGCAAAGACGATGGGCGCTCCCCTGGCGGCTTCTGCGAGCTCCGCCCGCCCTTCCGCATCGATGCCGGTGGTGCCGATGACCATGGCCTTGCCGGTTGCGCAGGCAATCGCGGCGTTCTCCAGGGTGGCCTCAGGCGCGGTGAAATCGATCACCACGTCGCTTGCCTCGAACAGGGCCTGTGCCGAATCCGTCGCGGCTATTCCGAGGTTCTCAATGCCTGCAAGCGCGCCCAGGTCGCTTCCCACAAGGGCGCCGCCGGCGCGTTCGCTGCCTGCGGCAACCATGGCGTCAGGGGTTTCGTGGATGGTGCGGATCAGCAGGCGCCCGACGCGCCCGCCGCATCCGGCAATGCCGATACGTGTCGTCATGGCGCCTGCATAGTCCAGAACCGCGCCGAAGGAAATCCTGCCGGTTACTGCCCGGAGAGAGAATCCAGCGCACTGACCGGCACGGCGACATCGGGGTCGGAAGCGGCCGCTGCTGCCGTGCGCTCGAAGCGGCTGATGCCGGCGGCATGGAACTCCTCATAGCTGACGCCGCCGCTGCCATCGGCATCCATGGTGCGCCAGACGTCGGCCAGGCGCGCCGAAAGGGCGGCTTGGTCGGGCCCGTTGTCGGTCACGTCGGGTGGGATGTCGCGGGTGGCATATTCGGCAAAGCTGATCACGCCGTCGCCGTCGGCATCGGCCAGGATGAAACCCTGGGTGATGGCATAACCGGCCTCGATCGTGCCGATCAGCCCGTCGCCGTTGGTGTCGGCCTGTTCGGAGAGCAGCGCGAAGCCCGACATCGCCCCGTCGAAGCTGGCGTTGCGCGCCTGGCCCGAAATGGTCGGCATGCCGGCATAGAGTTCCTGCGCCTTGGCATCCCATTCCGCCCTGTCGATCATGCGGTTGCCGTCGCGGTCGGCTTCATACACGGGATCGTTTGAAAGCAGCGTCGCACTGCGCCGGTTGGTCGAATGCATGCCGGTGCCGGCACGGCAGTTCATGAACTCGCTGACGGTCACGTTGCCGTCGGCGTCACCGTCGAGCAGTTCGAATTGTGCGGGAAACGCAGTCTCGGCTTCCGCGCGCGTGACCCAGCCGTCTCGGTTGCGGTCGGCAACGGCCAGGCCGTCGGCGCAGGCCGCGATGATGGGATCGAGGATGATCTGGTTTTCGTCGGCCGATGCACCGGCTGCGGCGCCGGCGGTCAGCGCGACGGCTGCGGCGCCGGCCAGGAACAGATTGCGCATGAACGTCTCCCGTGGGGGTGGATGCGTTGATCGGAGCCAGAATGATCCCGCGCCGTGGCGAAATCACGGCGAGGGCCCGCAGGTTCAGAACGCATCGCGGCGGTCCGGGTTGCCGCCGATGGACCGGCGATCAGTCCGTCAGGTCCTGCCAGAGTTCCTTCACCTTGGTGAAGAAGCCGTCCGATTCGGGATTGGTGCTGGTCTCGCCGCCGGCCTTCTCGAACTCCTTGAGCAGTTCCTTCTGCCGGGCGTTCAGGTTGACCGGTGTTTCGACCACGGTCTCGATCAGCATGTCGCCGCGACCGGCGCCGCGCACCGTGGTCATGCCCTTGCCGCGCAGGCGGAACTGCCGGCCGCTCTGGGTGCCGGCGGGCACCGCCACCTTGGCGCGCTTGCCGTCGATCGTGGGCACTTCGATGGTGCCGCCGAGCGCCGCGGTGGTCACGGGAATCGGCACGGGACAGAAGATCGTCGTGCCGTCGCGCTGGAAGATCTGGTGCGGCTTGATCGACAGGAAGAGATAGAGATCGCCCGCCGCGCCGCCACGCAGGCCGGCCTCGCCCTCGCCGGTCAGGCGGATGCGCATGCCGTCGTCGACACCCTGGGGGATGGTGACGTTGAGGCTCTTGTCCTTCTGCACGCGGCCCGAGCCCGAGCAGACCTTGCAGGGATCGGCGATGACCTGGCCCATGCCGCCGCAGGTCGGGCAGCTCCGCTCGATGGAGAAGAAACCCTGCTGGGCGCGCACCTTGCCGTGGCCGCCGCAGGTGGCGCAGTTCTTGGTCGCGCTGGGATCCTCGGCGCCGCTGCCGTTGCAGCTGTCGCAGGCCACGGCCGAGGGCACGCGGATCTTGGTCTGCTTGCCCTGGAAGGCTTCCTCCAGGGTGATCTCCATGTTGTAGCGCAGATCGGCGCCGCGCTGGCCTGAACTGCCGCGCCCGCCGCCGCCACGGCGGCGTCCGCCGCCGCCCATGAAATCGCCGAACAGGTCGTCGAAGACATCGGCGAAGCTGGAGGCGAAGTCGCCGGGGTTGCCGCGCCCCCCGCCCATGCCGCCGTCGAAGGCAGCGTGGCCGAACTGGTCGTAGGCCGCACGCTTGTCGGCGTCCTTGAGGACCTCGTAGGCCTCGTTGGCTTCCTTGAAGCGCCCCTCGGCATCCGCGTCGCCCGGATTGCGGTCCGGGTGATACTGCATGGCGAGCTTGCGGTAGGCCTTCTTGATCTCAGCCCCGTCTGCGCCGCGGGCAACGCCCAGCACCTCGTAATAATCCCGCTTGGCCATGCTACTCCGCCCGCACCGTCGTCAAAACCGGACGCGGGCTGCGTCGGCCTTGCCGTCGCAACCCGCGCCTGGGTTCAGGATAGACCGAAATCAGTTGCCCGTTCCGGTCTTCTTGTCCTCGTCGTCGACTTCCTCGAACTCGGCATCGACCACGCCGTCGTCGGCAGCCTCCTGGGAACCGCCTTCCTCGGCGCCTCCCTCGGCGGCCTGCTCGGCCTTGTAGATCGCCTCGCCCATCTTCATGGCGGCTTCCGCCAGGGCCTGAGTCTTGGCCTTGATCTCCTCGACATTGTCGAGCTCCATGGCCGACTTCAGCTCGGCGACGGCGTTCTCGATGGAGCCCTTGTCGGCCGCGTCGATCTTGTCGCCATGCTCCTTGAGCTGCTGCTCGGTGCTGTGAATCAGGCCGTCGGCCTGGTTCTTGGCGTCGACCATCTCGCGGCGCTTCTTGTCCTCGTCGGCATGGGTCTCGGCGTCCTTGACCATCTTCTCGATGTCGGAGTCCGAGAGGCCGCCGGAGGCCTGGATGCGGATCTGCTGCTCCTTGCCGGTCGCCTTGTCCTTGGCGCTGACGTTGACGATGCCGTTGGCGTCGATGTCGAAGGTGACCTCGATCTGGGGCATGCCGCGGGGGGCCGAAGGCAGGCCCACCAGGTCGAACTGGCCAAGGATCTTGTTGTCGGCCGCCATCTCGCGCTCACCCTGGAAGACCCGGATGGTGACGGCGGTCTGGTTGTCCTCGGCGGTCGAGAAGGTCTGGCTCTTCCTCGTCGGGATCGTCGTGTTGCGGTCGATCAGGCGGGTGAAGACGCCGCCCAGGGTCTCGATGCCCAGCGACAGCGGCGTGACGTCGAGCAGGAGGACGTCTTTGACCTCGCCCTGCAGCACGCCGGCCTGGATCGCCGCACCGATGGCCACGACCTCGTCGGGGTTCACACCCTTGTGCGGCTCCTTGCCGAAGAACTGCTTCACCTTCTCCTGGACCTTGGGCATGCGCGTCATGCCGCCGACCAGGACGACCTCGTCGATCTCGCCCGCGGTGACGCCCGCGTCCTTCAGCGCCTTCTTGCAGGGCTCGATGGTGCGGTCGATCAGGTCATCGACCAGCGCCTCGAGCTTGGCGCGCGAGAGCTTGACGGTAAGATGCTTCGGACCGGAGGCATCGGCCGTGATGAAGGGCAGGTTGATCTCGGTCTGGACCGTGCTCGACAGCTCGATCTTGGCCTTCTCGGCGCCTTCCTTCAGGCGCTGCAGGGCAAGCTTGTCGCTCCTCAGATCGATGCCGTTCTCCTTTTTGAACTCATCGGCGAGGTAGTCGAGGATGCGCTTGTCGAAGTCCTCGCCGCCCAGGAACGTGTCGCCGTTGGTCGACTTCACCTCGAACACGCCGTCGCCGATCTCCAGGATCGAGACGTCGAAGGTGCCGCCGCCGAGGTCATAAACCGCGATCGTGCCGGTGTTCTTCTTGTCCAGGCCATAGGCCAGCGCGGCCGCGGTCGGCTCGTTGATGATGCGCAGCACCTCAAGGCCGGCGATCTTGCCGGCGTCCTTGGTCGCCTGGCGCTGGCTGTCGTTGAAATAGGCAGGTACCGTGATGACGGCCTGGGTGACGGTCTCGCCGAGGTAACCCTCCGCCGTCTCCTTCATCTTCTGCAGGATGAAGGCGCTGATCTGGCTGGGGCTGTACTTCTCGGACGAGGCTTCGACCCATGCGTCGCCGTTGCCGGCCTTGACGATCTTGTAGGGGACGAGGTCCTTGTCCTTCTGCGTCATCGGGTCCTCGAAGGTACGACCGATCAGACGCTTGATGGCAAACAGGGTGTTCTCGGGGTTGGTCACGGCCTGGCGCTTGGCCGACTGGCCGACGAGACGCTCGCCGTCGCCGGCAAAGGCGACGATGGACGGTGTCGTGCGCGCGCCCTCGGCGTTTTCGATAACCTTGGCGCTGCCGCCTTCCATGACCGCGACGCACGAATTGGTCGTGCCGAGATCGATACCGATGACTTTACTCATGACGTTTCCGGCTCCTTGCTGGCGGATCCAAGGGGGCCCGCTTGGCGGCGCCCGCGGCTGGATCCCCGTTTAAGTCCATAGAGGCTGTGAGTGATATAGGGCCTCCGCCCGGACGTGCAAGGGCGGCAAAGCGCCAAAAGCCGTGCTCTTGGAGTCCTTTACGGGCCGGGAGACCTGCCTCGATCACCTATCTTCTTCACGCTATGTTCTGCCCGAAAGGGAGTCCGCCATGACCACGCCGCTCGCTGACAAGGCCCTTCGCTTCCGCGACCTGCATCGCGCCGGCAAAACCTTCGTCATGCCCAATGCCTGGGACGTGGCCAGCGCCCGGATGCTTGCCGCGCGCGGCTTTCCCGCGATCGCAACCACCAGCGCGGGCATCAACTGGGCCTGCGGCCTGCCCGACGGCCCGGGGGCCGCGCCGCGGGATGTCACGCTGGCGCGCCACGGCGCGATCGCGCGCGCGGTCGATCTGCCGGTCAACGGCGATCTCGAGAACGGCTACGGCGATACGCCCGAGGAGGTCGCGGACTGCATCCGGCTGGCGATCGAGGAGGGTTTTGCGGGTGCGGGTATCGAGGATTTCACCGGCGACCGCCGACAGCCCTATTACGACACCGGGCTGGCTGCCGAACGGATCGCAGCCGCAAGGGCCGCGGCCGATGCTTCGGACATCCCCTTCACGCTGACCGCAAGGGCCGAGTGTTTTCTCTACGGCCACGACGATCCCACCGGTGAGGCGATCCGCCGCCTGCGGCGCTACCGGGAGGCCGGCGCCGATTGCCTCTATGCACCCGGTCCAACCGACGACGAGACAGTGCGCCGTCTGGTTGGTGAAACCGGCGGACCGCTCAATGTCGTGGTTGAACAGTGGAGCGAAACGAACGTGGCGCGTCTGGCCGGGCTCGGCGTGGTGCGGATCAGCACGGGGGCCAAGCTGTTCCGCGCCGTCTATGGTAGGCTTGCCGCGCTGGCGACAGAAATCGCGCAGGACGGCACCTTTTCCTTCGGCAAGGACATCGTCAGCGACGAGGAAATCGAAACCGCGGTGACCCGCTGAGCGCGGCCGTGCGCTGCCAGGCTCCGAAACGGGACCGCCCGCCGCGGCTCGGGCGAACCACGGCGGGCGGCAGGCGATACCCGGCCCCGGGGCACATTGGGGGGGCGCGGGGGCGCCGGGCATCGGAAGACCGGGCTGGCGTAGCGCCGGAGCGCCTGGCTGGCTGGCCTTCCCAGGAGGGACCCGCCCGCCGCTGCGACCAGGGGCTGGAAGGGCGCGGGCGGACGGGTCGATGCGCGGGCGCTTGGGGTCACCCGCGCATGTCGGGATCAGCCACGCATGTGGCGCATGTCCTTGAGCATGCTGTCGAAGGTTGCCTGCTGCTCGGCGTCGAGCACGTTGTAGAGATCGCCGACCGCGGCGCGGATCGCCTTCACCTGCTCCAGGCCCGCTTCCATGTGCTGTTCGGCGCGATCGAGCGCCTCCAGGGTATTTTCGGGGCGGCCCTGGTCCTTTGCGGCATCGCACGCGGCCTGCTTGGCGGCCATGGCGTCGCGCACGGTCTCGACGGCGTTGTTCCAGGCCGGCATCTGCGCCTCGGTCAGCTCCAGGCGGCTCTCCATGTAGGCTTCCATCATGTCGATGCGGGTCTCGTCGCGGTGCTCGCACATGTGGCCCATGCGGCCGAAGCCCTCGTCCGGCTCGCTGCCGTTGTCGGCAAGGGCGCCGGCGGCGGCGCCGGCAAGGCCCAGGGCGAAGGCGCTGGTCAGGATGATCTTGTTGCTGGTCTTCATGGTGTCGGTCTCCTCGTCTGATGGCCGCCGGTGTCGGCTGCGGCGTTGATGAGGAATGTGGGCCGTCCCGGTGTCGGGGGCGTTGCGCCAGGGGTATCGTTTGGTAACCGTTTGTAACGGTGCGCCGGGTGGGGACGGGGTTGTTACGCGCCGTAACCCGATTCTTGTCCCGCCCGCGACTGTGAGCCTCTATGTCAGGAGCATGAGCACCATGCCCGCCATCCTGGTCGTTGACGACGACCCCGAAATCCGCGACCTGCTCGCGCGTTTTCTGGGCAAACATGGCATGACCGCGCTGACGGCGCCGGACGGCGAGCGCGCCCTGCGCACCGTGCGCGACGAGAACGTCGACCTGGTCGTGCTTGATCTCATGCTGCCCGGTGAGGGCGGCTTCGAGATCTGCCGCAAGCTGCGCCAGATCTCCACGGTGCCGGTCATCATGCTGACCGCACTGGCCGAGGACACCGACCGCATCGTCGGTCTGGAACTGGGTGCTGACGACTACGTCACCAAGCCGTTCAACCCGCGCGAGCTGCTGGCGCGTATCCGCGCTGTGCTGCGCCGCGCCGCGGGCCAGGCCCTGCCGGAAGACGAAGGTGTGACGCTCTATCTGTTCGCGGGCTGGCGCCTGGATGTCGCGCGCCGCGAGCTGCTTGATCCCGAGGGTGCGCTGGTCAGCCTGACCGCGGGCGAGTTTGACCTGCTGGTCGCCTTCCTGGAGCACCCCCGCCGTGTGCTCGACCGCGACCAGCTCCTCACCTTCACCAAGGGGCGCATGGCGCAGCCTTTCGACCGCAGCATCGACGTCCAGCTTTCGCGCCTGCGGCGCAAGATCGAGCCCGACCCGAAGGAACCGCAGATCATCAAGACCGTGCGCGGCGGCGGCTACCAGTTCACGCCCGAGGTCGCCCGCGGATGAGGCGCTTGCTGCGCCACGGCTGGGGCAATACCGCCGGTGTCGTGCTGCTGGTGCTGGCGACACTGACCGCCGTGATCGGCGCGGGTGCCATTGTCACGTCCCGCGACCGCGAGAACGCCGCACAGGAATCCTTTGCCCGCTCGGTCATGGACCGCGCAGCGAGCCTCGCCAAGACGCTTGATGCCGCCGATCCGGCCAGTCGCGAGACCGTGCTCGCCCGCTTCCTCGATCCTGTCTTCCGTGTCTGGCTGGCATCCCGGCCGCCCCGGGGCGGGGGCCCGGGCTGGTCCCATGGCGACGGCATCGAGGCGGCGGCGCTGGCTGCCGCGCCCGCCGCGCTGGGGGCGGATGTTTTCGTACGCGCGGTGCCCGGCCAGCCGCCGCCGTTTGACCCGGCCGAGGGGCCACGCCCGCTGCGCCCGGACGAATGGCGGCACGGCTTCTACACCCTGGTCATTGCGCTGCCGCTGCAGGACGGCCACTGGGTCGTGGTCGCCGCACCGGCGCGTCCCCTGGCGACACCGCCGGGCACCTTCGCCATCGTGACCCTGGCGCTGTTCGTGCTGGCCATCGTGGCGGTCGCCATGGTCGTGGCCGCGCGCATGACCCGGCCCCTGCGCACCCTGGGCGAGGCGGCAGACCGGCTGTCGCGCGATCTCGACGCACCGCCCCTGCCCGAGACCGGCTCGCGCGAGGTGCGCAAGGCGACGGCGGCCTTCAACACCATGCAGGAACGCCTGCGCGGCATGGTCGACGACCGCTCGCTGATGCTGGCCGCGCTCTCCCATGACCTGCGCACGGTGATCACCCGCCTGCGCCTGCGCGCCGAGGACATTGGCGATGAGGTCCAGCGCGCCAAGGCCCTGGAGGATCTTTCCGACATGGAGGTGATGCTGAAGGAATCGCTCGATGCCGCACGCGGCCAGACCAGCAGGGAGCCGCATCAGAAGGTCGATCTGGCCGCCCTGGTCCGCAGCCTGGTCGATGACCTGTCGGACGCCGGCGGGGCGGTCACCTGTGACGGGCCCGAACGGCTGGTTCTGCTGTGCCGCCCGGTCGCGCTGCGCCGGGCGCTCTCCAACCTGATCGACAATGCCATCCGCTACGGCGGCAGCGCCGATATCACCCTGGGCATGGAGGACGATGGCGCGTTGATCACCATTGCCGACCGTGGCCCCGGCATTCCGCAGGAGCAGCGCGAAGCCATGTTCCGCCCCTTCATGCGCGGCGACCCCTCGCGCAACCGGGCGACGGGCGGCACCGGCCTGGGCCTGGGCGTGGCCCGCTCGATCCTGCGCGCCCATGGCGGCGATGTCGTTCTGGCGGACCGCCCGGGCGGCGGTCTGCTGGCCCGGGTTAGCCTGCCTGCCGGCGGAGCAGGGCAGAAGGGAACGTAACCTCTCCCGGGATGTTGAAGGTATGGACGCCCGCGCCCTGGTACCCGGCGGCGCAACGGGCAAGCCCAACCAGAATGATCGGGAGAACAACCATGAAGATCCGCACCGCTGCTCTGGCCGCCACGGCCACCATGTGCCTTGCCCTGCCCGCGATGGCCGACGATTGCACCGGTGCGCTGAGCGACAACGACGCCTGGCTGCGCGACAATCCGGAAATCCGCGCCAGCCTGGATACCACCGCCCAGCGTGATCTGCGCGATCTGCGCAACGCCGCCATGATCCTGCAGCGCAACGGGCAGGAGGACGCCTGCGACGATGTGATCGAGGCCATGGAGGACATCGCCAAGGAGCGTCACGATGAGGTCGAGGCCGCCGCTGAGGCCGAGAGCGAGGAATCGCGCAAGGAGCGTCTCGCCGCCGCGGTGGGCGTGGCCGAACTGCAGGGCGTGCTCCGCGCCGACGAGCTGATCGGGCGCGATATCCGCAACCTTCAGGACGAGGACCTGGGTGAGGTCGACGACGTGGTCCTGGCGACCAACGACGCCGGCCAGTCCTACGCCATCGTCGCCTATGGCGGTTTCCTGGGTATCGGCGAGGAGCAGGTGGCCGTGCCGCTGTCCTCGCTGCGCCTCACGCAGGACCGCGACGTCCTGGTCATCGACATCTCCGAGGATGCCTTCGAGGCGGCCCCCCGTTTCGAGCGCGACGACATGACCTCGCTCAACGACCCCAACTGGATCGAGAACAACCGCACCTACTTCGACACCAACAGCTGATCCTCGCCCCGACCCCGGATGTCGGGCCTCCCCCGGCCTGACATCACCCCGAAGCCGCCGCGCCCCCCAGCGCGGCGGCTTTTTCTTTGCCTGCGGAGCGTTGAGCCGGGCGCAGGCCGCGGACCTTCCTGCGGATGGCTATCCTGCGGCGGGCGCCTTGGCGACGCCGACCATGGCGGCGCGCAGCAGGCGGCCGTGGATGGTGTAGCCGTCGCGCAGGACCTGGACGACGGTGCCGGGGGCGGCATCGGCGGTTTCGACCTCAAACACGGCCTGGTGCAGATTGGGATCGAAGCGCTGGTCGGCCGCCTCGATGCGCTGGATGCCGTGGCGCTCCATGGCGCCGGAAAGCTCCCGGCCCGTCAGCTCGACGCCTTCGACCAGCGCCTTGACCGCGGCATCCTCGCGGCCCTCCGCGGGGATCGCGTCCAGCGCGCGCTTCAGGTTGTCGGCCACGGCCAGCATGTCCTCGGCGAACTTCTGCACGGCGTACTTGCGCAGGTCGTCGCGCTCCTTCTCGGAGCGGCGGCGCACGTTCTCGGTCTCGGCGGCCGCGCGCAGCAGGCGGTCGGTCAGGTCGTCGACCTGGCCTTCCAGTTCGGCAATGCGCGGGCTGGCGGCAGCCTCGCCCGAAAGCGCCTCGGCCAGGGCATCCAGCGTCGCATCGGACGCGGGATCGCGGCCTTCGTCGTTGGCGGCCTCGGGGAATTTGCGGGTGTTTTCGTCGTCCCTGCCGGGCTTTTCCTGATCGTTCATGGTCATCTCTCGCAACGCAACGGCGGTGTTGTCTTTGAAGGGTTCGGGCTCACAGATGGGGTGGGTGAGGGCGCGATCAAAGCGTTATCCCAGCAATCGGCTGACCACCTTGGAGGTGTAGTCGACCATCGGAATGATGCGGGCATAGTTCATGCGCGTCGGCCCGATCACCCCCAGCGCCCCGATGAAGCGGCCGCCCTGGTCGGAAACCGGGGCGACGATGGTCGAACAGCCCGAAAGCTGGAACATGGAATTATCGGCGCCGATGAAGATGGAGACGCCGGCCGCGTCGTGGGTCAACTCCAGCAGGCGCATCATGTGGCGGTTCTGATCGAGCTTTTCGAACAGGTCGCGAATCCGCTCGATGTCTGTGAGCGCGCGCACATCGTTGAGCAGGTTGGCCTGGCCGCGCACGATCAGCGTCGCCGGCCCCTCGCCGTCGCCCGACCAGGTGGCGAGCCCGGCCTCGACGACGCGCTGGGAAAGCTCGTCGAGTTCGGCCTCGTGGCGGGTCAGTTCCTGATTCACGTCGCCATGGGCCTCGTTCAGCGTGCGCCCGGCAAGGCGCGCGGAGAGATAGTTGCCCGCCCGCGTCAGCATGGCCGGAGTGATGCCCGGCGGCAGGTCGATCACGCGGTTCTCGACCGCGCCCGACTCCAGAACGACGATGACCAGCGCCCGGTCCGGGGCCAGCGAGACAAACTCGACATGCTTGAAGGGCGCTTCCTGCTTGGGCGCCACAACCACCCCGGCATGCTGGGAAAGGCCCGAAAGCAGGGCCGAGGCGGCGCCCAGCACCTCCTCATAGGTCCGTCCGGCACCCTCGCAGGCGCCCTCGATCGCTTCGCGCTCCTCGCGCGAAAGGTCGCCGACCTGGAGCAGGGATTCCACGAACAGGCGCAGGCCTGGCTCGGTGGGAATGCGCCCGGCAGAGGCGTGGGGCGAGGAAAGCAGGCCCATTTCGGCCAGATCGGCCATGACATTGCGCACGGACGCGGCAGAGAGCGGTCCCTGCAGGCGGCGCGAAATCGTGCGCGAACCCACCGGCTCCCCCGTCGTGACGTATTCGTCGACGAGGATGCGGAAGATTTCGCGTGAGCGGTCGTTGAGCTCCTGGATCATGGTGTCTGGCCCGTTCCGGCGCCGGGGCTGGCAGCAACCGGGGCGCTCTGCTGTCGCAGCCGGTACCCGTGATGTAGGGGGTGCCCCGGTCAAGGTCAACGGGCGCCATCGGCGGTTGCGGTTCCATCGGCCCGCGATCCGCACTAGGTTCCGCGCCACGCGACTCCCCATTCACCGCGACAGAAGAGAGCCCCATGAACCGTCCCTCCGGCCGCGCCGCCGACGAGCTGCGCCGGATTCACCTCGACCCCGGCTTTTCCAAGCACGCCGAGGGTTCCTGCATGGCCCGCTTCGGCGATACCCATGTGCTGTGCACCGCCTCGATCGAGGAACGCGTGCCGCCATGGCTGCGCGGCGAAGGCCGCGGCTGGGTGACGGCCGAATACGGCATGCTGCCGCGCTCGACCAACACCCGCACCGACCGCGAGGCCGCGCGCGGCAAGCAGTCGGGCCGCACGCAGGAGATCCAGCGCCTGATCGGGCGCAGCCTGCGCGCCGTCACCGACCTGGTCGCCCTGGGCGAGCGCCAGATCCGTGTCGACTGCGATGTCATCCAGGCCGACGGCGGCACGCGTACCGCCTCGATCACCGGCGCCTATGTCGCGCTCCACGCCGCTCTTGCCAAGCTGGTCGCGGCGGGCGAGCTGAAGGCGCTGCCGCTGACCGACCATGTCGCGGCGATCTCCTGCGGCATCTACGACGGCGTTCCCGTGCTCGACCTCGACTATGCCGAGGATTCCAACGCCCATGCCGATGCCAACTTCGTCATGACCGGCAAGGGCCTGCTGGTCGAGGTCCAGGCGACCGCCGAAGGCGCGACCTTCGACCGCACCGCGCTCGACACGCTGATCGACCTTGCCGCCAAGGGTATCGGCGAGCTGGTCACCGCGCAGAAGGCGGCGCTCGCCTCGTGAGCGGCCGGCTCACCCTGCCGCCGCGCCTGGTCCTTGCCAGCCACAACGCGGGCAAGCTGGTGGAGCTGGAGGAGCTGCTCGGCCCGCTGGGCGTCGAGGTCGTGGGCGCCGGCGCGCTCGGCCTGCCCGAGCCCGAGGAGACCGGTGACACCTATGTCGCCAATGCCCTGCTGAAGGCCCATGCCTCGGCACAGGGCGCCGGCCTGCCCGCGCTTGCCGATGATTCCGGCCTGTCGGTCACGGCGCTGGGCGGCAAGCCCGGCATCCATTCGGCGCGCTGGGCCGGGCCCGAGCGCGACTTCCGGGCGGCCATGAAGAAGGTGGAGGAGGCGTTGGGCGACGATCCGGACCGTTCGGCCAGCTTCCACTGCGTCCTGGCGCTGGCCTGGCCCGATGGCAGCGAGCGGGTCTTCGAGGGCCGCGTCGACGGCCACCTGGAGTTTCCCCCACGCGGTTCCAACGGCTTCGGCTACGACCCGATCTTCGTGCCCGAGGACGAGACGCGCAGCTTCGGCGAGATGACGCCTGCCGAAAAGAAGGCGCGCAACCACCGCGCCCGCGCCTTCGCCCGCCTGCTGGGCGCTGCGGACTTTCACTGACGGTGAACCCCGCTCCCTCCATGGCTGATGCCGAGTCCGATCCCGGCTTCGGGGTCTATGTCCACTGGCCGTTCTGCCAGTCCAAGTGCCCCTATTGCGACTTCAACAGCCACGTCCGCGAGACCATCGACGAGACCCGCTGGCGCGCCGCGATGACCGCCGAGATCGCCCACATGGCGCAAGCGGCGCCGGGGCGCACGGTCACCAGCATCTTCTTTGGCGGCGGCACGCCTTCGCTGATGGACCCCGCGACCGTCGGCGCCGCGCTGGATGCCATCGCGGCGCGATGGCCTGTGGCAGGCGATGTCGAGGTGACGCTGGAGGCCAACCCCGGCAGCGTCGAGGCCGGCCGTTTCGCGGGTTACCGCGCGGCAGGGGTGGGGCGCGTCTCGCTGGGCGTGCAGGCGCTCGACGATGCTGACCTGAAAGCGCTGGGCCGCCGCCACGACCGCGCCGAGGCGCTGGCCGCCATCGCCATCGCGCGCGAACACTTCCCGCGCATGTCCTTCGACCTCATCTATGCCCGACCCGGCCAGAGCCCGGCGGACTGGGAGGCCGAACTCGCCCGCGCACTGGCTTTCGGCACGGACCATCTCTCGCTCTACCAGCTCACCATAGAACCCGGCACCGCCTTCCACACGCTCCATCGCCGGGGCGAACTGGTGGTGCCCTGCGAGGACGATCAGGCCGCGATGTACGAGGCGACCCAGGCGATGACGGAGGCTGCCGGCCTGCCTGCCTACGAGGTTTCCAACCACGCCCGGCCTGGGCAGGAAAGCCGCCACAACATCCTCTACTGGCGTTCGGGCGAATGGGTCGGCATCGGCCCCGGCGCCCACGGCCGGCTCAACGCAGCGGGCGGTCTCAGCATCGCGCGGCGCCAGGAAAAGGCCCCCGAGACCTGGCTCGCCGGCGTCGAGGCCCGGGGCCACGCCACGGCCGAGACCATGGAGGTCGCGGGCGAGGATCGTGTCGCCGAAGTGCTGATGATGGGCATGCGCCTGGTCGAGGGGCTGCGCGACGCCGATGTCCAACGCGCCACGGGCCGCGGCATCGATGCCCTTCTCCCGGCCGAACGGCTGGCGCCGCTGATTGCAGGCGGCCTGCTCAAACGCGAACCCGGCCGCCTGCGCGCAACCGCATCGGGCCGCCAGGTGCTCAACGGCGTGCTGGAACGGATCCTGGCCTAGAGCGGATCACGACTACCCGGAACCGCATGGCGGCCCCGGGTAGTCGTGTGAATCCGCTCTACATTTACAAGACAGAGCAAATTCACATCCTTCCGCGCAGTCGCGAAGCGATTCCGCTGAAGGATGATTTGCTCTAGTCGACCAGCATCGACACGGCGGGCGGGCGGAACGAGGTCGGCGCTGGATCGGCGACCACGGCGCCGCCGGGCTGGATCTCCATCACCACCATGCCACGTTCGGGCTCGCCGTCGGCCTGGAAGCGGAAAACGCCCTCGATGCCGGAGAAACCGCGCCAGTCGGTGACGGCGGCCTGGCTGAATTCGCCCTGTTCGGTATTGCGCGCCAGGCCCGCGGCCAGGGCCATGGCGTCATAGGCGAGTGCGGCAACCGGCGGCGGCGTGGTGCCGTAGGCGGCCTCGAAGCGGCTGTTGAACCAGGCCATGCGGTCCTGGGGCGTCATGGCATACCAGGCGCCGCGCAGCACGGGTTCGCGCAGCAGGCTGGGGTCGTTCCAGTTGGCCAGACCCAGCAGGCGGACCTCGTTGGGATTGACGTCGTAGTAACCCAGCCATGCCGATAGCTCGCGCAGCAGGGAACCGGATTCGGGGATCAGCAGGGCATCGAAGGATACCGTACCGGCTGCCTCCATCTCTTCCAGGCGGGCGATGGTGGCCAGCGAGACCTCGTCGCCGCGCAGCCGCAGTTCGGCGATCTGGGCCTCCAGATCGGCCTGGCGCGCCTTGTAGCGGGTCAGCTCGCGCACGGTCTCCTCGATACCCAGGCCGTCGGGGTTGTAGAAGGCGCGCTGCACCACCTGGCCGCCGCTCTGCGCCACGGCCTGTTCCATGGCGCCCGCCATGCGACGGCCGAAGGCGTTCTGGGGTGCCAGCACGGCAAAGCGCAGGTAGCCCTGCTGGGCGGCGTGGGAGACGACCCGTTCGATCTGCTGTTCGGGTGCGATGCCCAGCAGATAGACGCCGGGACGGGCAACCGTCAGGTCCGAAGACAGCGCGATCATGGGAATGCCGGCCTGCTCGGCGATCGGCGAGGCGGCGGTGACCTCCTGGGCAAAAAGCGGGCCCACGATGAGGTCCGGTGCGCCCGCCAGCGCCTGACGCACGGCTGTCGCGGCACCCTCGGGCGTGCCCTTGGTATCGGCCACGATCAGCTCCATGCGATCGCCGCCGATGTCGAACAGCGCCAGGCTCGCGGCATCCAGCAGGTTGTTGCCGACGCCGCTGTACTGGCCCGAAAGCGGCAGGATGAGAGCGATGCGCCGGGCAAACTGCGTGGCTTCGCCGTAGTTGGCCTCGTCGGTGCCGGCAAGCGGCGCGGTTTCCACCTCGGGTGCCTCGGTGAAGGCGGGTTCGGCCGGCGCCTCGGGTTCGGCGACGGGCGGGGGAGCAGCCTCGAAGTCGCGCTCGCTGGACTTGCAGCCGGCCATCGCCAGAACGAGCACCAGTGCGGCCATGCTCCAGGCCCTGGTACCGGCGGTCCTGTTGCGTGCGCGATCGATCATGGCTGCTCTCTCCGTGGCGGCTGCGCCTCTGTTATCATCTTTCGCGAAGCGGGCGGAAATGAGAAGGCCACGAGAGCCCATCATGCACAGAACGAATCCATCCTCCGTCGCCGCGGTGAAGGTCTAACGCATGGCGCGCCCTGCCGATCCCGCGCGGCGCCGCGCCGAGCGTTACGGCCGCCGCGCCGAAACCCTGGCGGGCCTGTTGCTGATGGCCCAGGGCTTTCGCATTCTGGAGCGGCGCCTGCGCGGGCCGGGCGGAGAAATCGACATCCTGGCCCGGCGCGGCAAACTGCTGGTCGCCTGCGAGGTCAAGGCGCGCCGGCGCGACGAGGCCGAACTGGTGGCACCCCGCCAGTGGCAACGAATCGCCGCGGCGCTCGACGGTTATGTTGCCCGCCGCGCGCAACTGGCCGGTTGCGACAGGCGTTTTGATCTGATCGAGATTGTCGCGGGCCATTTGCCGCGTCACCACCGGGATGTCTGGAGACCATGAAGCGCCGCAAAAATGTCGGCTTGTGGTGTGCCAATGGCCTTGCCGAATCTATACTGTAACCGACCAGAACATGAGGGACCACCAACGATGACGCTTTCGCGCTTCGTCACGATCCTTGCCCTGTGCGCCACCGGACTGCTGTCCTCGGGCTGTGTCGGGTTTTTTGTCGGTGCGGCCGCCACCGGCGGCATCGCCGTTGCCGAGCAACGCTCGGTCGGCACCCAGATCGACGATGCCACGATCAATGTCGCCGTCAGCGAAAGCCTGTTCAGCTACAACGAAAAGCTGTTCCAGGACGTCTCCATCGACGTCACCGAAGGCCGTGTGCTGCTCACCGGCAAGGTCGAGGATCCCCAGGACCGGGTCGAGGCGGTGCGCCTTGCCTGGCAGGCCGAGGGCGTCAAGGAGGTCATCAACGAGATCCAGGTGACCGACAAGGGCGGCATCGGCAGCTACATGACCGATGTGCGCATCTCCAACGAGCTGCGCGCCGATCTGCTGTTCGACAGCCAGGTCCAGGCGATCAACTACAATGTCGATACGGTGGGCCAGATCGTCTATCTGACCGGCATCGCCCAGAACCAGGCCGAGCTGCAGCGGGTGATCGACAACGCGCGCACGATTTCAGGGGTCAAGCAGGTCGTCAGCCACGTCCGCGTGATGGGGAGCTCTGGCTGATCCTTTCGTTGCCGTGTTAAGCAGAAGGCCGCTGCGGCATCGGCCGCGCCGCCTCTGAAGGGACTTGCCGCATGGCGCTATCCGTCGCGGTCCAGATGGACCCGGTGCAGGGCATCGACATCGATGCCGACACCACCTTCGTCATGTCGCTGGAAGCGCAGGAGCGCGGCCATGCGGTGTACTTCTACACCACGCGCGATCTGATCTTCCGCGAAGGCAAGGTGCTGGCCTATGCCCGCCCGATGTTCCTGCGGCGCCAGAAGGGCGACCACGTCACCCTGGGCAACCCGGCGCTGATGGACCTTGCGGAGATGGACGTCGTCCTGATGCGCCAGGACCCGCCCTTCGACATGGCCTACATCACCGCCACGCACCTGCTGGAGAAGATTCACCCCAGGACCCTGGTGGTGAACGATCCCGCAGAGGTGCGGAACGCGCCTGAGAAGATCTTCGTCACGCAGTTCGAGGGGGTCATGCCGCCCACGCTGATCGCGACCTCGCCCCAGGCGATCCGCGATTTCCGCGAGGAGCATGAGGACATCATCGTCAAGCCGCTCTACGGCAACGGCGGCGCCGGTGTCTTCCACCTGAAGCCCGGCGACGAGAACCTGGGCGCCCTGCTGGAAATG
Organism: uncultured Rhodospirillaceae bacterium; assembly: GCA_937880925.1. Classification (GTDB taxonomy): domain Bacteria; phylum Pseudomonadota; class Alphaproteobacteria; order SP197; family SP197; genus CALGGB01. The sequence continues at coordinate 7,083 of CALGGB010000278.1, read as the reverse complement.
TTCACCCAGATGTTCCGCGAGCCGGTGATCGTGCAGAAGTATGTCGCCGCCGTGCGCGAGGGTGACAAGCGCATCATCCTGATCGACGGCAAACCCGTGGGTGCGATCAACCGCATTCCGGCGGCCGGTGAATCCCGCTCGAACATGCATGTCGGCGGCAAGCCGGTGGCCTCGACGCTGACGGAGCGCGAACGCGAGATCTGCCAGACCATCGGGCCGGAGCTGGCCCGTCGCGGCATGATCCTGGTCGGCATCGACGTCATCGGCGGCTATCTCACCGAGATCAACGTCACCTCGCCCACCGGTATCCAGGAAATCAACCGTTTCGACGGCGTGAAGCTGGAAGCGACCCTGTGGGACGCCATCGATCGCCGCCTGGCCGCGCGTTAGAGCGGATTCACATCTCTAATGCGGCATCGCAATGCGATTCCACATAGAGATGATGTGCTCTAGTCCTGCGGATACAGGCGCTTGAGTTCCTTGGCGGCCTCGATCAGTGCTTCAGACAGTGGTTCCAGTGCGGCCTCCAGTGCGGCCTCGTCGTGCTCGCGCGCGGCATGCTGGATCGCATCGGCCAGTGCGGCGACCTTCTGCGCGCCGAAGTTGCCGGCATTGGAAACCAGATTGTGGGCCGGCCGGTAGGTCGCCTCCCAGTCGTGCCTTGACCAGGCACGGCGCAGGTCGCTGTCGAGCCGCTGTGCCTGGACGAGGTATTCGCCGATGAAACTCTTCATGCGCTCGGCACCCAGCACTGCTTCCAGTGCGTGGAGTGCGCTGCGGTCGATGACCGCAAGATGGTCCTGTTGCATTGTCCTCGTTTCCTGATCCCGCCTGCATGATGGACACGCTGGGGTTGCTGGCAAGACCCGGCAGGGGAAAACGGTTGGAAAAGGTGCCGATTCACGCGCGATAGATGAAATACCGGCCTGGTTTGACGCCCTCGGGCAAGGCGTTCTGCTGCCAGCCCGGGTGGGGCAGCGGCTGATCGGAGACAAGCACGGCTCCGGGGGCCAGCAGCGGAGGCAGGTGATCGGCCAGCCAGGCGCCCAGTGCCCGGCTGGCGGCTTCGTCGCCGCTGCCGATGTCGACATGCACCAGGGCCGCACCGGCGCCAAGCCGGGCAATGGCGCGCGGCAGGGTGTCCTCCAGTTCGCCCAGGAACAGGTGGTCCTCGTCTGGGATGCAGTCTGGATGGGCTGCAACCTGGCGGTCGAAGCAGTAGATTTCCCGCCCCTCCAGGATCTCGCGCAGATGGTCGAACGTACGGCCGTTGCCCAGGCCCAGTTCCAGGACATGGCCCGTCCGGCTGGCGATCATCTCGGCCGCCAGGCCCAGGCAGGCGCGCTGGGCGGTCAGCCGGCGGATGACGCTGTCGAGGCGGCTCAACGCCGTGTCACGGCATGGCCGCTGCTGTGGGAAACGGCCTCGCGCAGTTGTGCGGTGGTGCGTTCCACGCGGCGGGCCAGTTCGCGCATGATCTCGATCGACATCGACGGGAACTGGGAAACGAGCTGGAAAAACAGGTCCTTGGAGATCATCAGGGTCTCCAGGTCGGTCCTGGCCTGGACCGTGGCGGTGCGGGGCACGTCGCACAGGATCGCGGTCTCGCCCAGGAAATCGTTCTTTTTCAGGGTCGCCACGGTCACCGGCCCGGCGTCGGTGGCCACGATCACGTCGGCCTCGCCATCGATGATGATGTAGGCCGAATCACCCTCGTCGCCCTGCTCGCAGATCACGTCGCCCTCGCCGAAGCTCAGACGCTGCGCCGTGAAGGCGAGCAGCTTCAGCTTGCTGGGCTCGATCTTGGCAAAGAGCGGGATGTTACGGAGAAGGTCGACATCCTGCTGCAGGCTCATTGCGGGTACTCCATGGTTGCGGCTTATTCGGCCGCGATCAGCTCGTTCATCAGCGAGCCTTTTTCGACCAGCTCGTCAAAGGTGCCGCGCTCGACCAGGCGGCCGTTCGCCATCACCAGCACACGATCGAAGCCGCGCGCCTGACTCGGGCGGTGCATCACCCAGATCAGCGCGCGGCCGGCAAACTCTTCGCGCACGTTTCTCAATATGGTGCTCTGCGAGGAACCGTCCAGCGATGCGGTGGCTTCCGAGAGGATCAGGATCGCGGGATGCTTGAGCACGGCGCGGGCGATCGAGGCCTTCTGGCGCTGTGCGGGCGACAGGCGGGCGCCTCCGATGCCGACCTCGAAGTCGAGGCCGACCTCGACCACCGCCGAGCGCAGGTTGAGCGTCTCGATCACCTGCGACATCAGCTCGCCCACCTTCGACTGCGCCTGGGCGCGACCGTAGACCAGCTTGCCGAACAGGATGTTGTCCTGCAGCGAGGAGGCCGCGTTGTAACGGTCGACATCGAAGAACTCGACGGCGCTGCGCAGCTTCTCGGGCAGATTCTCGGCGAAGGCCTTGCGCGCCTCCAGGATGCGCGCCTGGAAGGCCTCGTCGATCAGGCCCAGGCGGTGGCGCGCCGGCGACAGCTTGAACGGCAGGGCCAGCAGCTTCATGCGGTCGGCCTCCTCCAGCTTGTCGAGACCGTCGCGTTCGACCTTGCGCAGAATCGCCTGGTAGTCGGGCAGGTCATCCAGGCTGATGAAGGAGAACTGGGCGAAGTATTCGTGGTCGGGCGGCAGGCCGGCGAACAGCTCGACCATGGTCTGGGCGACCTCGTGGCCGATGGAGAGCAGATCCTCGACCAGTCCGGCCTTGCCCAGGATCTCCATGACGTAGGCGTTCTGGGGAAGCTGGTCGAGGTCGAAGGCATCGCCCACCGGCGTACCGAACAGCAGGTTCTCGCCAACCGTGGCGTTGAGGTTGTAGGCGCTGCGGTCGAAGGATTCGACGAGCCCGCTGTAGGCCTTTTCGCTGAGGCGCTTCTGCAGCATGTGGCGCGCCTCCAGCAGGCGGCGGGCGGCATCGGGTCGCGCCTCGGGATCCAGCGTGCCGCGCAGGCCCAGCAGATAGACGTCGTTTTCCATGTCGGCGATGGCCAGGGCATGGCGCACCGCCTCGATCAGCGCCTCCCGGTCGGCGATGCCGAGGCTCTCCATGTCGATCCAGTCGGCATCCGGGTCGTCCAGGCTGTTGCCTGTCTTGCCGGCTTCGTCGATGTAGCGGGCCAGGGCGCGGCGCTTGGCGTCGCTCTCGGCTTCGCGCGGGGCCTGGGGCTTCTGGCGGATGCCGTAGAGCAGGTTGTCGATCAGACGGGCCGAAAACAGGTGCGAGGTTGCGCCCACAAAGCCGATCTGCTTGCCGGTCGCGGCCTCGCCGAGCTGGCTGGCGTCCCTATCGCCAAACCGCAGGGTGCCGCCGGTGCTGTCGAGCAGGCGTGCCAGGACCAGGGCCAGATGCCCCTTGCCGCTGGTGGCGTCGCCGACCACCGCGACATGGCTGGCGAGCGGGATATCGGCGGTCAGGTTCTCGATCAGCAGATCGCCGTCTTCCTCGTACTTCAGGTTGACCGCGGCCAGCTTGCCTTCCAGCCGCGGCACCTCGGCATCGCCGAAGACGATGTTGTCGTCACGCATGCCCGGTGTGGCGAACTGGGCGACGACCTGGTCGTACTTGATCCCGGCGTCGGCCTGGATCTGATAGTGGTTGAGCAGTTCCTTCCAGGGCGGCGGCAGGTCCTTGTAGGCCGTGAGCACGGCCACCAGACCACCCAGCGACAGGTCGCCCGTGATCACGAAATAACCGCCGATCGCGTAGAAGAAGAACGGCGTCATCTGCGCGAGGATGCTGTTGAGGAACTTGATGAAGAACTTCTTGTTGTAGATGTCGAAGCGGATTTCGAAGATCCGCCCCATGCGCTGGGTGAATTCGGCCAGTTCCCAGCGCGCCATGCCGTTGGCATGCATCTCCTCGGCCGAATGCACCGTCTCGGCGATGCGTTCGGAGAGTTTCCTCACCTCGCGCACGCGCTCCTTGCCCAGCAGGTTCACGCGCTTCTGCAGCTTCGGAATGATCCAGCCCTGCACGGGATAAAGCGAGATGGAGGCCAGCCCCATCCAGAAGTCCTGCATGAAAATGAAGATCAGCGCCGTGATCAGCAGGCCGCCCTGGTACATCGGCAGGGCCAGCGCATCGCCGATGAAGCCGCCCAGGGGTTCGACCTCCTGGGTGATCATCGGAATCAGTTCGCCCGCGCTGACCCGGCGGAAGTGGGGCAGGGGAAAGCGCAGGATACGGCTGTAGAGCTGATAACGCAGGCGGCGCAGCATGCGCTCGCCCAGGCGGCCCTTGTAGACGTTGATGAAGTATTTGAAGCCGCCGTTGATCAGCACCAGCAGCAGGAACAGGCCGCTGTAGAGCGCCAGAAGCCAGAGGCGGTGCAGATCGAAGAGCTCGTAGCCCAGCAGGACAAAGCTGCGGGGCGCCACGTCGACCCCGGCCGAAACCGAGCCGGAAGAGTATTCGACCGTCACTTCGTTCAGGATGTTGTTGACGATCAGCTTGGGGATATCAAGGGAGACGTAATAGAACGGCAGCGAGAGTACGGTAAAGAGCAGGATAAACACCTGCTCCCGCTTCGAAAAACGAAAGACAAAACCGTAAATGGTCCGATCCATGACGGCAGACCGTCTCCCCCGAGCCCCAATTCGGCGCCAGTCTAGGCCATCGTCAGCCGGGCCGTAAACGAACCTTCTCTCCGGCTTTTGTCATTCTTCGCCGTGTGGCATAGTTACCCCCCCGTTGGGGAAGGGAACCGGGATGGCCTCGGTGACGCAGCGACCGCGTGTGCTGATCTACAGCCACGACAGCTTCGGCCTGGGCCACCTCAGGCGCTGTCGTGCGATTGCGCACGCCATGGTCGGTGCGGTCGACAATCTGACCGTGCTGATCCTCTCGGGCTCACCCATCATCGGCAGCTTTGACTTCCGCGCGCGCGTCGATTTCGTGCGTGTGCCTGGCGTCATCAAGCTCAGGAACGGCGAATACACCTCGCTCAACCTGCTGCTCGACACCGACCAGACGATGGCGATGCGGGCCTCGATCATCCAGCACACCGCCGATATCTTCGATCCCGACATCTTCCTGATCGACAAGGAGCCGCTGGGCCTGCGCGGCGAGGTGCGCGAGACGATCGAGATGCTGAAGGCGCGCGGCACCCGCATCATCCTGGGCCTGCGCGACGTCATGGACGATCCCGTGCTGCTCAAGCCCGAATGGCGGCGCAAGAAGGTCGTGCCGGCGTTGCGCGATCTCTATGACGAGATCTGGGTCTATGGCCTGCCCCAGGTGCACGACCCCCTGGCCGAGATCGACGTGCCCCAGTCGGTGCGCCGCAAGATGGTCTATACCGGCTACTTGGAGCGCACCGTGCCCCAGATGCCGCCGGCAGCACCCCTGCCCGAGGGCATCACCAAACCCTTCGTGCTGGTCACCACCGGCGGCGGCGGCGACGGTGAGGCGCTGGTCGACTGGGTGCTCAAGGCCTATGAGTCGCCGATGGCGCCGGAAATTCCCGCCCTCATCGTCTTTGGTCCCTTCATGCAGCCCGAAGCCAAGGCGGAGTTCCAGGAGCGGGTGGAAAAGCTGAAGAGCGTTTCGGCGATCACCTTCGATGCCCACATGGAGGCGCTGATGTCGGCAGCCTCGGCGGTTGTCGCCATGGGCGGCTACAACACCTTCTGCGAGATCCTCTCCTTCGACAAACCCGCCCTCATCGTGCCGCGCCAGATGCCGCGCCGCGAGCAGCTCATCCGCGCCAGCCGCGCCCAGGAGCTGGGCCTGATCGCCATGCTGACCGAGGACAAGGCAGCCCTGCCCGACGCCATGGCGACCGCGATCCGCCAGCTGATGCAGCAGCGCCGGCCCAGCCAGGTGGTGGTGCCGGGTCTGCTCGACGGCCTGGAGAACGTCAACCGCCTCGTGATGATGCACCTCGCCGAAGGCCGCGAGGCGCCGGGCACGCCGCACGCCGTGCGCCAGGGCCGCCTGACGGTGGCCGCCGGGGATCAGCGTTCGACCGGACGTTGAGCCCTCCGGTCGCCTTCATCCTGAAGGGTTATCCGCGTCTCTCGGAAACCTTCATCGCCCAGGAAATCGCCGCGCTGGAGCGCCGCGGTCTGGCCATCGAGATCGTCTCGCTGCGCCATCCAACGGACGCTTCCGTGCATCCGGTCCACCGCGAGATCAAGGCGCGGATCACCTATCTGCCCGAATACCTTCACCGCGAGCCCCTGCGTGTGCTGGCCGCCTGGGCGCGTGCCCGCCGCCTGCCGGGTTACGCCAGGGCCTGGCGCATCTGGCGCGCCGATCTTGCCCGCGACCGCAGCGCCAACCGCATCCGCCGTTTCGGCCAGGCCTGTGTGCTGGCAACCGAGGTCGCGCCGCGCGTGGGATGGCTGCATGCCCATTTCCTGCACACCCCGGCCTCGGTCGCCCGCTACGCCGCGATCATGGCCGGCCTGCCCTGGAGCGGTTCGGCCCACGCCAAGGACATCTACACCTCGCCCGACTGGGAGCTCTCCGAAAAACTCGCAGACTGCCGGTGGCTGGTGACCTGCACGGCGGCCAACCGCGATCATCTGGCCCGCCTGGCGCCGCCGGGCAGGGTCGGGCTGGTCTATCACGGCCTCGATCTTTCGCGCTGGCCTGCCGGACCGGTGCGCCCGCCGCGTAACGGCAGCCTGCCTGCAAAGGAGGGCGCGCCTGCCGATCCGGTCATGCTGATCGCGGTCGGGCGGGCGGTGGAAAAGAAGGGCCTGGATGATCTCATCGGCGCCCTTGCCCTGCTGCCCGCGGGTCTTTCCTGGCACCTGACCCACATCGGCGGGGGGCCGCTGAAGGAGGCCCTGCAACGCCAGGCGGCAGAGGCGGGGCTCGCCGCGCGGCTCACCTGGATGGGTGCCCGGCCCCAGGAGGAGGTGCTGGCAGCCTACCGGCAGGCCGATCTCTTCTGCCTTGCCCCGCGTATTGCCGGCGACGGCGACCGCGACGGCCTGCCCAATGTGCTGATGGAAGCCCAGAGCCAGGGCCTTGCCGTGGTCGCGACCCGCGTCTCGGCGGTGCCCGAGCTGATCGTCGACGGCGCCAACGGCCTGCTCGTGGAACCCGGCGACCGGGCGGG
>CALGGB010000277.1 GCA_937880925.1 uncultured Rhodospirillaceae bacterium | reverse complement strand
GCGGTTTTTCGTGCCGCCCTATGTGGGAGCAAAGGGCTGGGTGGGGATGTGGATCGACCGGAAGGCCGACTGGAAAGAGGTCGAACTGCTGGTAACCCGCAGTTACCGCCTGACAGCGCCGAAAAGGCTCGCTGCATTGCTCGATGGACCGCCATCGGGTTGACCCTGGACCGGGGCCAGCGTATAGACGCGCCCGACCTGCGTGCGGCGCCCCCCTGGGACGGCGCCGCCATTCGTTTATTCGAGGAGAACCGCCATGTCGCGACGCTGCGAGCTGACCGGCAAGATCGCCCAGACCGGCAACAACGTGAGCCACGCCAACAACAAGACGAAGCGGCGGTTCCAGCCCAACCTGCAGACCAGCCGCCTCTTCTCGGAGACGCTGGGCCTGCAGATTGCTGTGCGTCTGTCCAACCACGCCCTGCGCACGGTGGAGAAGAAGGGCGGCCTTGATGCCTTCCTGCTCAACACCCGTGACAGCCGCCTGCCCGAAGAGGCGCTGCGCCTGAAGCGCCGCGTCGAGAAGGCCGGCGCCAAGCAGACCGAGAGCGCGGCCTGAACCAGGCTTCGCAGGGCGGCACGATGACGCACGGCGTCCGCAGCCTTGTGCTGCCGACGCTGGCGATGGTCGTTGTCGTCGTCGCATCCAACATCCTGGTGCATTTCCAGATCAACGACTGGTTGACCTGGGGCGCTTTCACGTTCCCGTTCGCCTTCCTGGTGACCGATCTCTCCAACCGCGCATTCGGCCCCGCCAAGGCGGCCCGTGTCGTGCTGGTCGGTTTTGTGGTCGGTATCGCCATGTCGGCGGTGTTTTCCGACTGGGTGCCCTTCGAAGCGCCCAACATTCTATCCCAGGTCGCCATCCTGACCGCGGTTGCCTCGGGCAGCGCATTCCTGGCCGGCCAGTTCCTCGACATCGCGATCTTCCAGCGCCTGCGCCGCAGTGTCTGGTGGATGGCACCGCTCGTGAGTTCAGCCGTCTCCTCCGCGCTCGACACCCTGGTCTTCTTCTACCTGCTGTTCGCCGTCTTCTTCCCCGAGTGGGGCCTCAACTGGTTCCAGCTCGGCATCGGCGACTTCGGCGTGAAGGCCCTGATGGCCCTGACCCTGCTGGCGCCCTATCGCGTGCTGATGGGCTTCTTCGCCCCCCAGCTTCTGGCGCGCCGCGCCGCCTGAACGGCGTCTGCCGCTTGCTTCATCGTCGCCCGGGGCTGATCGCGCGCTGAGCGGGCTGGCTCAGCGCGTCTTGCCCAGCATGGTGCGGGCGTGGGGCGTCAGGCCCAGGGCTTCGAACGCGCGGGCCGCGTCCTCGTTGAAGGCCCAGACCTCCAGGGCGATGTCCTCGATCCCCCGTTCGGCCGCGACACTGCGTGCCAGGTCGACCAGCGCGCGGGCAATGCCCTTGCGCCGCAGGCCGGCGCGCACCACCAGGCTCTCGATCCACAGGATCGGCCGGTCGATCAGGTAGAGGTCGCTGGCATCCAGGCGCGTGCTTTCCCAGTGGATCGCGCCCACCGCTTCCTCGCCCAGCCAGGCCAGCACGATCTGCTTGTGCGGCTGGGCGATCGCGTCGGCGAAATGGGCGGCGAAGGCCTCGTCGTTGTGGGCCGGTCGGAAGAGATCGGGCCGGGCCGCGACATGCAGCGCCTGGACTTCTTCAAACAGCGCGAAATAGGCGTCCCGGTCCGCTGCCGTGGCCGCGCGCAGATTGAGGGTTGCGGTGCCGCTCACGGCTCCAGACGGAACTGGAAGAGATAGGTCTTCTGGCCGGCGTTGAAGTTGTCGTCCGAGACCATGTAGAGGAAGGTTTCGCCGTGCGGGCCGACCCTGGCCGAAAGACCCTCGAAGTTGTCGATGTTGTACTTCGAGGTGAACTCGGCCAGCACGCGGCCGTCGACGATCTCGTCGCCGTCGATCTGTTCGGGCGTCAGTTCACGCAGGCGGTTGCGGATCGAACCGGGTGCTGCGAACCAGCGCTCCAGGACGATCACCCTGCCGTCGGGCAGGGCTGCCGCGCCGGTTGCCTTGAAGCCGTCGCGCATCAGGTAGCCCAGCGAACGCCACTTGCCGTTGGGCTCAAGCACCCAGAAATCGAGTACCATCCCGGGGCCGATCGGCTCCTCGGCGATGGCGATCAGGCGTCCGTCCGGCATCGCCTCGATCGCTTCCAGGCCGCCGTTGTTCTGCAGGCGGCCGACAAATTCCGGCGGATCGAGTTCCAGCGGCTCGTTGTCGGTGAGCGGCCGGTCATAGATCCAGATGCGGTGGCGCCGCTCGAAGCTGACGATGGCGCGCCCGTCCGGCAGCATGGCCAGGCCCTCGGCATCGCGCTCCTGGGGATCGAGGATGGTGTCGATGGAATCGGCGTCGATCCCGGTCAGGGCCCGCATGGTCAGCGTGCCCACGCCCGTCATGCGGCCCTGGGCATCGTGGCTGAGCGGTGCGCTCACCCAATCGCCGTGGTCGGTCACCGCGACCATGCGGTCGCCGGAGGGCGAGACCCACAGGCCCGAAAGGCCGCCGAAGAAGCGCGCGCCGTACTCCAGGCGGAAGCCGGCCATGAAGACGACCTCGCCGATCCGCACTTCGCCCGGATGGGCCGGGTCAAAGTCGACCGCGGTGACGGTCTGCTCGCCGGTTTCGCTCGTAATGGTGTTGCATGCGGCAAGCAGGGTGAGCACCAGCGCGCACGCAGTTGTGAGCCGGGCCGGGTTACATATGCAGCGCAGCTTGGCTAGGTTTCCGATCAGGGCATCAATTGAGGAGGGCATGGTCATGTTGGCGCGTCGTGAGGTGATGAAACGGTTTGCAGCGGCACCGGTCGCGGTCGGCAGCCTGGCTGCGGTCCTGGCCAATCCCGACGCTGCACGCGCGGCGGCATCCTCTCTCGAAACGGTGACGATTGCCACCGCTTCGGGCCGCCAGATATCCGCGGCCTGGGGCGCACCCACTGCCGCACCGGCGCCGTCGGTTGTGCTGGTGCACGAGTGGTGGGGCCTCAACGACTATATCAAGAGTGTGGCGGCGGACTTTGTCGCGCGCGGCTACGGCGCCCTGGCAATCGATCTCTACGGCGGCCAGGTGGCGACCACGCCCGATGAGGCCAAGACCTACATGCAGGGGATACAGAACGACGAGGCCATGGAGACCTGCGGCGCCTGGATCGACTGGCTTCGCGCACGCGAGGACGGCACCGGCGCGGTCGGCACGGTTGGCTGGTGTTTCGGCGGCGGCTGGTCGCTCAACGCCTCGCTGGTGCGCCCGGTGCAGGCCACGGTCATCTATTACGGCAATGTCGAGCGCAGCGCGCAGGAACTGGCGCCCCTGGCCGGTCCCGTGCAGGGCCATTTCGGCCTGAAGGACGCGCGCATCAACGAGGAGATGGTGTCGGGCTTCGAAGAGGCGCTGGAGGAGGCCGGCAAGACCTACGAGATCTACTGGTACGATGCCGATCACGCCTTCGCCAATCCGACCGGCGCGCGCTACGACGAAGCCGACGCCGCGCTTGCCTGGGAACGCACGACGGCGTTTCTGGAGGCCAATCTGGCCTAGGTGTGAATCCGCTCTAGGCCGAGGCTGCGCTCCGGCGGCGCTGTGCGGCGATCCCGCCGAAACGCCTGAGAAAATCCTGGGCAAGGCGGGTCTGGACACTGTCATCGGCGTTGAGCGCACGGGCGATGCTGTCCGGCTGGTCGATCTCGAGCTCCTCCAGCCAGCCGCTGGGCCGGGCAACCGTGAAACGCTGGATGCCACGCTCGGCGCATTCGCGGGCGAACTGCAGATCGACCATGTTGCGATGTTCCCAGTCCCGCACGTCGAAGGAAAGGCGTGCGGTGGAGAAGATGGCGCCGTCGGTGCCCAGGATATCGACCCTGGAGGGCCTCTCCCGGCCATGGCTGCGCTGGGCGACCTGCCGGTCCAGCAGATAGGAGGCCAGGTTGGGTTTCAGGACGCTGCCGTGGACGCCGAACACGGCCTGGCCCCTGGTTGCCTCCAGATGGCTGCGCATGCGGGCGACATAGTCCGCAGGATAGCGGATGTCGTCATCGACCGTCAGGTAGAGGTCGCCGGGGTTGCACATGGTGAGACCCAGCAGCTTGCCGCCAGCGCCCAGCTCGCCTTGGATGTGTGAATGCAGCGGCACGATCTTTGGATGATGCACGATGGCCGCCCGCTCCAAGCCATCGAGAAACAGGAACAGGCGATCGACCTGGGGCAGAATCGAGGCCAGGGCCTCGGAGAAGGTCGCATGGCGCGACCGCATGGTCGCCATGCCCGCCACGATCATGGGCCCGGTCCTGCCCTGTGTGTTGCTCAGGCGCAGCGCGGGCGGGCTGGGCGCGGGTTTCAAGTGGCGCGCAAAGAAGGCGGTGCGGGCCTCGCGCGTCAGCGCACGGGGATAACGTTGCGGCGGCAGGTTCCTGCGGGTTGCCATGGCCTGCGCCGTCAGGCGTGCTTCCAGGGGTGCTGCGAATTCGGTGCGGAAGCGGTCGGGACCCATGGCTGCCGCTTCATCGGGATAGGCGCTGGTGATGGCACGCAGGCGATGGCCGGCAATCCAGCCGTTCAGCACCCGGCTGGCATCGGTCTCGATGCCCCAGGTGGCACGAAAGACATCGAGGGAGCGCTGCGCCAGTTCGTGGGACCAGCGAAACAGGTGATACATCAGGTCATCGCGCTCGAAGGGCATACGGGCGTCGTAGGTGACGACCGCGCCCGCCTCGAACGTGACACGTGCGCCGGCCAGGGCGGCGCGCAGGGCGATATCGACCTGCTCGCGCGTGATCAGGCGTTCATCCAGCGGTCCCTGCTCGGCGATAAAGGCCGAACGGGCGAGGAAACAGTGGAACTCGACGACATCGTTGTGCTGCGGCAGCGGCTCTTCGCGCAGTGCGGCAAGCGGCTCGTCCTTCATGCGGTGCCGCTCGGTGACATGGGGCCGCTCAGGCGTGCCATCGATGACCAGGGTGCCGCCGGCATGATGCACGGTTGTCGCGCGCGGCGGACCGATGCAGATCGCCGGGGCAACCATGTCGCTGTCGTTGCGCCGGGCGTTGTCCTCCAGGCAGGCGAGCCAACCCGGCTCGTAGATCATGTCGTTGTCAGCAAAGACGACGAACGCGCTGGTCACCTGCGCAAAGCCGATGTTGCGCGCCTCGTGGGGCGTGATGAAGTGATCCCGGGCGATCCAGGTAAAGGGATGTTCGTCCTGCAGCGCGCGAAGCCCGGCACGCACCGCGTCGGGCGAACAGCCTTCCACGACAATGACCGGCGTCTCCCGAGGGATCGTTGCAAAGAGCGATCTCAGGGAGGGGAGGATCGAACGGAACCGCTCGCGCGGCGCAACGACAATCGTGGTGGCGGCAGACATGGAGTACTCTGGCAAGTTCTCCGTAAGGTAGCATCCCAGGGCGGAGAAGTCCGCGCCCGGATGGGCGCATGGCGCGCGGTCAGCCCAGGGCCTCCACGGTTCTCGCCGCGACCTCGGTGCCCGAAAGGGCCGCCCCGCCGACCGTCGCCCACAATTCAGGGTGGCAGGCCTCTCCGGCAAGGAAGATGCGTTCGCCGATAGGTTCGCGCAGGACACGGCGCATGGGATAGGCGCCGAACGATGCGGAGGCATAACAGCCGCGGAACAGGGGATCGGAGCGCCATGCCGTGGTGGCGCCCTTGCGGAACGTGCGGTCGACATCGCTGCCCAGCATGGCGCGCAGTTTTTCCATGACGAAGTCGATTGAGGCCTGTTCGCCGGCCGCTTCCAGCTCGCGCGCGAAGGAGCCGCCGACATCGCAATAGGCAAGGCCGCTGCCGCTGGCATTCGTCAGGGCGCCGAAGGCTTCCATGCTGTCATCGACCTGATGAAGCAGATAGCCGTCCTCACCCATGCCGAAGATATCCTGGCTGAAGTGCAGGGCGATGTGGTTGTAGTCGCCCATGGGAATGCCGTGAATGGCCTCCTGCATGGAGACCGGAAGCGCGGGATCAAACACGATGTCGCCGGAGGCCAGGACGCCTGTGGACACGGTGAGGATCACGGCGCGTGCCTTGATCGTGCCGCCTGTGGTTTCGACCGTTACGCCCGCGCCGTCCCAGGCGATCCGCGTGACCGCCGTATCGAGGGCGACAGGCAGGCCGGCGCCATGGTCGGCAACCAGCCGGCCGTAGCCGGCGGCGCAGTACCAGTCGATGCTGTCGGCGGAGTTCCACCAGTCCAGGCATGAGAAGTCGTCCATGTCCTTGCCCATTTCCCAGGGGCCGATGCCGAACCAGGCCGTGTTGGCCCAGGCCCCGCTGTCGGACGCCACGGTCGAGGGGGCGACATCCCAGCCGTTTTCACCGGCCTCGCCCATCGCCTCCTCCACGTTTTCCCAGGTACGCCAGAGCACGGCGAGGGCATCGCTGTCGACTTCGCCGCCTGCGTCGAACACCCGATAGTTGTCCGGCGCGCGGTAGAAGCGATAGGGCCCGTCTTTGGCGCGCTCGAAATAGGGATTGCGCGTCTCGCTCTGGACCCAGTGCGCGCCGTGGTCGAAGGGCACGCCGAAGGTTTCCGTCTCCGTGTAGGCGCGCCCGCCGATGCGTGAGCCGGCCTCCACCATGACATAGCGGATGCCTCGTTCGCTCAGCGCATGGGCGGCGGCGATGCCGGCCGCACCGGCGCCCACAATCACGATGTCGGGATTGGTTTCGACCTCTGCCCTGCCGAAGGTGGGCAACAGAAGGCTCATCGCGCTTCCTGCGATCAGGCTGCGACGGCTCATGGAAGGGAGGGTACGGAAGGGGTTCTTCATGATGCTTCCTCTACACTGTAGAGAAAGCGTACTCTACGGCGTAGAGGGAGTCAATCGCAGGGAACAGGCATGAACCAGCGCGGCACGCTGACAAGGCAACGCATCGTGGAGGCCGCGATGGCGATGCTGGATGAGAGCCAGGATCGTCAGTTCAGCATGCGCAAGCTGGCCGCGCAGTTGCAGGTCGATCCCATGGCGCTCTATCACCACCACAAGAACCGGCATGCCCTGATGGGCGAGGTGATGCTGGCCCTGATGGCGGAATGCGAGATTCCCCCAGCCACCGGCGACTGGCGCCAGGACATCAGAGCGATCTGTCAGGCCGTTCGACAGCTTGCCCGGCGCCATCCCGGCAGCTTCCGCGCCTTTGTCGTCTTTGAACAATGGGTGCCCAGCGAGCACCGTGTGAACGAGGCCCTCTATACCGCCCTGCTGTCGGCCGGCTTCTCGAAGGTTGCCACGGTACGGGCTGTGCGCCTGCTGATTGCCTATGTTGAATCCTTTGCCGTCGACGAGATCACGGGCTGGCTGGAGCCCCTTACTCGGGAAGACCGCGAGAACCTTGCGGCCGACCTCTCCGGCGGTGCGTTTCCGGCCACCGCGTCGCTCCTGGAAACGATCGTCCGCCCGGATGCCGATGCCGAGTTCGTCTTCGGCCTGGACGTGCTGATCGCCGGGCTCGACGGGGTACGTGCCAGCGCCTGATCCTCAAGCTACCAGCAGCCGAAGTAGCCGGGCCCCAGCTGGTTGACGCGGCGCTGGTAGATCGCCGCGCGCTCGCGCACGTAGGCGCCGGCATCGCCCGCGATCCATTCCCGCGGGTTGGGCAGCACGGCGGCCATCAGGGCGGCCTGCTCTTCGCTCAGGGCATCGGCACCGATACCGAAATGCGCCTGCGCGGCGGCCTGGGCGCCGTAGATACCCGGCCCCCATTCCACGACGTTGAGGTAGAGCTCCAGGATGCGCCGCTTGGGCAGCAGCGCCTCGACATAGGGCGTGAGCCAGAACTCCAGCCCCTTGCGCAGCATGCTGCGATCGGGCCACAGGAACAGATTCTTGGCGAGCTGCATCGAGATGGTGCTGGCGCCACGGGGCCTTTCGCCCGCCTGGGCAGCCTCGATCTGGGATTTCAGCGCCTCGCGGTCGAAGCCCATGTGGCTGCAGAACAGGTTGTCCTCGGCGGCGATCACGGAGCGGGGCAGGGCGGTGGCGATCTCCTCCAGGGGGCGCCACTGCTTCTCGATCGCCTCGCCCTCGCCGTAGCGGATGATCATCAGCGGCGTGAAGGGCGGCGGCACGACGCGGTAGAGCAGCAGCACGGCCGCGGGCGCCAGCAGCACCACGACCAGCGCCAGCAGGAACCAGCGCCGCAGACGCTGGCGCCAGGTGCGGGCGGGAGGTTGTATCTTGCGTGCCATGTCTGTTTCGCGGTTGCCGGAGGAAATCCTCAGGCACCGTGTCTGATCGTTCTAGGCTGCGTTGCGGCCCTTGCCGCGTCCGCCGCGCGGCTCCTCGTCGAACAGGGCGGCGAGCTCGTTGAGCACGGCGCCGCCAAGCTGCTCCACGTCGACCAGGGTGATGGCGCGCTTGTAGTAGCGCGTCACGTCATGGCCGATACCGATGGCAATCAGTTCGACGGGCGAGAAGGTCTCGATCCAGGTGATGACGTCGCGCAGATGGCGCTCCAGATAATTGCCGGAGTTGACCGAGAGCGTGGAGTCATCAACCGGGGCGCCGTCGGAGATCACCATCAGGATACGCCGCTGCTCGGGCCGGATGACCAGGCGTTCGTGGGCCCAGAGCAGGGCCTCGCCGTCGATGTTTTCCTTCAGCAGGCCTTCGCGCAGCATCAGGCCCAGGTTCTTGCGCGCGCGCCGCCAGGGGGCGTCCGCACCCTTGTAGACGATGTGGCGCAGGTCGTTGAGGCGGCCGGGGCTGGTGCTCTTGCCGTCGGCAAGCCACTTCTCGCGGCTGCGCCCGCCCTTCCAGGTGCGGGTCGTGAACCCCAGGATTTCGGTCTTGACGGCGCAGCGCTCCAGGGTCTGGGCCAGGATGTCGGCGCTCATGGCGGCGATGCCGATGGGCCGGCCGCGCATGGAGCCGGAATTGTCGATCAGCAGGGTGACCACGGTGTCGCGGAAGTTGGTCTCGTGCTCGATCTTGAACGACAGCGGCTGCATGGGGTCGGTCACGACACGCGAGAGGCGCGCCGTGTCGAGCATGCCCTCCTCCAGGTCGAACTCCCAGGCACGGTTCTGCTGGGCCATCAGCTTGCGCTGCAGCCGGTTGGCGAGCTTGCCGGTGACGCCCTTGAGATGAACGATCTGCTGGTCGAGCTGGGTGCGCAGGCGCGACAGCTCTTCCGGGTCGCACAGGTCGGCGGCATCGACCACTTCGTCGAACTCGGTCATATAGGCCTTGTACTGGGGTTCGCGGCGGTTGCCGAACATGTTCTCCGGGCGGCGCATGCGGCCGGAGGGATCGGTGTCGTCGCTGCCCGAAGGCATCATCTGGTCGTCGTCGGATTCCTCCGAATCGGCGGCCATGGAATCGTCGTCGGCGGCCTGTTCGTCGAAGCTGTCGGCCTCGCTCTGATCGTCGCTGCCGCTTTCGCCCGACTCACCCTCGGCCTCTCCTTCGGCCTGATCGGGATCGCTCTGGTCGTCGGCGGCATCGGGATCGGACTGCTCGTTGGTCTGGTCGGTTTCCTCGTCCCCCAGGTCGAGGTGCGAGATCATCGTGCGCATGACCTTGGAGAAGGCGTCCTGGTCGGCGATGTTCTCCGACAGCGCGGCCAGATCCTCGCCGATCTTGTGGTCGAGCCACTTGCGCGACATCTCCACGGCCTTGGCCGCGGAGGGCGGCGGCGCCACGCCGGTCAGCTTCTCGCGCACCAGCAGGCCCAGGATGTCGGCGAGCGGGGCCTCCTCCTGGCTGGCGATGCGGTGCAGGCCCTTGGCGCGGCAGCGCTCCTCCAGAACCACCGAAAGGTTCTCGGCAAGGCCCTTCATGCGCCGTGCGCCCAGGCTCTCGCAGCGCGCCTGTTCGACGGCTTCGTAGATCGCCCGGCCGATCTCGCCCGCGGGCATGCGCCGGGCGTGGGTCTTGGCGTTGTGGTGGCGCAGGCGCAGCGCCAGGGCATCGGCCTCGCCCCGGGTCATGGCCACGGCGTGGGCGTCGAGATCGCGCGGCGGCTGGGTGACATTGGCGCTGTGGCCCGAAGCGCTGGGCTCCTGGACGCCGAAGTTCACCTCCAGCTCGGGATCGCGGGCAAGCGCCCGCATCGTGCCGGTGATGGCACGCTTGAATGGCTCGACGATGTTGTCGTCGCGGCTCATTCCAGACTCCCGATCAGCGCGCCGCCACCTTGGCGACAACGGACTCAGGCAGCTCCTTGCCGAAGCTCCTCTGATAGAACTCCGCGATCTGCGGGCGCTCGGTCTCGTCGCACTTGTTGAGGAAGGTCACGCGGAAGGCAAAACCCAGGTCGCCGAAGATCTCGGCATTCTCGGCCCAGGTGATGACGGTACGCGGCGACATCACGGTCGAGACGTCGCCGGCCATGAAGGCGCTGCGCGTCATGTCGGCAACCGCGACCATCGCCTTGATCGTCTCCTTGCCCTTCTTGTCGTTGTAGCCGGGGATCTTGGCCAGAACGATTTTCTCTTCTTCCTCGTGATCGAGGTAGTTCAGCGTGGAGACGATCGACCAGCGGTCCATCTGGCCCTGGTTGATCTGCTGGGTGCCGTGATAGAGGCCCGTGGTGTCGCCCAGGCCGACCGTGTTGGCGGTCGAGAACAGGCGGAAATAGGGGTGCGGGTGGATCACCTTGTTCTGGTCGAGCAGGGTCATCTTGCCGGCCACTTCCAGCACGCGCTGAATGACGAACATCACGTCCGGGCGGCCCGCGTCATACTCGTCGAAGACCAGAGCCACGGGATGCTGCACGGCCCAGGGCAGGATGCCTTCGCGGTACTCGGTGACCTGCTTGCCGTCGCGCAGGACGATGGCGTCCTTGCCGATCAGGTCGATACGGCTGATGTGGCTGTCGAGGTTGACGCGCACGCAGGGCCAGTTCAGCCGCGCCGCAACCTGCTCGATATGGGTCGACTTGCCGGTGCCGTGATAGCCCTGGATCATCACGCGCCTGTTGTGGGCAAAGCCCGCCAGGATCGCGATCGTGGTCTGGGGATCGAAGATGTAGGAATCATCGACTGCGGGCACATGTTCGGTGCGCTTGGAAAACGCCGGCACCTCCATGTTGGAATCGATGCCGAAGACCTCGCCGGCCTTCACCTTCTGATCCGGGTTGCCCTCAGGCAACAGGGCAATTTCGCTGGAATCCTTCACCATCTCGGCCGTCACTCGATCGTATAGGGGGACGGCCCGATGCTGAAATCGGACCGCGGGAAAACGCCCGGTAGCCAACCGCTCCGGAAACCGGGGGCGGTGCGAACGCGGGCGTAGATTGGCACGGCGCAAGGGCCGGTTACAACCCGTTCGGGGCGATGAAATTGTCGCGATACGCTCGCCCGGTGCGGGTTCGCAAAAGGGCTCAACCCTTGTCGCGGCCGGTAAGGTGCCGATAGGCCCAGATGACATCGCGCAGGCGCTCTTCGGCTTCCTTGTCGCCGCCGTTGATATCGGGATGGCACAGCTTCACCTCGGCCTTGAAGCGGCTCTTGATCTCGCCCTCCTCGGCGCCGGGTTTCAGGCCCAGCACACCGTAGGCGCGTCGCCGCTCGGCAGCCTCGGCATCATCGACGCGGCCCATCTTGCGCTTGGCGCCGCCCCGCTTGATGTCCTCATCGTCGTCGGTGAAGCCGAAATGGTCCTTGATGCGCTCGTTGAAGAAGGCGTTGTGAAAGGCCTGACTCTTGACCTCGCGGTCGCCCATCTTCCAGGTCGGGCGGTGCCAGGAAAGATCGGCATGCTGGTAGGTCTCGATCTCGTCCTGTTGCCAGCCCTCGAAGAAGTTCCAGGAGCGGTTGAAGTCGCGGATGTGCTCCAGGCAGAAGTACTGGTACTCGCGCAGTTGCTGGCGCGAAAGCGGTGCCCGGTGCACCCCTTCTGCCTCGCAGCCCGGCCAGGCGCAGACATGCGTCTCGGGTTCGGGCTCGCGCCGGAAGGCGCGCGATGAGCGTACATTTGCCATTGGCCAAGTATGGGAAGCGCCCGGCGCCCTTGCAAGAACGCGGGTGCGGGCATATGTGCCCATACGGACCAGTGGAGTGATTCAGCATGCGTGTTGCCGTCGCCATCCGCGAGAAGCTCACCGCCGCCCTGGCGCCGCAATCCCTCGACGTCATCGATGACAGCCACAAACACGCCGGCCATGCCGGCGCGCGCGCGGAAGGCGAGAGCCATTTCACGGTGAAGGTGGTCTCCGCGAAGTTCGAAGGCCTGGGCCGCGTCGCCCGCCAGCGCCTGGTTTACAGCGCGCTCAAGGACGAACTGGCAACCGACATCCATGCGCTGGCCATCGAGGCCAAAGCTCCCGGCGAGGCCGCCTAGCGCGCAGCACGCAGGAAAGCGGAAGGCGCCTGACCCAGCCTGCCGGGAACGCGCGCGTCTTCCAGGCCCAGCCTGCCGATGGCGGCGAACATCATGGCCTGATTGCTGGTGACGACCGGGATGCCGGTTTCTGCCTCCACTTCCGCGATCACCTCGACGGCGCGCATATCGGTGCAGGACATCACGATGGCATCGGCGCGTGCGTGAGCAGCGCGGCGGCCCAGCGCCAGCACATCAGCGGGCGTCAGTCCGCTCTGGCCGTAGTTGCCGAGATCGCTGCCGACATAGGCGCTGGCGATGACCTGTCGGCCGCAGGCGCCCAGGAAAGCGGCGGCTTCGCGATTGAGTTCCTCGGTATAGGGCGAGCAGAAGCCGATGGTGCGGGCATCCAGATGATCGAGCGCCTCGACCAGGGCGCCTGCCGCCGTGACGGCGGGCACCCCTGAGCGATCCTCGATGCGCCGGCAGAATTCCCGGTCGTAGTCCGGCCCCATGGAGAGGGTCGCCGAGGTGCAGCCGTAGAGGATGACATCGGGCCGGGCCGCGCATAGCGAACCCAGCACGTCGTCCAGGCCCGCCGCGGCGAACTGCCGCATCTGCTCGGAATCGGGCACTTCATCGAGGTCGTAGCCGCCTGCGCGCGCGGTGTGGATGGAGACGCCATGAGGGCGCAGCATCTCCATGTCGGGTTCGAGGTTCGTGTTGGAGAACGGCACGATGACGCCGATACGGGCGCGCCCGCGCGAGGCCGTGATGCCGTTGTTGCTATCAGCCATGTCCGTGGTCTCCCGCCTGGTTTGTGACCAGGCCGTTTTGCAGGTCGAGCGCCGTGTCGGCGGGATCGCGTGACGCCAGCGGCCCCTGGCCGCCGCCGCCGGGTGTAAAGACGGTCAGGCGCTCTCCGGGCTTGAGGGTGCAGGAGCCCTTGCCCATGAAAGGCGTGCCGGCACTGTGGACGAACCTGCCGCAGGCGCCGGCCTGCCCGCCGGCGCGTCCGCGCGCGGGGAAACGCACGCGGTCGACCGTGCCGTAGATCACCAGCGGGGTGCCGGGCAGGGCCTCGATCTCGATGATCTGGCCCAGGCCGCCGCGATGCGCGCCGGGACCGCCGGAGTCCGGCCGCAGCTCGCGGCGGGTGACCAGGATCGGCGTCGTGCTTTCGGTGATCTCGACCAGGCTGCCCATGACGCCGCTGGGAAAGGCGGTGGCAGAAAGACCGTCCTTTGCCGGGCGGGCGCCGGTGCCGCCGTTGAACACCAGCTCTGCGGCGAAGGGTTCGCCCGTGGCCTCCACGACGCCCTTCATGGGCAGGTCCCAGAGCGTTGCCGCGCCCTCGGCCGGCACGGCGTCGGGCGCCACCTGCGCCAGACAGCCCAGCGCCACGTCGGGCAGGAGCTGGCCCAGGATATGGCGCGAGCAGACCGGCGCAGGCTTGGCCGCATTCAGGATCGTGCCCGGCGCTGCGGTAACGACCATGGGCAGCAGGGAGCCGTGGTTGTTGGGGATATCGGGCGCGATGACGCACTTGATGCCGAACACGGTGTAGGCCTCGGCATAGTTGAGCGGCACGTTGATGCCGTAGGCCGAAGGCGGTGCGGACTGGTGGAAGTCCAGCAGCAGGTCCTCGCCGGTGATGGTGAGGCGCGCCGCGATGGTGATGGGATCGTCGTAGCCGTCGACCGTCATCGAGAAGTCGTAGGCGCCGTCCGGCAGGGCGGCGATGCGCTCGCGTGTGGCGCGCTCGCAGGTCGTCAGGATGCGCTCGGCGAGCGGGGCGAGATCGTCGATGGCGAAATCAGCCATCATCTCGACCAGGCGTTTCTCGCCGGTCTCGCAGCAGGCGATCAGGGCATAGACATCGCCCTCGGCCGACTCGGGCGAGCGCGAGTTGGCCTTGAGCAGGGTCATGAACAGTTCGGCCAGATTGCCCGCATCGACCAGGCGTATCGGCGGCACATAGAGCCCTTCGTCGAAGACATCGCTGCCGTCGGGGCCCAGACACCGTCCGCCGATATCGACCAGATGGCTGGTGCAGGAAACGAAGCCGATCAGCCGCTCTTGCTGGAAACAGGGTTTGAGCACGACGAAGTCGTTGAGATGGCCCGAACCCAGCCAGGGATCGTTGGTGAGATAGATGTCGCCGGGCCGCATGGTCTGGCGCGGGAAAGCCTCGAAGAACTTGGCGCAGGCCGCGGCCATGGTGTTGACGTGGCCCGGCGTGCCGGTGACCGCCTGGGCCAGCATGCGGCCCTCCAGGTCGAAGGCGCCGACGGAGAGATCGCCCGATTCGCGCACGATCGGGCTGAAGGCGGTGCGCATCAGCACGCCGGCCTGCTCGTCGACCACGGCCTGCAGCCGGTTCCACATGACCTGCAGGCGGATGTCGTCGGCCTCGCCCGCATTGGTCGTTTCGGTGTCGATGCGATCGAGCACCAGATGGCCGCCGCCGTTGACCTGTGCGCGGAAGCTGGCGGGCACCACGGTCGTGGTCTGGGCCTCCACGACCAGGGCGGGACCGTCGAAGGCCATGCCGGGTGCGAGCTGTTCACGCAGATAGACCGGTGTGTCGTGCGAGCGGCCTGAGCCCGGATCGAAAACCGCGCGGCGTTCGACCGCCACGACGCGTGTCTGGTCCGCCATGGTGGTCACCGGCGAAACGGCTTCGCGCCGTGTCGCCACGGTGACGGTCCATGTCAGGATCTCGATCTCTCCGGCCGTCATCGCCCGGCCGTAGAGCTCGGCGTAACGGACGCCATAGGCATCGCGCAGGGCATCGGCCGTGGCCGCGCTCACCGGGCCGTCGGGCAGGGCGATCTCGACCTCGTGGCCCTGGCCCATGTAGCGCATCAGGGCGGTGCGGCGGATGGTGCGCGGCCGGTCGGGGGCGGCGCTCGCGACGACTGCCTCGGCGGTCGCCGTCAGGCCGGCGAGCACGGCATCGACCTCGGCGGCGCGGAAACGCGAAAGCAGCATGTAGCGGCTCTGCACCACCTCGTAGGAAACCGGCATGGAGAGGAAGCCGACCGCAGAGCCGACGCCCGGGTTGGCCGGCACGATGATGCGCGTGATGCCCAGCTTCTCGGCCAGCCGTCCGGCATGCAGCGGGCCGGCGCCGCCAAAGGCGATCATGGTCGCAGCCCTCAGGTCGCGGGCATGTTCCACGGCGTGGACACGCGCGGCGTTGGCCATGGCCTCGTCGACGATCTCGCAGATGGCGCGCGGAGCATCGAGCCCGGTGAGGCCCAGCGGCGCACCGATGGCGCTGCCGATGGCCCTGTCGGTTGCCCCGGTGTCGAGACGCAGGCGGCCCTCCGCAAAGCGTTCGGCATCAAGCCGGCCAAGCGCCAGGTCGGCATCGGTCACGGTGGGCAGGCTGCCGCCGCGGCCGTAGCAGGCAGGGCCGGGCTCGGCGCCTGCGCTGTGCGGCCCCACGGCGACGCGCTTGAGGCCGTCGATCGCGGCGATCGAGCCTCCGCCCGCGCCGATCTCGATCATCTCGACCACGGGAATGCGCAGGGGAATGCCGCTGCCCTTGGCGAAACGCGCGGTGCGCGCAGCCTCGAACTCGCGCGCGGTGGCGGCGCGGTAGTCGCCGATCAGGCAGATCTTCGCGGTGGTCCCGCCCATGTCGTAGGAGAGCACGTCCCGCGCCCCGTTCTGCTCGGCGGTGATCTCGGCCAGCACCGCGCCGCCCGAAGGACCCGATTCGACCAGGCGGATGGGGAAATCCATGGCCGCCTGCAGGGTTGTGATGCCGCCAGCGGAGGTCACCATGAAGAGCGGGCAGGAAAGGCCCGCGGCGGTGAGGTCACGGGCCAGGGCGTCGAGGTAACCGGCCATCTTCGGGCGGACATAGGCATTGGCGACGGTGGTCGAAAGCCGCTCGTACTCGCGGATTTCCGGGCAGACCTCGCTGGAGAGGCTGATCGGGATTTCGGGCAGCAGAGCGGCCAGGATCGCCCCCGCGCGCCGCTCGTGTTCGTCGTTGGCGTAGGCATGCAGGAAACCGATCGCGATGGCCTCCACGCCTTCGGCCTTCAGAGCGGCCGCGAGTGCGGCAAGCGCCTCTTCGTCGAGCGGAGTGATGACGCTGCCGCTGGCGGCCAGACGTTCGGCCACGGTGAAACGCAGATGGCGCGGCACCAGCGGCGCGGGTTTCTCAAGCTGGATGTCGTACTGGTCGAAGCGGGCCTCGTAGCCGATCTCCAGGCTGTCGCGGAAGCCCTGCGTGGTGACCAGCGCCGTGCGCGCACCCTTGCGCTCGATCAGCGCGTTGGTCGCCAGGGTCGTGCCGTGGATGATCGAGCCGATGTCGGCCGGGGCGGTGCCGGTCTGCTTCAGCAGACGCAAGACACCATCAAGGAAACCGCGCTGGGGCGCCTGCGGGGTGGTGGGCACCTTGGTGCCCCAAAGCGCGCCGTCGCGCTCGAGAACCACGTCGGTGAAGGTGCCGCCGATGTCGACGGCCAGACGAGCCATGCCCATGTTGGGGAAGTTCCTGTCAGCTTGGGATCAGCACGGGCCGGCGCGTCGCTGGACGCAGCGGCAGGGGCGCTTGTGGGCTGTCAGGTCGTGGCGGCGGCAGAGAGGTGGATCGGTTCTAGCCGCCGGTTGCGACGCGTGCCCGCAGGCCCGCGCGGCGTTGTCCCGCCGACAGGGCAAAGCCGCTTTCGCGGCGGCATTCCCATCGATAGACGCGATCGGCCATGGCCATCCCGTGCGTGAACCAGAGCGCGACGCTAGGGCCGAATGGCAGGCCGGCGCAACGGCGATCTTTGCATCCGCTTCAGGCTTCGGTCGTGTTCTCGGGGCCGGTGTACCAGTCGGGGTATTCGCGCTGGGTGACAGAGCTGTCGGAGGCCCAGGCGTGGCAGCCGTCGATGACGAAGGGTTTCCTGCCGCTGGGGTCCAGGCTGTCCTGGCCGTCCTTGCGCCGCTCGCCGAACATCGCCTGGATGGCGACGGTGGCCATGCGGCCCAGCATCTCGCGCATGTGGGTGCAGCCGCTGGTGCCGCCCAGCAGTTCGCGCACACGGCGGTTCCAGCCCGCGCCGATCCTTTCGCCGACCAGCTTCTGGTGCGCGGGAGCGATCTGGTTGCAGATCGAGAAGGGCGTGTGATCCATCGCCGCGGCGACCTCGCGGACGACGAAATCGGTATCGAGGGTCAGGCGCAGCCACATGCCGTGGATCGGTTCGCCGGCTTCCACGCGGTTGCGGTCGCGGCTGTCGAAACCATAGGTCTTGGTGTCGGTGAGGTGGGCCTCGATGTCCCACAGGCCGTCCTCCCGCTTGAATCCCTGGCAGTGGATCTGGCGGGTGTGCATCAGCTTGCGCGGCGCAGGCTCGGGCAGGGGCATGCCGGTCTCCGGTGAATTGTGCGGCGCAGCATAGGGGTCTGTTTCCCGCGCCCGCAAGGCCTCAGGACGTCTCGGCGATCCACCATGCGATCGGCACGATGATCGGCAGCAGGATCAGGATGGTCAGGGTGTTGAGCACGATGAAGCTCGCCACCTCGCCGGGATTGCGGTCGTAGCGCACGGCGATCAGGTAGTTGAACACCGCGGCGGGCATGCAGCAGGCGATGAAGACGACACCGGCGGCTGGCCCCGAAAGCCCCAATGCCCAGCCCAGGCCGAAGGCGACCCCGACGCCGACAACGAGGCGCAGGCACACCACCACCAGCGGGCGGGCAACCGCCACCACCTTCATGCGGGCCAGCGAAATGCCCAGCATGACGAGCATCAGCGGAATCGTCATGCCGCCCAGCAGGTGCGTGGTGTTCGAGACCCACTCGGGCGGGGCGGTGTCGGTCAGGGTAAAGGCCAGCGCCACGGCGATGGCGTAAAGGTGCGGCGTCTTCAGCATGGAGAGCGGGGAGGCCTTGCCCGACATCAGCCACATGTTGATCGTGAAGAACAGTACCGACTGGGTGGCGAACATGATGAGGCCCAGCTCAAGCCCCATGTCGCCAAAGGCATAAAGGCTGACCGGCAGGCCCAGGTTGCCGAGGTTGCCGAAGATGGTCGGTGCCAGATAGATGCGATGGGGCAGGCCGACGCCGCGCAGCATCAGGTAGCTGGTGCCGACGAAGATCACCAGCATCAGCACGCATGCCGCCGCCATGGTGCCCAGTTCCACAGGGCTCACGGTCAGCGTCGAAAGCGTCGAGAAGATCAGGCAGGGCGTGCCGACGTTCAGGATGATCTGCGTCAGATGCGCGGGCTCGGCCGGCGTGCCTTTTTTCGCCCAGATGAAGCCGACGAGGATGGCGATCAGGATCGGCGCCAGGACCGGGACGAGCGAAGCCAGAAGATCGAAGGTCATGAAGGGAATCGCACTTAGCCTTCTGGCATGTCGTCGAGGTCGTCGCGCAGGGGCGTGACCCGGATCTGGGTGATCTGGTTGCGCTGCCGCCCGGTGATCTCGAAGCGGAAGTCGTGGAAGACAAAGATCTGGCCGATGTCGGGGATCAACTGGGCCTCGTGAATGACCAGGCCCGCGATGGTGTTGGCCTCGTCGTCGGGCAGGCTCCAGTCGAACTCCCGGTTGATGTCGCGGATGGTCGCCGCGCCATCGACCACGACCGATCCGTCCTCGGAAACGGCGTGGTCGGAGACCGCAATGTCATGCTCGTCCTCGATGTCGCCGACGATCTCCTCGAGGATGTCCTCCAGGGTGACGAGGCCCATCATGGTGCCGTATTCGTCGACCACCAGGGCGGTATGGGCGTGGCGCTCGCGGAAGGCGGCAAGCTGTTCGGAAAGGGTCGTGGTGTCGGGCACGAACCAGGGTTCGCTGGCAATCTTCATGACGTCGATACCCGGCAGGCGGCCGCCCCGGCGCAGCACCTCGCGCAGCAGGTTCTTGGCATGCAGCAGGCCGACGATGTTGTCGGGATCGTCCTTCCACAGCGGAATGCGCGTGTAGGGGCTCTTGAGGATGTCCTCCACAACCTGGGTCACCGGCTGGTCGATGTTGACCGTGAACATGTTGCGCCGGTGGGTCATCACCTCGCCGACCTCGACCTCGGAAAGGTCGAGGATGCTGTCGAGCATGGCGTGTTCGTCCTTCACCAGGCCGCCCTCGTGCTTGTAGAGGGCAAGGGCGCCGCGGATCTCTTCTTCCGAAGGGGTGCCCGAGCCGTCCTGGTGGGCGCCGATCATGCGGAAGATCAGCATCACCAGCCAGCGGATGGTGCCGGTCACGGGGGAAAGCAGGCGCACGATCCACTTCATGGGCGGGGCGACGAAGAGCGCCACCTTCTCGGCATTGCGGATGGCGTAGGTCTTGGGCATGACCTCGGCAAAGATCAGCACCAGCACGGTCATGATGCCGGTGGCATAGGCAACGCCCGCCTCGCCGAAGGCCTGGGTGAAGGCAAAGGAGGCGACCGAGGCCGCGAAAATGTTGACGACGTTGTTGCCCAGCAGGATCGCGCCGATCAGATGCTCGCGGTCGCGCATCAGGTGGTTGACCGTACGGGCGCGCTTGTTGCCTTCCATTTCCAGGTGATGGATGCGGGAACGGTTGGCTGCGGTCAGCGCCGTCTCCGAACCGGAAAAGAAGGCAGAAAGCAGCAGCGATATGAAGATCGCGGCAATGGCAATTTCAAAGACCACGGTCATGGCGCACCGGTCGCAGTTCTGTTGGGTCGTGGCGGCAACAGCCGCGGGAAGAGGTCAGGCGGCATCGGGAACATCGCGCAGGAAGCCTTCCAGAAAGGCCTCCACGGCAGCGGGCTCGACATCGCGGGTGAGGAAGGCCTCGCCGATGCCGTGGGTCAGGATGAAGGCGATACGCCCATCCTTCACCTTCTTGTCCTGGGCCATGTGGCCCATCAGGGCAGCCGCGGTCACGTCCTTCAGACCGCGCTGGGCAGGGTGGGTCGGCAGGCCGATGGCGTCGAGGTGGCGGCGCGCCCAGGCGGCTTCGTCGGGCAGGCACATCTCCAGCTCCACCGACAGCGCAAAGGCCATGGTCATGCCGATCGCCACGCCTTCGCCGTGCAGCAGCCCGGCATCGAAGCTGGCCTCGGCCTCCAGAGCATGGCCGAAGGTGTGACCCAGGTTGAGCAGGGCGCGCTCGCCGGTCTCGGTCTCGTCGCGCGCGACGACCTCGGCCTTGAAGCGGCAGCATGTGGCGATCGCCTGGCGCCGGGCGCGGCCGTTCTCCTCGATCACCTCGGCGCCGCGCCGGGTCAGCCAGTCGAAGAAGACGGCATCGCCCAGCAGGCCGTACTTCACGACCTCCGCGTAACCCGCCAGCAGCTCGCGCCGCGGCAGGGTATCGAGCACGCCGGTGTCGGCCAGGACCAGGCGCGGCTGGTGGAAGGCGCCGATCAGGTTCTTGCCCTGGCGCGTGTCGATGCCGGTCTTGCCGCCCACGGAACTGTCGACCTGTGCGAGCAGGGTGGTGGGCACCTGCACGAAATCCATGCCGCGGCGCAGGATCGCGGCGGCAAAGCCGGTCATGTCGCCGATCACGCCGCCACCCAGAGCGACCAGGGTGTCGCTGCGCTCGGCCCCGGCATCGAGCAGGGAATCGGTCATCTGCTGGAGATGGGCGAAGTCCTTGTTGGCTTCGCCGGCCGGCATCACGGTGACATGGCTTTCGATGCCGCCTGCCGCGAACGCGGTGTTGAGACGCTCCAGATGCAGGCCGGCCACCGTCTCGTCGGTGACGATGAAGGCCTTGCGGCGCTTGAGGACCTTCGAGAGGTGCTCGGCGGCGTTCTCGATCAGGCCGTCGCCCACCAGGATATCGTAAGGCTGACGGTGGCGGCCGACATCGACCTTGATCCGTTCGATGCTCATGACGCGGCTGACCTCTCGCGCAGGGCATCGATGATGCGCTCGACGATGGCGTCGTGGGGCCCCTCGTTGCTTTCCACGGTGATGTCGGCCTCTCCATAGACCGGATAACGCTCGGCCATCAGCCGCTCCATGATCTGTCTGGGGTCGCCCTGCTTGAGCAGGGGCCGGTTGTCGCGGCGCGCCACCCGCGCCATCAGAAGGTCGAGGTCTGCGCGCAGCCAGACCGAGATCGCGCGGCTCTTGATGCGCTGGCGCGTGTCGGCGTCCATGAAGGCGCCGCCACCCGTGGCCAGCACCTTGGGCCGGCCGCGCAGCAGGCGCGCGATGACGCGGCGTTCTCCGGCGCGGAACTCGGCCTCGCCGTGGCGTTCGAAGATTTCGGGGATGGTGCAGCCGGCCGCAGCCTCGATTTCGCTGTCGGCATCGACAAAGGGCAGGTCCAGCCGGGTGGCAAGGCGCCGCCCAACGGTCGATTTGCCCGCACCCATCAGGCCCACGAGCGTGATCGTGCGGTCGGGCTTGGGTATGTCGCTGTCGCTCACGGTGAACCGGGACTGGTGATCGGAAGGGCACACTGAACGGTCGGCGATTGCCGCACGAGCGCCATAGTGCGACGATAGCATAATCGCCAACCCGCTGCCCATGGATGGCCCACCAAGACCATGCGTTTCATCGCCCGTTTCCTCATGCTTGTCGTCGTTGCCGCCATTGTGGGCGGCGGCGCGTTCCTTGCGACCTGGGATATCCCACCGCCGACCACCCATGTCGAGAAGACGATCCCGAATGATCGCTTCCCGCGCTAGGCCCGCCTTCGGGCTGCTGCTTGCCCTGTCCCTGGCCGCCTCTGCGGGCGGGGCCGCGGCGCAGTCGGACGGCAGCGATCCGCTGCTGCTGATCCCCTTCGACGACCCCGTCACCACGGATACGGGCACGACGGGCGGCGGCAGCATCACCTCCGTACCGGCTTCCTCGGACGGGCTGGAAGTCGAAAGCCTGGCCCCGATCAGTGCCTCGGCCGCCGGCACCCTGAGCGCCAGCGGCGGGGGCTTTCCCATGGACATGTGGTACCGCAGCGATCCGGGCCTGGTCGCCGCGCTGCTTCCGGC
Organism: uncultured Rhodospirillaceae bacterium; assembly: GCA_937880925.1. Classification (GTDB taxonomy): domain Bacteria; phylum Pseudomonadota; class Alphaproteobacteria; order SP197; family SP197; genus CALGGB01. Next base: position 35,475 of record CALGGB010000277.1, on the reverse strand, counting down.
CATTCCCGGTGGCAACGGCTCCCCCACGGCGACCGAGCTGGCCCGCAGACTGTTGCTTACAGCGGCCAATCCGCCCGAGGGCGAAAGTGCCGACCTGCTGGCCATGCGCATGGCGCGTCTGAACGCTCTGGGGCTGCCCGGCGATACCCAGGAACTGGCGGCAAGCGCCGGGCGCAGCGCCCTTTCGGCTGCGGCCATTGCGGCGCTGGCCGATGCCGCGTTCCTGGAAAGCGACAGCGACGGCGGTTGCCGCAGCGTGCGCGACGGCATGGCGCTGGGCGAAAACATCGACCTCCAGAAGGCCCTGGTGTTCTGTCAGAGGCTGGCCGGGGAGGACGCCGTCGCCGATCTGGGCATCACCCTGCTGCAGGAAGCGGGCGTCGCGCTGGAGCCCCAGTTTCTTGCACTTGATAATGCGCTTTCCAGCGGCACGCGGGGCAGGATCGACAGCCTTGACGGCGCCACGCCCCTGATCTTCGCCATGGCGCTGAACAGCGACGTTGCCTTCACCGGCGCGCTGATTGCTTCTGCGCCGGCCGCCGTGCAGCGCGCCATTGCCGAAAGCCCGGCTCTCGACAACGAGGTGCGCCTCGCCGCGGCCGAAGGCGCCACGGCGGGCGGGGTCATGCCCGGAAGCGAACTGGCGGCGCTTTACGAGGCCGTGGCCTTTACCCCCGATATGCTCGCCAATGCGCTGACCCAGGCCGGCACGATGGATGATGGCTCGGCCCATGCCCTGCTTTATCAGGCAGGCCGGACCCAGCAACTGCCCGCCGCGCGGGCGGAAGCCCTGGCGTCCCTGCTGCATCACGCCGCCGAAACCGGGGGTGCGCCGGGCTATCTGGCGGCTGCCCGCGCCGTTGCGGGCCAGATTGCCGGCCTGGAGCCGGCCAGCGAACTCGCCTGGTTCTCGGCCGATGCCTCGGCCGCGCTGCTGATGGCCGGCCGGCCCGAATCGGCCGCCCGCTGGTGGCCCTTGCTGCTCGATCGCGCCCAGGGCAGCGCGGATTTCGCTGCCCGCGCCACCGCACTCTGGCCGCTGTTCCGGCTGGCCTTTGGCGAACAGCTCCCCGATGGCGGCGCCGGCATGGCCGGCTGGTGGCAGGCAACGGGCGGTGCGGGCGACGAACGGCGTCTGGTGCTTGCTGAAACCTATCTGGCCGCCTTTGCGGCGCTCAACGACAATGCCGGGGCGCCGATTGTCGCCGATGTCATCGCTCTTTCGGAAGCGCGCGCCCATGCGCCGGCTCCGGCCGCGCTGCTGTTTGCCATGGACCGCGCCGCGGCTGCCGGCAGCGTTGGTCAGACCGTGCTCATTGCGCTGGTCGCTCTGGGTCCACGGGGCCCCGCGGGCGCCGATCCCATTACCCTGGAGGCCGTGATCGGTGCGCTGGATGCGGTCGGTCTGGGTGTCGAGGGCCGGCTTCTGGCGATGGAGGCCGGCGGCCAGCGCGCCATCGCGAAGCCCTGAAGGCCATGACCGCAGCAGGTGACGACCGCGCGATCGAGACCTTTCTCGAAATGATGACGGCCGAACGGGGCGCGTCGGCCAACACGGTGGCCGCCTATCGCCGCGACCTTATCGATTTCGCATGTTTTGCCGCCGATGCTCGCAGTGAGGCCGTGGCCGCCGATGCGGGGGCCGTGCGGGCCTATCTGGCCGCCATGCAGAAGGCGGCATTGTCGCCGCGCACGGCAGCCCGGCGTCTTTCGGCCCTGCGCCAGTTCTTCGGTTTCCTGCTGGCCGAGGGACAGCGCAGCGACGATCCTACGGCGATCATCGAAGCGCCGCGTGCCGGCCGTTCCCTGCCCAAGGTGCTGGGCGAGGAGGAGGTCGACAGCCTGCTTGCCGCCGCCCGCGGCGCGGAAGGCCTGGACGGGCTGCGCCGGGCCGCGCTGATCGAGCTGCTCTACGCCACCGGTCTTCGTGTCTCCGAACTGATCGCCCTGCCGCGTGCAGCCTTCCGTGACGATGCGCCCTTCATCATCGTGCGCGGCAAGGGTGGGCGCGAGCGCCTGGTTCCCGTGGGCGAACATGCCGCGCGGGCCGTTCGCGCCCTGATTGCAGCGCAGGAGGGCACGCCGCGCTGGCTGTTTCCCTCCCATGGCGCCTCGGGCCATCTGACGCGCCAGGGTGTCGCCCTGATGCTGAAGGACCTGGCGCTGCAGGCCGGGATCGATCCGGCGCGGGTCTCGCCCCACGTCCTGCGCCACGCCTTTGCCAGCCATCTTCTGGCCCATGGCGCCGACCTGCGCGCGGTGCAGAAGATGCTGGGCCATGCCGATATCTCCACGACCCAGATCTATACGCATGTCCTGGAGGAGCGCCTGCGCAGCACGGTTGAGCGGCACCATCCGCTTCGCTGAGCCGGAATGGGGTATGGTTGACAGAATGCGGGGCTGCGGGCATTGAGTGCGCCGCCGTCCGAGCGAGACCCGAAGGGACCGAAATCATGAGCTTCACGATCGTCGAGCCGGCGCACGCGCGCCTCAACCGCAGCGAACTGGCCGTTCCCGGCAGCCGCCCCGAGCTCTTTGAAAAGGCCGCCAAGGGCAGCGCCGACGTCATTTTCCTCGACCTCGAGGACGCCGTGGCGCCCGGCGACAAGGTCCAGGCGCGTAAGAACGTCATCGAGGCGATCAACGACATCGACTGGGGGACAAAGACCCTTTCGGTGCGCATCAATGGTCTCGATACTCCCTACATGTATCGCGACGTCATCGACGTCATCGAGCAGACGGGCGATCGCCTTGACCTGTTCATGATTCCCAAGGTCGGCACAACGTCGGACGTCTATGCCGTCGACATGCTGACCACGCAGTGCGAGGACGCCAAGGGGCGGACCAAGCGCATCGGCTTTGAACTGATCATCGAGACGGCGCTTGGCATGTCCAACGTCGAGGCCATCGCGCATGCCAGCAAGCGCAACGAAAGCCTGCACTTTGGTGTTGCCGACTATGCCGCCTCGACCAAGGCGCGCACCACCGTGATCGGCGGCCCGAACCCGCTCTACGGCGTGCTGACCGACATCGACGGCGACAAGCCGCGCGACTACCACTGGGGCGACATGTGGCACTTCGCGGTCTCGCGCATGGTGGTGGCGGCGCGTGCCGCCGGCCTGCGCCCGATCGACGGCCCCTTTGGCGACTTCAAGGACGGCGACGGCTTCCGCGCCCAGGCCAACCGCGCCGCGGCCCTGGGCTGCGAGGGCAAGTGGGCGATCCACCCCAGCCAGATCGATCTGGCCAACGAGGTCAACAGCCCGTCCGAGAAGGAAGTCTCCCAGGCCAAGCGTATCCTGGAGGCCATGGAACAGGCCCAGAAGGACGGCCAGGGTGCCGTTTCGCTGGATGGCCGCCTGATCGACATCGCCTCGATCAAGCAGGCCGAGGTGATGGTCAAGAAGGCCGCACAGATCGCGGCGGCCAAATAGGCTAGACTCCGAAGCAGAGGAGGCTGGCCATGCAGCACTATCTGGACTTCGAACGTCCGATCGCCGAGCTCGAGAGCAAGATCAAGGAGCTGCGGCGTTTGTCGGACGGCGATGGCGTCAACATCGTCGACGAGGTCACGCGCCTGCAGGGCAAGCTCGACCGCCTGCTGCAGCAGACCTACGGCAAGCTGACGGCATGGCAGAAGACCCAGGTCGCCCGCCATGCCCTGCGGCCGCACACCAGCCACTACATCGCCAATCTGATCGAGGATTTCGTACCTCTGGCCGGTGACCGCCTGTTTGGCGAGGACCTCGCCATCATCGGCGGCCTTGGCACCTTTCGCGGCCGCTCGGTGGTGGTGATGGGTCACGAGAAGGGTGCCGATACCGAGGACCGGGTACGGCACAATTTCGGCATGGCGCGCCCCGAGGGTTATCGCAAGGCTGTGCGCCTGATGGAAATGGCCGACCGCTTCGGCCTGCCTGTGATCACGCTGGTCGATACCTCGGGCGCCTATCCGGGCATTGGCGCTGAGGAGCGCGGCCAGGCCGAGGCCATCGCCCGCTCCATCGAGACCTGTCTGTCAATCGGCGTGCCGGTGATTTCCGTCGTGATCGGCGAGGGCGGCTCGGGCGGCGCCATTGCCATTGCCGTGGGTGACCGCGTGCTGATGCTCGAACATGCCGTCTATTCGGTGATCTCGCCCGAAGGCTGTGCCTCCATCCTGTGGCGCTCGGGCGACCAGGCCGCCGAAGCGGCCGAGGCGCTCAAGCTGACCGCCGGCGACCTGGCCCAGATGCGCATCATCGACGAGGTGATCGGTGAGCCCATGGGCGGGGCCCATCGCGACCCCACGGAAACCATGCGACGTGTGGGCGATGCCATTGCCCGCGGTCTTGGCGAACTGGAGGGCACGGCACCTGCAGCCCTGCGCTCCGGGCGCCGGGAGAAATTCATGGAGATGGGCCGCAAGGGTCTGAGCTGATCCCTTCGCACGCCTCTGCGGCTCTGCAGTGCATAGAGAGCATTGTTGCATCACCAGGCCCGACACGGCCCGCCTGAGCGGACCGTGTCGGCGTGCCCGGTGTTGATCCGCTCTAGAGCAAATCATCCTTCATCGGAATCGCTTCGCGATTGCGCTGAAGGATGTGAATTTGCTCTATCTTGTTGATGTACAGCGGATTCACACGATTCCCCGGAACCGCCAAGCGGTCCCAGGGAATCGAGATCCGCTCTAGAAACCGGCCTTCACTTCCTCGAAGGCGTCGATGTAGCGCTGGCGCACATCGGGATCGATCTCGGCAAAGAAGATACCGTCGGCGAACAGGGCCGAGGGTGAGCTGATGCCCAGCTCGACCAGACGCTCGGGCGCGACCAGCTCGGCCGACTTGCTGTTGGCGTGGCCGTAGCCGTAGTTGTCGATCAGCCAGGCGCCGACTTCCGGCTCCAGCATGGCGTTGATCAGGTCGTAGGCGGCTTCCTTGTCGCCGGGGCCGTCCTTGATCATGACCATGCCGCAGAACCAGGTGAAGATGCCTTCCTTGGGGTTCATGTACTCGACCGGCAGGCCCTGGTTCTTCAGGTTCACCACGGCATCGTTCCAGGCGTAGGCGGCCACGAGCTCGCCCGAGGCCAGCGCCTGTTCCACCGCCGACTGGTCGGTCCAGTAGAAGAGCAGCAGGTCGCGCTGCTTGGTCAGCAGTTCCTTGGCGCGCGCCAGCTCCTCGTCGGTCATGTGGAAGATGTCTTCGGCGCCAGCGACCAGGCCCGCGACCAGCACCGCGCCGTCGACCGAATCGAAGGTCGCGAGCTTGCCGGCATAACGCTCGTCCCACAGGATCTCCCAGGTCGGGTTCTCCTGGTAGGCCGGGTCGACCAGATCGGTGCGGTAGAGCACGGAGGCGTTGCCCCAGTCGAAGGGCACCTGCCAGATGCCTTCCTCGGTCTCCACGCCATCGGTGTTTTTCAGCTCCGGCCAGACATCGGCCCAGGCGGTGATGCGGCTGGGGTCCATCGGCTCGATCAGGCCGGCGTCGCGGAAGCGGCCGAGGGTCACCTTGCAGGGATGGGCGACATCGGGGCGATAACCCGCGCGCACCTTGGAGAAGGCTTCCTCGTCCTCGCCGAACAGCGAATAGGCCGGCGGGCCGCCGTACTGCTGGATGTAGCCGGGAACGAACTCGGGAATGTCGTAGCCGGCCCAGGTGAAATAGGTCACCTCGCCCTCGGCGCGGGCGTAGCTCGCCGTGCCGGGGAAGGTCGCGATGCCCAGGCCCGCGCCGGCCATGGCGGCGTGGATCTCCCGGCGCGTGGCGCCCCGGGCCTGGATCTTCTCGATCAGTTTGTGAAGTCTCATGAAAGTCTCCTTCTTCGTGCTCGCCGAGCTGCGGAACGCAGCCATCCAACGACAGCCCATCGGCTGGTGTTGCACTGCTCTGTTGCATCGCTGGCCGCGAGTAGAACCCCGCCAGGCGATTCCATCAAGCTGTCAGACAGATTTCCGGGGTGCAAGATGCGGCGCTTCACGGGGCGGTGCCGCGGAACATCTCGCGCACGGTGCGCGCGGATGTCCTGTGGGCGTATCGATTGAGCATGTGCTGATGCGGCGCGACATAGATATCCGCGACATCGCCGGGAACGTCGCCGAAATGCTCGCGATGCCGTTCCGCAACGAAAAAGGCGTTGGTGCCGGTATGGGGGTTGCAACAGACCAGCATGTAGCCGAACCGTTCGAACAGATCGGTGAGGCTGCACAGCGAGGCGCCGTAGTAATCGTCGCCCTGCCAGCGGTGATCGGCGTCGTAGGCAACCGCGAAACGCACCGGCGGGGGAAACTTCGCATTGTACTCCACGATGAAGAGGCTGGGTCTGAGCCCGCTCTCCAGCAGTGGTCCGATGAAATGCAGGTCGTTGCCGTCCAGGTCGCAGGAGATGACATCGGCGCTTTTGGCATGCAGGGCGGCAAGACCGCTACGGGCCAGTCCGACGATGTTGTCGCGTGTGATCCGCTCTTGCTGAAAGTTGAGCCTATCGGGTGATGTCTCCGAGACATCGAAGGCAAGGTCCTCGTCCCCCACCCAGATGCCGTTCCAGCCCAGCGCGCCAAGGATCAGGGTGTTGTTCTGCAGGCCATTGCCGACACCGAACTCGGCAAAGACACCGCTGTCGATGCGGCCGATCCGGCGCAGGATTTCGAGCGTGATGCCGTCCTCGTCCGACTGCGAGAAGCACTGGCGGCCAGACCGCGCGAGTGGATTGGGATGGTTCATCGTACGGGAGTGAACGGCGCTGGAAAGCAACACGTCGCGTAGATCGAGCAACACCGTGCGCAGGCTCTTGATGCCGGCAAGCCCCTGGGCGTCATACGCTTCGATGGCGCTGAGAAGTTCCAGGAAGCGGTCCTGGAAGACATCGGCGTCGCCGGGCTCAGTCATGGCGGCAACCTCCATGGCGCCGTCGGGGCACACGGGGCGGCAGCAAAGCCGTCAGGAGACGCGCTCGACCGTTGCGTCCTGTTCAAGCTTGCCGTGGCAATGCTTGTACTTCTTGCCCGATCCGCAGGGGCAGGGCTCGTTGCGGCCGACGCGCCCCCAGGTGGCGGGATCGGCCGCCTTGCGCTGATCGGGGGCGGTGCGACGCACGACAGGTCCGTTATCCCAGTCGCCGCTGCTGCTGGTGCTGCGCGGGGCTCCAAGTGCGGCCGGCTGCTGGGCCGCCAGCGCCGGATCGGTGCGGCTCTCCTGCAGCTTGGCCATCTGTTCCTGCTGGCGCCGCGCCAGCACGTCGGCGGCATCGACGCGGATTTCGACATGCATCAGCATCTGGGTCACGCCCTCGCGCAGACCCACCAGCAGATGGTCGAACAGGTTGAAGGCCTCGCGCTGGTATTCACGCAGGGGGTCCTTCTGGGCATAGGCGCGCAGGCCCACGGCCTGGCGCAGATGGTCCAGCGAATGGAGATGGTCGCGCCACTTGTTGTCGAGAATCTGCAAAAGCAGGCTCTTTTCGGCGACCCGCATCACGGATGGCGTGTAGAGCGCTTCCTTCTCGGCGGCCTTTTCGTCGGCGGCCTTCTGGATGCGGTCCTTGACCTCCTCGTCGGCGATGCCCTCCTCGGCGGCCCATTCGGCGATCGGCAGGTTCAGCCCCAGGATGCGGTTGACCTCTTCGGCCAGCGAGTGGGTCTCCCACTGTTCGGGATAGACGCCCTCGGGAATGCAGCGGGCGACCAGGTCCTCGATCACTTCCTGGCGCATGTGGCTGATCGTCTCGGAGACGTCATTGGTGCGCATCAGGTCGCGGCGCTGTTCGTAGATCACCTTGCGCTGGTCGTTCATCACGTTGTCGAAGCGCAGCAGGTTCTTGCGGATGTCGAAGTTGCGCGCCTCGACCTTGCCCTGGGCGCGTTCGATCGCCCTGTTGACCCAGGGATGGGTGATCGCCTCGCCTTCTTCCAGACCCAGCTTCTTCAGCATGCCGTCGAGACGGTCGCTGCCGAATATGCGCATCAGGTCGTCTTCCAGCGAGAGCAGGAAGAACGAGGCGCCGGGGTCGCCCTGGCGGCCAGAACGGCCCCGCAACTGGTTGTCGATGCGCCGGCTCTCGTGGCGTTCGGTGCCGATGATGCACAGACCGCCGGCGGCCAGCACCTTCTCGCGCGCGGCGGCGACATCGGCGCGGATGCGCGCCTCCTCGGCCCGGCGCTTGCCCTCGTCCTCGATGCCCGCCAGTTCGTCGGCAACGCGCATGTCGGCGTTGCCGCCAAGCTGGATGTCGGTGCCGCGGCCGGCCATGTTGGTCGCGATGGTGACCGCGCCCAGCCGGCCCGCCTGGGCCACGATATGGGCTTCCTGCTCGTGGTAGCGGGCGTTCAGCACGTTATGGGGAATCTTTTTCTTCTTGAGCATCGCGCCCAGCATCTCCGACTTCTCGATGGAGACGGTGCCGACCAGAACGGGCTGGCCCTTGGCGTGGCACTCGGCAATGAGTTCGATGATCGCTGCGTATTTCTCAGGCCCGGTGCGATAGACCGCATCATCGTGGTCGATGCGCTGCATCGGACGATGAGTCGGCATCTCGATCACTTCGAGTTGGTAGATCTCGGCAAACTCGCCGGCCTCGGTCATGGCCGTGCCGGTCATGCCCGAGAGCTTGGGGTAGAGGCGGAAATAGTTCTGGAAGGTGATCGAGGCGAGCGTCTGGTTCTCGGTCTGGACCTTGACGTTTTCCTTGGCCTCCAGCGCCTGGTGCAGGCCCTCGCTGTAGCGCCGGCCCTCCATCATGCGGCCGGTGAACTCGTCGATGATGATGACCTTGTCGTCCTTGACAATGTAGTCGACATCACGCGTGAACAGCTTGTGGGCGCGCAGCGCCTGGTTGACGTGATGCACCAGGCTGACGTTCTGGACGTCGTAGAGGCCGCCCTCGTCCAGCAGGCCGGCCTCGGCGAGCAGCGCCTCGATCCGCTCCGTACCCTGCTCGGTCAGCGATACGGCGCGCTGTTTCTCGTCCTTGTCGTAGTCTTCCTCGACCAGCTTGGGGATCAGCTTGTCGACGTTGCGATAGGCCTCCGAGGAATCCTCGGTCGGGCCCGAGATCACAAGCGGTGTGCGCGCCTCGTCGATCAGGATGCTGTCGACCTCGTCGACGATGCCGAAGTTGAATTCGCGCTGGACCATGCTGTCGAGCGAGAACTTCATGTTGTCGCGCAGATAGTCGAATCCGAGCTCGTTGTTGGTCGCATAGGTGATGTCGCAGGCGTACTGCTCGCGCCGCGCCACGTCGTCGAGCCCCGGAATGATGACGCCCACGGTCAGCCCCAGGAAGCGGTAGATGCGCCCCATCCACTCGGCGTCGCGCCGGGCGAGGTAATCGTTGACGGTAACGACGTGGACGCCCTTGCCTTCGATGGCGTTGAGATAGGCGGGCAGGGTAGAGACAAGGGTCTTGCCCTCGCCGGTCTTCATTTCGGCGATCTTGCCGTTGTGCAGCACGATGCCGCCCAGAAGCTGAACATCGAAATGACGCTGGCCCAGCACGCGGCTGGCGGCCTCGCGCACCGTGGCGAAGGCCTCGGGCAGCAGGTCGTCCAGGGTTTCCCCTGCGGCCAGGCGCTGGCGGAACTCGGCAGTCTTGGCGGTCAGCGCGGCATCATCGAGAGCCTTGAAATTGCTCTCCAGCGCGTTGATGCGGTCGACGGTCTTGCTGAGTTTCTTCAGCTGGCGTTGGTTGGCCGACCCGAACAGGCGGCTGGCAAGGGCGCCAAGCATCCGTAAATCCAATGTTTTGTGCCCGCGGGAAGCAGGCTGTGTGACCCGGCAGAGATAGGGAGCGCGACCCTCTGTGTCAACGCGGCGTGATCGGCTGGCCCCTTGTGCAGCGGGGACCAATATGTTCTGAAACGCCAACTTTCCCCAGGAGGATGATCGATGAGGATGTTGCGGGCCGTTGTCAGCGCCCTTTGTCTTGCCGTTTTTGCGCTTCCCGCCCTGGCCCAGGAGGGCGACGAGGTTGTTGCCCGGGTCAACGGCGCGGAGGTCACCCGCGACGAGGTGATCGCCGCGATCCAGGGCCTGCCGGCCGAATACCAGCAGCTTCCCGTGGAAACCCTCTGGGAGCCCATGCTCAACCAGGTCATCGACCGCAAGCTGGTGGTCGCGGCCGCCCGGGCCGAAAACCTGGAGGAGAGCGAAGCCTACAAGAGCCAGATGGCCGAACTGGGCGAGCAGGTCCTGCAGCAGGTTTACATGCAGGACGTCATGAGCGCCGACATCAGCGACGAGGAGCTGCAGGCCGCCTACGATACCTGGGCTGCCGATTACGTGGCTTCCGGCCAGGGCGACGAGATCCATGCCCGCCACATCCTGGTCGAGACCGAGGATGAGGCCGCGGCCCTGGTCGAGCGCCTGAACGACGGCGAGGATTTTGCGGCCCTGGCCGAAGAGGCCTCCACCGGTCCCAGCGGCCCCAACGGCGGCGATCTCGGGTGGTTCCGGCACGACGACATGGTGCCGGAGTTTGCCGATGCAGCCTTTGCCCTGGAGACCGGTGAGATTTCCGGTCCGGTGCAGTCGCCTTTCGGCTGGCACGTGATCAAGGTCGAGGAGCGCCGTACCGCGCCGGTTCCGACCTTTGAGGAAATGGCGCCCAGCCTGCAGAGCCAGCTTGCCGAGCAGGCAATCTACGATCGCATCGATGCCTTGCGCGCCGATGCCGATATCGAGATTGTGGAGTCCCAACCCGCTTCGGACTGACACCATGGCCGCCTCGCCCAAGATCGCCGTCTCGCCGCTCGCTCCCGAGCGGTTTCCGGACATGCTGCCTGTTTCCGGCGTTTCGCTGGCTACGGGGCGTTGCGGCATCAAGGCGAGCTCGACCAAGCTCGACCTGATGCTCGCCGTCTTCGAGCGTCCGGCGAGCGTGGCCGGGGTCTTCACCAGGTCAAGCACGGCAGGCGCGCCGGTGCGCTGGTGCCGCAAGCACCTGCCAAAGGGCAGGGCGCGCGCGCTGATCGTCAATTCGGGCAATGCCAACGTCTATACCGGCAAGGCAGGCGACGATGCCGTGGCAACCGCCGCGCGCGCCGTCGCCGGCCTCGTTGGCGCCAGGCCCGGCGATGTGTTCGTGGCTTCCACCGGCGTTATCGGCCAGCCGCTGCCGATCGAGAAGATCGTCGCCGAACTGCCCAGCCTGGCCAAACGGCTGAAGCCGGGCGCCTTCGAAGATGCCGCAGTCGCCATCATGACGACCGATACCTACCCCAAGGGCGCCTCGGTCATGACCGAGATTGCCGGAACGCCGGTGACGATCACCGGCATGGCCAAGGGTTCGGGCATGATCGCGCCCGATATGGCGACGATGCTCGCCTACATCTTCACCGATGCGGCAATCCCGGCCCCGGTGCTCCAGGCCATGCTTGCCTCCTCTGCGGACCGTTCGTTCAATGCCATCACGGTCGACAGCGACACCTCGACCAGCGACACCCTGCAGCTCTTCGCCACGGGTGCTGCAAGGCACAAGAAGGTCGATGCCCTCTCGGATCCCCACCTGCGCGCCTTCCGCAAGGCGCTGGACGGCGTCTGTCTCGATCTCGCCCATCAGGTGGTGCGCGACGGGGAGGGTGCGCAGAAGTTCGTGGAGATCACGGTCAAGGGTGCGAAATCCTCACGCGCCGCGCGCATCATCGGCCTGGCCATTGCCAATTCGCCGCTGGTCAAGACGGCGATTGCGGGCGGGGACGCCAACTGGGGCCGCATCGTCATGGCCGTGGGCAAGTCCGGCCAGCAGATCGCCGAAACCAGCCTCGACATCACGGTCGGAGGTCATGCCGTGGCGGTCAACGGCGCCCCGCCTGCCGATTACGACGAGGCCCCGGTGGCCCGCCACATGGCCGGCCAGGACATCGTCATCGAAGTCGATGTCGGCATCGGCCGCGGCAAGGCGACCGTGTGGACCTGCGACCTGACACGCCGTTACATCGACATCAACGCCGATTACCGTTCCTAGCCTGCTGGTCCGATCCGCGCGGTAAGCACGGCAAAGCGGCGCAGGAAGAGCAGGGCGGTGAGGCCCGAACCCGCCGCCATGCCCCACCACAGGCCGGCCACGCCCATGCCCGCCGCGTAGGCCAGCAGCGCGCCGCCCGCCAGTCCCACCAGCCACAATCCGGCCAGCGACTGCCACATGGGTACCAGCGTGTCCCGCAGGCCGCGCAGGGCGTGCTCGACGATGGTCTGCAGGCCCTGAAGCACCAGATAGAGCGCGCCGATGCCAAACAGCAGGCGGGCCTGCTCGGCAACGGCGATATCCTCGCCCTTCAGTTCGCCCAGGAACACCGCAGCGACATCAAAGGGGAAGACCAGCGGCACGGCGGCGAGCAGAACGAGGATCGCGGTGCCGACGCTGCAGGCCAGCATGCCCGCCCGCCACACGCCCGTACGGTCGCCGCGCCCGGATGCCATGGCAACGCGGATGGCGGCCGCGTCGGCTGCTGCGAAGGCGAAGGCGCCGGCAACCTGAACATATCCAAAGACCATCTTGCTGGCCGCCAGCGCGATCGTGCCGAAACCGCCGATCAGAACCATGACCACGGTGAACATGCCGCTCTCGGCGAGAGTCATGCCGGCGACCGGCAGGCCGACCTTGAAGATGTCGCGCCCTGCCGCCCTGTCGCCGCGCATCAGAGCGCCGATCGGCAGCCAGGAACGCATTTCCCTGCCGCCGAAACAGGCCGCGGCGAGCGCGGTCACCATGGCGGCATTGACCAGGCTGGTGGCATATCCCGCGCCGGCCACGCCCCATCCCGGCCATCCCGCGATGCCGAAGACAAGGAACCAGCTCAGCACGGCATTGAGCGCCACGGCGCTTGTGGACACCAGGAACACCGTGCGCGGCCTGTGCAGCGCCGTGGCGACGTCGACCAGCACGGCATAGGCCATGAAGAAGGGAAAGGACCACATCACCGCGTTGAGATAGACGGCGCCCAGCGCAAGCACCTGGGAATCCTGACCGGTCCACGAAAGCAGACCCGGCAGCATTAGGCACAGCGCCATGAGCGGCAGCGACAGCAGCAGCCCGATACGCAGGCCCTGGCCGGCAATGGCCCCGACCCGCTCGCGTTCGCCGCGCCCGTAGGCCTCGGCGACCAGGACGCCGACCACGGTCAGCACGCCCGAGAGGATCGCCTCCGCGTCGAAGATGACGCCGCCGGCCAGACCCACGGCAGCGAACTCCACCGCGCCCAGGCGGCCCACGATGGCCATGTCGGTCAGCGTCATGCCCATCTCGGCCAGGTTCGCGCCGGCCAGTGGCACACCCAGGCGTGCAAGTGCCATCAGCTCTGCGCGCCTGCCACCCCGCCCTGTTGCATCGGAGTCGCGCGTCTTCGCGTTCGTGTCCAGAAGGCTCTCCGATGTTTGCGCCCGAGTCGGCGCGGTCTTAGCATGGCATCTGAGCGGCTGCACAACGGGGGATTTCCATGCCGAGTTTCGCCATTGCCGGCGCCGGGAGGCGCTTGCGCAACGACGAAGGCAGACCCCGCGCCGCCCGTGGACCGGGCCAGCGAGGGTTTGCGTGAATCTCGAAGGTCCCCGGCCGGTCGCAACCGAACGCCTGCGCCTTGAACCCCTGGTGCTGGACCACGCCCGCGCGCTCGACCGTTTTGCGCGCCTGTGGGAGGTCGCGCGCTACACCGCCAACATTCCCCATCCCTATCCGCCACGATGCGCGGAGGATTTCGCCCGCCGCTCCACGGAGGAACGGCGCGATGGCGGCGGCTGGGTCTTTGCCGTTCTCGGTCAGCAGGACGAGGGCATGGTCGGCGTCATAGACATCACGCTCGCCGAGGACCGGCGCACGGGGGAACTGGGTTACGCCTTCGCCCCCTGGGCCTGGGGCAAGGGCTATGCCACCGAGGCCGCCCGCGCCATGGTGCGCCTGGGTTTCGGCTACATGCGCCTCGACCTGATCGAGGCCTATGCCAACGTCGAGAACCCCGCTTCGTGCCGAGTCCTAGCCAAGGCCGGCCTGCGCCGCATCGGCGAACAGGTGATGCCCGCGCCGGCACGCGACGGCGATATGCTCTGCGAGGCCTACCGCGCCTACTGGTCTCAGCTCCGCTGAAGCCTTAGAAGGCGCGGGCCATGACCATCGAGACACTGACCACGCAACGTCTGCGGCTGGAGCCGCTGGAACCCCGCCACGGCCGCGCGGTGGAGGCCTACGCGCGCCTGTGGGAGGTAGCCCGCTATACGGCGGAAGTGTCGCATCCCTATCCGCCCGGCGGCGGTATCCTGTTCGCCGAGGCGGTGGTCGCGGAGCGCCGTCATGGTGGTGGCCATGTCTGGGTCGCGTTGGAGAAGGGTAGCGATGAAGCAATCGGCTCCATCGGCCTCGATCTGTTCGAGGACGGGCGCGCGGCCGAACTGGGCTACATCTTTGCACCCTGGCGCTGGGGCCGGGGTTACGCCACCGAAGCCGCCCGCGCGGTGATCGACCACGCCTTTGAAGCACTCGGCCTTGATGCCCTCCACTCCCATGCCGCCGTCATCAACCCGGCGTCCTGCCGTGTGCTCGCCAGGGCGGGACTGCGGCGTATCGGCAATGTCTCCTTCGAGGTGCTGCCCGAGCGCGGCGGCAGCATGATCGGCGAGTGCTACCGGCTGACGCGGGGCGAATGGCGCGACCGGCCGCGATGATCCCGCCGTGGGAGGCGACCATCGCCACGCCGCGCCTGCGCCTGGTGCCGATCGCGCCCGTGCACGGCCCCGCCGTGGAGGCCATCGCGTCGCTTTGGGAGGTCGCGCGTTACACCTCGGAAATCCCCCATCCCTACCCTGCGGGCTATGGCGTGCAGTTTGCCTGCGGCATGGCCTTCGAGGCGCGCCACGGCGGCGACCTGACCTGGGTGGTGCAGACCGCCGGGGAGGTGATCGGCGTCTCCAGCATGTTCCTTTCCGATGACCGGCGCGCCGCCGACTTCGGTTATGTCTATGCGCCCTGGGTCTGGGGGAGAGGATATGCCACCGAGGGTGCCCGGGCGGTCGTGGCCTTCGGCTTCGAATCGCTGGGCCTCGATGAGATCGGCGCCTATACCGCCATGGAGAACCCAGCCTCCGCGCGGGTCCTTGCCAAGGTGGGGCTGCGCCGCATCGGCAACCTGCGCGAATGGGCGCCCGCGCGTGGCTGTTTCTTCAACTGGGCGTGCCATCGCGTGACACGGCAGGAGTGGGAGTCATGAAGTCCGTACTGGTCGTTGCCTGCGCCCTGGTCGATGCCGACGACCGCGTGCTCATCGCGCGGCGGCCGGAGGGCAAGGCGATGGCGGGCCTTTGGGAGTTTCCCGGCGGCAAGGTCGATCCCGGCGAGACTCCGGAAACCGCACTGATCCGTGAGCTGAAGGAAGAACTCGATATCGACGTGACCCAGTCGTGCCTGGCGCCCTTCACCTTCGCCAGCCACGCCTACGACGACTTCCACCTGCTGATGCCGCTCTACGTCTGCCGCCGCTGGAAGGGCACGGTGAGCGCCCTGGAACATGCCGAACTTGCCTGGGTCCGGCCCAACCGCATGTCAGCCTATCCCATGCCGCCCGCCGACGTGCCGCTGGTCGCCATGCTCTGCGACCTGCTGTGACTATTGCTGGTCTTCGCCCAGCACGGTGGTCAGGCTGATCTGGCCGCTCCCTGGTCGCAGGGGTTTCTGCTGGCTGGCGTCGGGCGCCCAGCCGGAGAGGTAGATGATGTCGAAGGTCGCCGGAATGCGGCCCTCGGCGTCGCCGTGGCGTTCGGCATAAAGCGCGGCGGCGGCCAGCATCACGTCACGGCGGGCCATGGCGCGGGGCCGTTCGGCCAGGACATTGGTTTCGCCCATGGCGCGCAGGTCGCGCATCAGGGCAAGCGCGTCGGGGTAGCTGACGTCGATGCGGTCGATGTCGACCACGGGCAGGGCAAAGCCCGCGCGCTGGAGCAGGGCGCCGGCATCGCGCACATCCACAAGCGGCGACAGGCGCGGCGCCATGCCGCCGGTGACCGTTGCCTCGGCCTCTGCCAGAACACCGCGCAGTTCGATCAGGCTGTCGCCGCCGATCATGGCGGCGAGCAACAGGCCGTCCGGGCGCAGGGCGCGGCGGAGCTGCGCCAGGGCGCCGGGCAGGTCGTTGGTCCAGTGTAGTGCAAGGTTGGAAAACACCAGATCGAGGCTGGCCGGACCAAAGGGCAGGGCCTCCTCGTCCATCGCCAGGCGCGGGCCATCGGCGGCTGCCGCCATGATGGGCGAGGCGTCGGCCTGAATCAGCGTGGCGATACCGTTGCGCCCGGCAAGCTGGGGCCGCAGCGCGCCGCGGCGCGCGCCGATCTCAAGCGCCACGGGAAAACTGCGGCGGATGTCATCCAGCCGGTCGACCAGACGTTCGCCCACTTCCGTGAAAAGGAAGTCGGCGCTGTCGTCGGCAAGCCTGGCTGCCCGCGCGCGGTTGCGGCGCAGGGCGGAGCGGTCGAAGGGGGCGATCACCTCGTTCATCGCGCCGTTCTGCCCGCTGGCGTGTCCGCTCGCAAGACCGGGCTTGACGGCTGGGGGGCAAGACGCGGGAATGGCCGCCATGGAAATGCGCGCTTTCCTTGCCGAAGCCGGGCGTCAGGCGCTGGACGCCGTCCTGCCGCCGCGCTGCATCGCCTGCGGCGTCATCGTGGGCGCGGGCACGGCACTGTGCTCGGATTGCTGGCCGGGCCTGGATCTCATCACCGCGCCGCAATGCGCCCGCTGCGGCCTGCCCTTCGATTTCGACATGGGCGCCGATGCCCTGTGCGGCGGCTGTGCGGCCAGTCCTCCGGCCTTCGACCGGGCGCGTGCGGCGCTGCGCTACAACGATCTTTCGGCCCGTCTCATCGTCGGCTTCAAGCGCGCCGACCGCACCCATCTGCTGCCCGCCTTCGCGCGATGGCTGCAGCGTGCCGCCGGGCCGCTGCTGGAGGAGGCCGATCTGATCGCCTGCGTGCCGCTGCACCGGCGGCGTTTGATCGCACGCCGCTACAACCAGTCGGCCATGCTGGCGCAATCCCTGGCACGCCTGGCCGGCCGGCCCGTGGCGGTCGATCTGCTGGCGCGCGTGCGGGCGACACCTTCCCAGGGCGGACTCAACCGCAACCAGCGCTTCGACAACCTGCGCGGGGCGATTGCCGTGCGGGCGCACCGGGCCGCCCTGGTGCCGGGCCGGCGTGTTCTGCTGATCGATGACGTCTTCACGACGGGGGCCACGGTGGAGGCCTGCGCACGGGTGCTTTACCGGGCCGGTGCGGCCGATGTCGATGTCGTCACCCTTGCGCGCGTGGTGCGCGCCACCACCTAGGATGTTAACCTCAGCCCTTCACGAGCCGGAGCCCGTCATGGCCGAAGTCGTCATCTACAGCACCATGTTCTGCCCCTATTGCCATCGCGCCAAGGCGCTGCTGAAGGCCAAGGGCGTGGAGTTCACCGAGATCGACGTGATGATGGATCCGGCCAAGCGCGAGGAAATGACGCGCCTGTCGGGAGGCGGCCGCACCGTGCCGCAGATATTCATCAATGGCGTGCCGGTGGGCGGCAGCGACGAGCTCCACGCGCTCGACCGCCAGGGCAAGCTCGACCCGCTTCTGGGGATCGCGGCATGAGCAAGGTCAAGATCGCCTGCGTCCAGGTCAATGCCGACGACAACCTGCCCAGGAATGTCGAGGCGGCCTGCGACATGGTGCGCGAAGCCGCCCGCGCCGGGGCCGAACTGATCGGCCTGCCCGAGAACGTGGCGCTGATGGCCGCCAGCGAGGAGCAGCGGCTGGATAACGCCAAACGCCCCGCCGAACATCCCGCGCTGAAGGCCTTCGCCGCCGTGGCGAAGGAGACGGGGACCTGGTTGCAGGCCGGTTCCGTGGCGGCCCTGCGCGCCGACGGCACGCTCGCCAACCACGCCTTCCTGTTCGATCCGCAAGGACGGACGGCCGCGGACTACGAGAAGATCCACATGTTCGATGTCGATCTGCCCGATGGTTCGCGCTACCGGGAATCGAGCATGTTCCATCCAGGCGACAAGGCCGTGCTGGCCCAGACCCCCTGGGGCCTGCTGGGCATGACGGTCTGCTACGACCTGCGCTTTCCCCAGCTCTACCGAGATCTCGCCCAGGCCGGCGCGACCATGCTGACGGTTCCCTCGGCCTTCACCAAGGTGACGGGCGATGCCCATTGGGAAGTGCTGCTGCGGGCACGCGCCATCGAATGCGGCGCCTTCGTCTTCGCCCCCTGCCAGACCGGCAACCACCCCGGCGGCCGGCGCACCTGCGGCCATTCGCTGATCATCGATCCCTGGGGCGTGGTCCTGGCCGATGGCGGCACGGAGACCGGCTTCGTGATGGCCGAATGCGACATGGCCGAGGTCGAGCGCGTGCGTGGCATCCTGCCCTCCCTCGAACACGACCGCCGCTACAGCGCCCCGGTGGCGCCAACGAAGGCGGCTGCGGAGTAGGCGGGACGACAGCCTGCCATTTGGTCGCGCGGCCCAAGCCCTGTGTTTGCTCGTCCAGGTCCCCAGGCCAACTTTCCCGTCATCCCGGACAAGGCGCGCAGCGCCGCAGATCCGGGATCCATGCCGTAACCTTTCCACACGTTCGGCGCCTCAGGGCGCACCCCAACGGCTTGTCACGCGGAGACGCGGAGATCGCGGTGAACGCTGTGGTCTGGAGATATTTCTGCAGGTTTCCTCCGCGATCTCCGCGAGCGTTCTCAGGGAGGCGCACGGAGGGGGCGGATGGCTCCGCCGCGCCGGTCAGCCCTCGCGACGGGCGCAGATGCGCTGGACGGCGGCGGGTTTGGGCTCCTCGACGATGAGGTCCTCGTAGGCGAGCACGCGCAGGCGGCCGGAGACGGCCTCAAGCAGTTCGCCCGGCTTGAGCAGAAAGGCGAGGTTGCTCGGGCGGCCGAACTTCTCGTTGCCCTGGGCGAAGGTCTCATAGAGCAACACGCCGCCGGGGCCGATGCAGGAGACCAGATTCGGCAGCAGTGGCCGGTAGAGGTAGTTCGTCACCACCACGGCGGCGAAGCGGTGGCTGCCGTAGGGCCAGGGTTCTCCCGTTTCCAGATCGGCCTCCACGATTTCCGCGCCTTCATGATCGGTCAGATCCGCAAGGCCGGAGACATCAACGTCGATTGCGGTCACCTTGTGGCCGCGCTCCAGCAGATAGCGGCTGTGCCGCCCGCCGCCCGCGGCGACGTCGAGCACGCGGCCCCCGTGGGGGATCAGCGGCGCGAAACGGGCGATCCAGCGGGAAACGGGAAGGTCGGCGCCATGGCCGTGTCGCGTACCTGTCATCTTGTTCCCAGCCCCGAAGGGCACATATAGTCATGATCCCCGAGGGCCTTAAGGCCCTGATTTCACGAGGCGTTCCCGCCCATGATCGTCTTCGATCTCAAATGCCGCAAGGACCATGTCTTCGAAGGCTGGTTCGCCGACAGCGCCGGTTTCGAGGCCCAGGTGAAGGCCGGTGAGGTCGCGTGTCCGGTGTGCGGCGACAAGAAGGTCGCCAAGGCGCTGATGGCGCCCAACGTCTCGACGCGCTCCTCGGCCGCCAAGGGGCCGAGCTTGCCGCTCCCGCAGCCGAAAGGACACTGACGCTTGCCCAGCAGAAGGAGCAGGCCGCCCAGGTGATGGCCATGATGCGGGCAGTGAAGGACCACGTGGAAAAAAACTTCGAACATGTCGGACCGCGCTTTGCCGATGAGGCGCGCAAAATCCACTATGGCGAATCCGACAAGCGCAGCATTTACGGTCAGGCGACCCGCGAACAGGCCGAGGAGCTGGTCGAAGAGGGCATCGAGGTCGGCCAGATTCCCGACCTGCCGAACCTGGACGGGTGAGGCCGGCTACTTCGACAGCGCCGTCTCTGCCAGACGCGCCCAGTAGCTCGCGCCCAGCGGCAGAACCTCATCGTTGAAGTCGTAGTGCGGGTTGTGGAGCAGGCAGCCGCCTTCTTCCGGGCCGTTGCCGATCAGGATGTAGCAGCCGGGCTTCTGCTCCAGCATGAAAGCGAAATCCTCCGAACCCATGTCGGGCTCGAAATTGCGGTCGACATGTTCGGGCCCGACCAGGGCCTCGGCGACGCCGGCGGCAAAGGCGGTCTCTGCCGGTGCGTTGACCGTGGCGGGATAACGCCGCTCGTAACGCAGCGTGGCGGTGCAGCGATGGGCCGCGGCGATGCCGTCGGCAATGCGCGCCATGGCGGGTTCCAGCAGATCGCGGACTTGCCTGTCGAACCAGCGGCAGGTGCCGCGCAGCACCACATGATCGGGGATGACGTTCCAGGTGTCGCCGCCGTGGATCTGGGTCACCGAAACGACCGCCGATGAGAGCGGCGAGACCTGGCGCGAGGGGATGGTCTGCAGGCCGGTGACGATCTGGGCTGCCGGGATCATCGGGTCGATGCCGCGGTCGGGCATGGCCGCATGGGTGCCGATGCCGGTAACCGTGATCTCGAAGATGTCGAAGGCGGCCAGGAACGGCCCCTCGCGCACGGCGAACCTGCCCACCTCGATGCCCGGCGCGTTGTGCATGCCAAAGACGCTGTCGCAGGGGAATTGCTCGAACAGGCCTTCCTCGACCATCACCCGGCCGCCGCCCTCGTTCTCCTCGGCCGGCTGGAAGATGAAGTGAATGGTGCCGTCGAAGTTACGTGTCTCGGCGAGGTACTTGGCCGCACCCAGCAGCATGGTGGTGTGCCCGTCGTGGCCGCAGGCGTGCATCTTGCCCGCGTTGACGCTGCGGTGGTCGAAATCGTTTTTCTCGTGGATGTGCAGGGCGTCGAGATCGGCGCGCAGGCCGATGCTGCGCTTGCTGGTGCCGGCCTTCAGCGTGCCCACGACGCCGGTGGTGGCAAGGCCGCGGTGGACCTCCACGCCGAAATCTTCCAGCAGGGCCGCGACCGTATCGGCAGTGCGCACCTCCTCGAAGGCGGTTTCGGGATGGGCATGGATGTCGCGCCGCCAGGCGGTCATGTCGGCGTGGAATTCGGCGATGCGGTTGATCACGGCCATGGCGGCCTCCTCTCAGACGTGCGCGCGCTTGAGAACGGCGCGGATGCGCGGGCTCATGAAAATATAGACCAGCAGGCCGGCCATCAGAACGCCGTTCATGACGTAGGGGCCGTGATGGTTGAACTGATAGAGCGGCATGATGATGAAGGGCGAAAGGACATGGCCCACAGGCCCGGTCGCCGTGATGAGCCCCGCCGCACCGCCCTGTTCGTGCGGTCCCACGGCAAGAGATGCCGCCGCACCCAGCCCGGGGCGCAGCATGCCCTGGCCGATGCCGTGCAGCATCAGCGCGATCACCAGCGGGATGTAGGATCCGCTGAAGATGAAGACGATGAAGCCGATGAGCGAGATCGCCGCACCCCAGCGCAGCAGGACGCGCGGCGTCAGGTCGAACTTGCGGATGGCAAAGACCTGCACCAGCAGGGCTGCCGCCGCCGAGGCTGTCAGTGCGATGCCGGCCTTCTGTGCGGTCTGCTCGGGCGTCAGTTCCAGCACGTCCATGACGAAAAAGGCCGCTGTCTGCATGGTCGCGGCCTGACAGATGCTCATCACCACGCTGGCGCCGGCCAGCGGCATGATGCGCCGGTCGAAGGGGCTCATCTTCACGGTCTTCGTGCGCTCCGACATCGGAGCGCGTTTCTCCGGCAGGAAGATCGCGATGGCGAGCGCGCTGAGAAAGGCGATGCCGGCCACGGCATAAAGCGGAGCGAGCAGGTCTATCCCTGAGAGCATGGCGCCCAGGCCCGGGCCGAAGATCACGCCGACGCCGAAGCTGGCGTTGATGAGCGCCACATTGCTGGTCCGCTCGGCCCGGGTCGTGCGGTCGGCGACATAGGCCTGTGCGGCAGGGAAACTGCCCGAGCCGACCGCCCCGAAGATGCCGCGTGCCAGCACCATCAGCGGGAAGGCGATGGCCAGCGGCAACAGGCCCAGCATGCCGATCTTCACCATCAGCAGGAACAGGGTCATGGAGACGCCGTAGGCGGTGATACCCAGCAGCACCACCGGCTTGCGCCCCCACACATCGCTCTTGCGCCCCCAGAAGGGGCTCATCAGGAACCACATGGCGCCCGAGAAGGCGAAGATGGTGCCGACCTGCCATTCCACCATGCCCATGGCGCGGCCCAGGGGCGGCAGCACGGTGAAGAGCAGGGACTGGCCCAGGCCAACACAGACCAGGCTGGCAAACAGCAGAAAAAAGGCAAAGTGGCGGTCCGGCTGGGCCGTCGCCGCCTCCGCGGGTGGGGTCTCTGTCACGCTGGCGGCCGATGGGTTGGCGGGAAGGATCGAAGGCCACTATAGAGCAGTTCCGGCGCGGGCAAGGGTGTCATGCGCGGCGTGAAGGGCATGGCTGGCATGACGTGGCAGGGCATTAGGACATGGCCGCGAGGCGGACTGTGGCGCCATGGCGACTTCCTGCGCCTGTGGTCGGCCCAGGCGATCAGCGCCTTCGGCAGCCGGATCAGCCGCACCGCGCTGCCCATCGTGGCGCTGTTGACGGTCGATGCCACGCCGGCCCAGATCGGCATCCTGTCGGCCCTGGCGGTTGCGCCCGGCATCCTTGTCGGCCTGCTGATGGGCGGGCGCATCGACCGCAGTGCCAAGCGGCCCATGCTGGTCTTGTGCGATCTCTTGCGCGCCGCCCTACTTTTCACGGTGCCGATTGCCGCCTGGTTCGATCTGCTCTCGATGGGCCAGCTCTACATCGTGGCCGCGGGTGTGGGCGCGGCAACCACGCTGTTCCAGATCGCCGACAACACCTATCTGCCGGTACTCATCGGCAAGTCCCAGCTCACCGAAGGCAATGCCAAGCTGGAGGCGACCGATGCCATTGCCGAGATCGGCGGCCCCAGCGCCGGCGGCATCCTGGTCGACCTGCTGACCGCACCGCTGACGATCCTGGTGGACGCCATCTCCTATGTCGTTTCGGCGGTGCTGCTGCTGTCGATCCGCGCCCGCGAGACGCTGGCGCCGGCGCCCGATCAGCGCCCGACCCTGGTCTCCGACCTTGTGATCGGCCTGCGCGCCTGCTGGCGCCACGAACTGGTGCGCCCGCTGTTTCTGGTCGCGGCCATCGAGGCGTTTTTCGGCGGCTTCTTCTACGGCATCTACATGATCTTCCTGCTGGAGACCCTGGGGCTTTCGGCCAGTGCCTATGGCATCCTTGTCGGCATGGGCGGCATCGGTGCGCTTGGCGGCGCCCTGGCGGCCCGCTGGGTCGCTGCGCGGCTGGGCCTGGGGCCGGCGATGATTGTGCTGCTGGCGGGCGGACAGGCTTTCTGCCTGCTGATTCCCCTGGCGGGCGGTTCGGAATGGCGGGTGCTGGGATTCCTCGGCGCCCATCAGTTCTTCAGCGATGCCCTGATCGTCGCCTTCCTGATCCACGCCATGAGCCTGCGCCAGACCGTGTTGCCCCAGGTGGTGCTGGGCCGCGCCAACGCCAGCTTCCATGTCGCGGCCGGGCTGCTGCTTCCCGTCGGTGCGGTGCTGGCCGGTCAGATCGCCACGATCTACGAACCGCGCACCGCGCTGTGGATCGGTGTCGTCGGGGCGTTGCTGGGGTCTCTCGTGCTTCTGCTTTCGCCCGTGCGACGCCTGCGTATCATGCCTGACGCTGCCTGATCGCTAGCGTCGGCGGAGCTTGCGGTGCCAGGTGTTCCATGTCGCGGGTTTGCGTTGGACCCAGGCGACGAAGCGGGCGATCTCGGGGTGGGCGCGCAGGGCCTCCGGCGTGGCATAGGCGCGGGCGAGTTCGGCCTCCGTGAGTACAGCGTGGACCTTGCGGTGGCAGACCTGATGCATGGCCGACTGCTCGCGACCACCATGGCTGCGCGGCACCCAGTGGTGACGGTCGATGCTGGTTCCCTCCACCATCGGCCTGCCGCACAGGGGGCAGGGGCCAAGATCGTCTGAAGCGGTATTCGTTGCCATCATCCGGGCACGCTGCGGCTGCACGATGGCGGCCAATGTGCCATGATCGCGCCGCGCTGGCACGGCAGGGAACGGAACGCTTGGACTCCAGAGACGACATCAGGGCAAGGCTCGCCGCCATGGGCGAGGCCGAGGACGACGCCATCGACATTGCCGAGGGCGCGCTGCTGCTGGCGCTGCTCGATCATCCCGAAACCAACGGCGATGCCTGCCGCCAGCATCTGGCGGCCCTGGCGGCCGATGCGGCGGCATTGGGCCATCGCGGCGGCACCCTGGAGGGGCGCGCCTGGGCGATCGCGCGCGTGCTCTTCGAGCGTCACGGCTACAGCGGCGACCGCGAGACCTACGACGATCCCGAGAACGCCGACCTCGTACGTGTCATCGCGCGCCGCAAGGGCATCCCCGTGGCGCTGGGCATCCTCTACATGCACACCGCCCGGTCGCTGGGCTGGAAGGTCGAGGGGCTCAACTTTCCCTCCCATTTCCTGCTGCGCCTGGAGGGCAAGGGCGAGCGCCTGATCATCGATCCCTTCGAGGCGGGTGTTGCGCTCGACACGCTGGACCTGCGCAACCTGGCAAAGCAGGTGCTGGGCACCCATGCCGAGCTCGACCGCGACTGGTTCGAGCCGGTCGACAACCGCTCCGTCCTGCTCCGCCTGGTCAACAACATTCGCACGCGCGCGCTGCAGCAGGGCGAACTGGAGCGCGGCGCCGAGATGAACCGGCGCATGATCCTGATTGCGCCCCACAGTGTTTCGCTCAAGCGCGACCTGGGCATGGTCGAGGCCCACCGCGGCAATGTCGGGGCCGCCATCGAGGCCTTCCACGCCTTCCTCAGCAGCGAGCCGCCCAGCGGGGCCGAACGCACGGAGGTCGAGCAGATGCTCGACAAGCTGCGAAGGGCGCTCAACTAGGGGCGACGTTATTTTGTAAGCGGGCTTTGACTTGTGTCATGGGCCCATGGTCGTCATTATATCGGGGCTGCGGGGGCGGATGTGTCTGCGTGCAGCGGATGATCCTGAAGGCGGGGGCCAAGCCTTGAAGACGCGCCGAATGATTGAGCTGGCTCGATGGGTGGCGCTGTGCGTCCCGGTCCTGCTTCTGGCTGCCTGCGGCCTGGCCGAGGCTCCCGTTCTCGATCCCAAGGGTCCCGTGGCCATGGCCGAACGGGACCTGCTGTTCGAGACCCTGGCGATCATGATGATTGTCGCCGTACCGGTCTTCATCATGGCCTTTGTCTTTGCCTGGCGCTTTCGCGCCAACGGCGGCAAGGGGCGTTACGACCCGTCCTGGTCGTCCTCCCTGGGCATCGAGGTCGTGATCTGGGCGGTGCCGGCCGCGATCATTGTCGTTCTGGGCGGTTACGTCTGGGTCAATGCGCACAAGCTCGATCCGTTCAAGCAGATCGATCCCGACGTAGAGCCGCTGGTTGTCGAGGTGGTAGCGCAGGACTGGAAGTGGCTTTTCCTCTATCCCGACCACGATATCGCGACCGTCAACGAACTGGTTTTCCCGGCCGGCATGCCGCTTACGCTCAATATCACCTCCGACACGGTGATGAACGCCTTCTTCGTGCCTGCGCTGGGCAGCCAGATCTACGCCATGGCAGGCATGGAGACCCATCTCAACCTGCTTGCCGATGAGGCCGGGCAGTTCGTAGGGCGCAACAGCCAGTACAGCGGCGACGGCTTTTCGCAGCAGTCCTTCGTGGTCCGCGCGGTCAGCCAGGCCGATTTCGATGCCTGGGTCGAAACCGTGCGGGGCGCCGGTGAAACACTCGATGAGGCAACTTACGAGACCCTGCGTGCGCCCAGCATCGCCCACCCTGTGGTGCACTACGACGGTTTTGAGGACGGCCTCTTCGACCGCATCATCATGCGTTACATGAGCCCCGAGGGGCACGACCACAGCGCGACCACCAACTAGTCCGGCGCGGGGAACATCATGCTCGGAAGACTGACGATCGATGCCCTGCCGCTCTACAGCTGGGTCGCCATGGGCGGTGCGGGGGTCACGGTGCTGGGCGGCCTCGCCGTCGTTGCCCTGCTGACCTGGTTCCGCGCCTGGGGCTATTTCTGGAACGAGTGGTTCACCAGCGTCGATCACAAGCGCATCGGCATCATGTACATCGTGCTGGCCATGATCATGCTGGTGCGCGGCTTCGTCGATGCGCTGATGATGCGCGCGCAGCAGGCGATCGCCTTGAATGATGGCGGCTATCTGCCACCCGGCCATTTCGACCAGGTCTTCAGCTCCCACGGCACGATCATGATCTTTTTCATGGCGATGCCGTTCCTGACCGGTCTGATCAATATCGTGGTGCCCCAGCAGATCGGCGCGCGCGACGTTGCCTTTCCCTTCCTGAACTCGCTGAGCTTCTGGCTGACCGCGGCGGGCGCGGGGCTGATCCTGATCTCGCTCGTCATCGGTAAGTTCTCGACCGCGGGCTGGACCGGCTATCCGCCCTATTCGGGCATCTCCAGTTCGCCTGGCGTGGGTGTCGATTACTGGCTCTGGTCCGTGCTGATATCGGGCGTGGGATCGACGCTCACCGGCATCAATTTCATGGTCACGATTATCAAGCGCCGCGCCCCGGGCCTGATCCTGATGCGCATGCCTCTGTTCACCTGGACCGCGCTCTGCGTCTCGATCCTGATGGCCTTTGCCTTCCCCGCTCTGACCGTGGTCGCGGCATTGCTCGGCCTGGACCGTATCTTCGCCATGCATTTCTTCACGAATGCCGATGGCGGCAACATGATGAACTACGCCAACCTGCTGTGGATCTGGGGCCATCCGGAGGTCTACATCCTGATCCTGCCGGCCTTCGGCATCTATTCTGAGGTCGTGGCGACCTTCTCGCGCAAGCGCGTGTTCGGTTACCACTCGCTGGTCTATGCCACCGCGGTCATCGCCATCCTTTCGTTCACGGTCTGGCTGCATCACTTCTTCACCATGGGGGCCAGCGCCAACGTCAACGCGGTGTTCGGCATCGCCACCATGATCATCGCGGTGCCCACGGGCGTGAAGGTGTTCGACTGGCTGTTCACGATGTATCGCGGGCGCATCACCTTTCATCCCGCAATGCTGTGGACCCTGGGTTTCATCGTCACCTTCGTGATCGGCGGCGTCACCGGCGTGCTGCTCGCCATCCCCCCGGTCGACTACCTGATGCACAACACGACCTTCCTGGTCGCCCATTTCCACAACATGCTGATCCCCGGCGCTCTCTTCGGCTTCTTTGCCGGCGTGCAGTACTGGTTCCCCAAGGCCTTCGGCTTCCGTCTGGATGAAAAGTGGGGCGTGCGCGCCTTCTGGTGCTGGATCAGCGGCTTCTATCTGGCCTTCATGCCGCTCTACCTGCTGGGCATGATGGGCATGCCGCGGCGCATGGAGCGTTACGACATCGCCGAATGGCAGCCCTATCTGATCGTGGCGGCACTGGGTGCGTTGATGGTCCTGCTCGGCATTGCCTGCATGGCGATTCAGTTTTACGTCAGCGTGCAGCGGCGCGAGAGCCTGCGCGACGGCACCGGCGATCCCTGGGACGGGCGCACGCTGGAGTGGATGACCGCCTCGCCGCCCGCGCCCTATAACTTCGCGGTGGTGCCCACGGTGGACGATATAGACGCCTTCCAGGTCATGAAGGAACGCGGCACCGCTTACCGGCGCCCCGACCACTACCTTCCGATCACCATGCCGAAGAACTCGATGATCGGCATCATGATGGGGGCATTCAGCTTCGTCTTCGGCTTTGCCATGATCTGGCACATCTGGTGGCTGGCGGTGGTGTGCGGGCTGATCATGATGGGGGCGGTCATCGCGCGCTGCTGCAATGACGATGCCGAGTACACGATCTCGGCCGAGGAAGTCGCGGCGATCGAAAACCGGCGCTACGCCGCCATGCCGGGAGTGGCGTCATGACCATGCACACGGCAGGCGCGCACGCCGAACACGGCGAGGACATCTACGGCGAGCGGGCTTTCGGGTTCTGGATCTACCTGATGACCGACGCGATCATCTTCGCGCTGCTCTTTGCCACCTACATCGTCATGCTGCCGGGCACCGCGGGCGGACCTGGCCCAGATACCCTGTTCAGCCTGCCGCGTGCTGCCGGTGAGACGGCGCTGCTGCTGGTCTCCAGCATGACCTTCGGCTTTGCCACGCTCTCCATGCTCGCAGGCAAGCGCGGCGCGGTTCTGGGCTGGCTGGCGGTGACCTTCGTGCTGGGGCTTGGCTTTATCGCCATGGAAATCAGCGAGTTCACCGGCATGATCGCCATGGACGCGGGCCCCGACCGCAGCGGTTTTCTTTCCTCCTTCTTCGCTCTGGTCGGCACCCACGGCCTGCATGTCTCCATGGGTATGCTGTGGATCGTCGTTCTGGCCGCCCAGGTGATGACCAAGGGGCTGACCGCCCCGGTCAAATCCAGGCTTTTCCGGCTCGGCCTGTTCTGGCACTTCCTCGACATCGTCTGGGTCGGGATCTTCTCGATCGTTTATCTTCCGGGGGTCATGTAGATGGAACACGCCGCCGACGGACAGGGCCACAGCCTGAAGAACTATGTCATCGGCTTTGTCCTGGCCGTGCTGCTGACCGCGATCCCCTTTGGCCTGGTGGCGTTCGGCGGTCTGCCCCGCCAGACGACCTTCATCATCATTGCTGTGGCGGCCGTCGCGCAGGTCTGCGTTCACCTGCGCTTCTTCCTGCATCTGGGCTTTTCCTCGACACCGCGTGAGAACCTTCTGGCTCTGGCCTTTGCCGGCGTGCTGATCTTCCTGATGGTCGGCGGCAGCCTCTGGATCATGTTCGACCTGGACTATCGCCACGGCATGTAACCCGCTGGGGGTCCCGAGCCGGGGTTGACGGGTGCCTTTCGGGCCGCAATAACCCTATTGGGGCAAGGGTGATGCGGTCGTGGTGAAAGGAACCAGGACGTGGAATTCGATGCTCTTCTCCTGTCGCGTATCCAGTTCGGGCTGACGACGGCCTTTCACATCGTCTTCCCGACGATGACCATCGGCCTGGCGCTGTTCCTGGCCTTTCTGGAAGGCCTCTGGCTCAAGACCAGGCGCGACGTCTACATCCGCCTCTACCGCTTCTGGGTGAAGCTCTTTGCGCTCGCATTCGGCATCGGCGTCGTCTCGGGCGTCGTCCTCTCGTTCGAGTTCGGCCTGAACTTCAGCGGCTACGCCAACTTCATCGGCGACGTTCTGGGTCCGCTGATCGGCTACGAAGTGCTGACGGCCTTTTTCCTGGAGGCAGGCTTCATCGGCATCATGCTGTTCGGCGCCAACAGGGTCGGCCCGCGCCTGCATTTCCTGGCGACCTGCATGGTCGCGCTGGGCACCACCTTCTCGGCCTTCTGGATTCTTTCGGCTAACTCATGGATGCACACGCCTGCGGGCTACAGCATCAGTGCGGCCGGCTACGCCGTGCCGGAGGACTGGCTGGCGGTGATCTTCAATCCGTCCTTCCCCTACCGCCTGCTTCACATGGTCAACGCCTCCCTGGTCAGCTCGGCCTTTGTCGTGGCGGGCATCTCGGCGTGGTGCATCCTGCGCGACAGGGAACGCGAGGCGATGATGGTCTCGCTGAAGCTGGCGCTGGCCATGGCCGTGGTCGTTGCGCCGCTGCAGGCGTTCCTTGGCGACCAGCACGGTCTCAACACGCTGGAGTATCAGCCGATCAAGATCGCCGCGATCGAAGGCCATTGGGAAACGGTCTCGGGCGCACCGCTGATCCTGTTCGCCTGGCCCGACATGGCGTTGGAGCGCAACCTGTGGGAGGTCAGCGTTCCCTATCTGGGCAGCCTCATCCTTACACACACGCTCGACGGCACCCTGGTCGGCCTCAACACGGTGCCTGCCGCCGACCGGCCCTATGTGCCGCTGGTCTTCTTCTCCTTCCGCATCATGGTCGGTATCGGTTTCCTGCTGATCGGCGTCGCCTTCCTGGGGCAGTGGCTGCGCCACAGGAAACGGCTGGAGACATCGCCCCGGTTCCTCAAGCTGCTGATGCTGGTGGGACCATTGGGGATCGTTGCCACCCTCGCGGGATGGGTGACGACGGAGGCCGGGCGCCAGCCCTGGGTCGTCTACAACGTGCTGCGCACGGCTGACGCGCTGACGCCGAGCCTCACCACCGGCTCGGTGGCGTTTTCGCTGATCGCGATCAGCATCGTTTACACCGTCGTCATGATCGTCTTCCTGGGCGTGGGCGCGCACCTGATCGCCCTTGGACCCGAGCCGGCGCCGGCGGGGGGAGAGGGCTGATGGATCTCGTCGTCATCTGGGCGCTCATCCTGGTCGTGGGTGTCGTCATGTACGTCGTGCTCGACGGCTTCGACCTGGGCATCGGCATCCTTTTTCCCTTCACCCGCTCGCGCGCCGAGCGCGACCACATGATGGCGACCATCGCGCCGGTCTGGGACGGCAACGAGACCTGGCTGATCCTGGGCGGCGTGGTTCTGCTGGCAATTTTTCCGCGGGCCTATGCGATGCTGCTGCCGGCGGTCTACCTGCCGATCTTCATCATGCTGCTGGGATTGATCCTGCGCGGCGTGGCCTTCGAGTTCCGCCACCGCTCGCCGGGCAGCGAACACATCTGGCGCCGGGTCTTTGCCTTCGGCTCGACGCTCGCCACCTTCTGCCAGGGCATCGTGCTCGGCCATTTCGTCGGCGGCTTCAGCTTCGAGGACGGCGCCCACATGGGCGGCATGTGGAGCTGGCTGCATCCCTTCAACCTGTTCACCGGCGCCGCCCTGGTCGCAGGTTACGCGCTCCTGGGCGCCTGTTTCCTGGTGACCAAGAGCCGGGGCGAACTGCGCGAATGGGCCCGCATCATGGCGATGCGCGCGGCAGCTATCGTGCTGGTCGCCATGGCCATCGTCAGCCTGTGGACGCCGCTGGCCGATGCCGAGATCGAGCGGCGCTGGTTCACCTGGCCGCAGATGCTGTGGCTGATGCCGGTGCCCTTCCTGACTGCGGCAGCGTTTGCCTCGCTGTGGTACGGGCTGGTGAAGGACCGCACCCTGCAGCCCTTTCTCAGCGCCATCGCGGCCTTCCTGCTGTGTTTCCTGGGGTTGGGCATCAGCCTGTGGCCCTATGCCGTGCCGCGTGTGCTGACCATCTGGGAGGCCGCCGCCGTGCCGGCCACGCAGCAGTTGCTGTTGGTCGGCGTCATCGTCGTCTTGCCGGTGATCCTCTGCTACACCGCCTACACCTACTGGGTGTTCCGCGGCCCACCCTCGAAAGACGATGGTTATGGCCACGACTGAGCCGCGCCATCGCTGGTTCTGGTTCGCCGGGCTCTATCTTGCCGGAGTGGTGGCGGTGGCGGGGGCCGCCTACGGCATGCACTGGCTGCTGGAAGCCATCGCCGGCTGATCCTCGCGGCCAAGACGTTGAGCGTAGCTCTCGTTGGCGGCTTCCGGCCACCCCAGCGCACGGATGGCGGACCGAACGCGCTCGGCCCGCGGATGCTCCAGCACCTGAGAGCCATGCCAGCGGCCATGTATGCGCACCTGGGCCGTTTCCCTGCGGCAATCGTGTACTTCGTCCAGCACCCGGCGCTTGCTTACGCTGACGATCGCCGTTCCGGTGCCTTGGGCCAGCCTCTCTCGCAGCACTTCCGGAGAGGAAAGGTCCTCGCCCAGGATGGCACGTTCGCTTTGATCAAGGCAGAGCACTGCAGCCAGCTGGCCGGCCCCCAGGGGAAAGCCATAGCGCCCCGCCGGCATCCACCGCTGCAGGCCGCCCGAACAATCCACCATTTCCTTCACATCAAGCATGCCCTCGCGCACCTTGACCATCCGTGCGGTCATGGCTCGGTGCAGCAGATAGATGTCGGTGCGTTCCTCGACCGGGCCAAGGGGCAGGGGCGGCGGCGCATCGTGCCAGACGCGGTACTCCCAGCGCGGTGCCGCCACCTGTGCTTTCCCTCAGGCTGCCTTGCGCTGATGTCGGCCCTCGGCGATCTCCTCGATCAGCTTGGCGCAGAAGGCATCGAGATCGTCAGGCTGGCGGCTGGTGACGATGCCCTTGTCGGTCACAACCTCCTCGTCGCGCCACTTTGCGCCGGCATTGACCATGTCCGTGCGGATCGACTTGTAGCTGGTCGCGTTCCGCCCGCGCAGAACATCGGCCTCCACCAGCAGCCAGGGGCCATGGCAGATGGCGCCGATCGGCTTGCCGGCATCGTGGAAGGCGCGCACCAGCGCCACTGCCTTTTCCTCGACGCGCAGCACATCGGGGTTGATCTGACCGCCTGGCAGGACGAGCGCCTCGAAATCTTCGACACGAGCGTCATCAAGGTTCATGTCGACGGCAACCTCGTTGCCCCAGTCGCTGCCCTGCCAGCCCTTGATCGCTTTGTCTTCGGGGCTGACGACGACGACCTCCGCACCGGCTGCACTCAGTTTGTCGCGGGGCACTTCCAGCTCGGACTGCTCGAAGCCGTGGGTGGCCAGGATGGCGATACGCTTTCCGGTCAGTTTGCTCATGGGATTGCTCCTTCTTTGTGTTGCTGGTGGAGTCAACCGATGGAACGGGCTTGCGTTGCATCGCCGCTGCGGTGAAATGTGGGCGTCATGAAGATCTGGCTGATCCTCGCCGGCCTCGCCGGCGCCGCCGCCGTGGCGCTGGGCGCCGTGGCCGCGCACCTCGCGGAACCCGAGGCTGCTCATCGCCTGGAAACCGCCGTGCGTTACCTGATGTGGCACGCTCTGGCCCTGGTCGGGGTCGCCTGGCTGTCGGACACGGCGATACGGCGCTGGGCCATGCTGGCCGGTGGCCTGTTCGCCTCCGGCATGGTGCTGTTCTGCGGTTCGCTCGCCGTTTCGGCGCTGACCGGCGATCAGGCGATCACCATGTTCGCGCCCGCGGGCGCCATGGCGTTCATCGCGGGCTGGCTGGCGCTGGCATTGGCCGGGCTGCGCTGGGGAAAGGCCTGATCGGTCTGCTCGCCCGGCGGATCAGCGCTGGCGAGTCGCGTGCTCCGGATTCTGCCAGACCTCTGCCTCGATCCTGGGCAGCGGCGGCTTTCCGAGGATGGCGTCGCTCAGTTTCTCGGCGATCATGATCGTCGGGCTGTTGGTGTTGCCGTTGGTGACGTTTGGCATGATCGAGGCATCGGCAACCCGCAGCCCTTCGATGTTGTGGACCCGGCCCGCAGGATCGACGACTGCACCTTGATCGCTGGCGCTGCCCATGCGCGCCGTACCGGTCAGATGCCACTGGCTTGCCGTGCTGGCCGTCAGATGCCTGTCGAGTTCCTCGTCCGTCTGAGCATCCGCACCCGGGAAGATTTCATCACCCTTCAGCCCGGCAAACGCCGGCTGCTCGACCAGCTCGCGGATCAGGCGGATGCCCTTGCGCATCAGGTCGCGGTCCCTGGGGTCCTGGAGGTAGTTGATCAGGATGCTGGGCGGGATCGCGGGGTCGGCGCTGCGCAGGGCGATCCTGCCGCGGCTGTGGGCGCGCATCAGTCCCATGTGGATCTGGAAGGCATGCTCGGGGAGCGCTGCCCAGGTGTCATCGTTCACGGCAATGGGCGACAGGGTGAACTGCAGGTCGGGGTACTCGACCCCCGGTCCGGAGCGGACGCAGGCGACGGTATCGAAATGATTGGATGCCGCGATCCCCTTACGGGTCGCAAGCCACTGCAAGCCGGCCAGGACACGCCCCAGGGGCCTGGTTTTGGGCCAGAGCGAGACCGGCTGGAGGCAGCGGTACTTCAGCACGAAATCGGGGTGGTCGCTGAGATTGGCGCCGACGCCTGGAAGATCGGCGACGACCTCGATGCCCTTGTCCTGCAGTTCCTGGCGGGGACCTATTCCTGAGAGCATCAGGATATGCGGGCTGCCCACCGCGCCCGCGCTCAGAATGACCTCGCGGCTTGCCGTCGCCGTTATCTGCCGGCCCTCGCGGTCGCGATAGACGACGCCGGTGGCACGGCGATCCTCGATGGAGACGCGTTCGACCAGGGCCCGGGTCACGACCTCCAGGTTGGCGCGCTTGCGCACCGGGTGCAGGTAGGCGCGCGCCGTGCTCCAGCGTTCGCCCCTGAAGGTGGTGCGATCGAACAGGCCGAACCCTTCCTGCCGGTAGCCGCTGATGTCGTCGGTGGCGGGATAACCCGCCTCGGCTCCGGCCTTAAGGAAGGCATCGGCCAGCGGGTTGTCGATGCTGGGACGGTGCACCTACAGCGGTCCGTCGCCGCCGCGGTAGGCATCCGCACCACCGTCATAGGTTTCCATCCGCTTGAAGTAGGGCAGCACGTCGGCATAGCCCCAGCCCTCGCATCCCGATTGGCGCCAGCCCTCGAAATCGAGTTCATGGCCGCGGATGAAGACCATGCCGTTGATCGAGGAGGAGCCGCCCAGGGTCTTGCCACGGTCGTGACGCAACTGCCGGCCGTCCAGGCCGGGCTCGGGATCGCCGGGATAGGCCCAGTTGTGCGTCCTGCCATTGAGGTTGGTCAGCATCGCGGCGGGCATCTTCAGGCTCAGCGCCTTGTCCTCGGGCCCGGCCTCGATCAGCAGGACGCGGATGCCGCTGTCGCTGCTCAAGCGGTTGGCGAGCACGCAACCGGCCGAACCCGCACCGACGATGATGTAGTCAAAGGTCATGGCATCGTTCCTCGGCCGCCAGGAGATTGCTGTGCTGGCGTACCGGTAATAGGGCGTCGCGTGGAGAATGAATGTTCGCGCGCACTATACGGACTCTGCACCGTTCTGCCACCGGCGACGGTGCGATCGCCCCTTGGCGGGGTGCTTCAGATCGGCGGGCGCCGGTCTCCCCAGGGGCGCGCACGCTCGATCGCTGCACCGATGCGCAGCGCCATCAGGTCGTCGAAGCGGTGGCCTACGATCTGCAACCCGGTCGGCAGCCCTGCCTTCGTCCAGCCCGATGGAACCGAGAGGGCAGGGCACTGGGCGATGTTGTTGAAGACCTCGGTCATGGTGGTGGCGCGCAGCTTGCCCTCGTCCGTCTCGCCGTAGAGCTCCGCGTCCCGTGCGTCGGCCGGGGGCGCAGGAATCGGGCAGGTCGGGCAGATCAGGGCGTCGTAACGCTCGAAGACGTCGCACAGCGCCAGCCACTGCTCCGTGCGCACGAACTCCAGCCGCTTGAAGGTGATGGCATCGACCTTGCGTGCGGAGTCGAACATGGCGGCGATCGTGGGATCGAGGTCCTCGCGCCGGCTGTCGAGATGCTGCTCGAAGAAGGCGGCAAGATAGACGTCCCAGTAGACGTTCCAGGCATCGCTCATCTTGCGCGTCCAGCCGAGGTCAACCTCCTCGACCGTGGCGCCCGCCTCCCGCAGGACCGTGGCGCAGGCCTCAACATGGGCCGCGACCTCGTCATCGACCGCATAGAAGCCGAGGTCCATGTCGAGCGCGATGCGCAGGCCCTTCACATCGGCGCCGATCGGGATGGTGATGTCGAGCGGGGTCTGCAGCGACATGATGTCGCGCTCGAACGGTCCCTGGGCAGCGGCCAGGAACAGGGCGGCGTCATCGATGGTGCGCGCCAGGGGCCCGAAATGGCTGATGTTGTCGAA
>CALGGB010000276.1 GCA_937880925.1 uncultured Rhodospirillaceae bacterium | reverse complement strand
CACCCATGGCCTGGAGGTTGAAGATTTTCTCCTGGCTCATCTTGTCGGGGATCACCAGGATCAGGCGATAACCCTTCTGGCGCGCGACCAGGGCCAGCCCCAGGCCCGTGTTGCCCGCCGTCGCCTCGATCAGCGTGCCGCCGGGCCTGATGGCGCCGCTGCGCTCGGCCGCCTCGATCATCGAGAGCGCGATGCGGTCCTTGATCGAGCCGCCGGGATTCTGGTTCTCCAGCTTCAGGAACAGGCGGCAGGGCCCGGTGTCGAAACTGGTCACCTCGATCATGGGCGTGTTGCCGATCATGTCGAGGACGTTGCTGTGGACGGTCATGGCTGCTCCCGGCGGCATTGCAGGCAGGGCAAAGCTAACATAGGAAACCGCCAAAGCGATGCCCGTGCGGAGACAGGATGGCCAACCCACAAAATTACCGCGCCTACGGCCTCCTGCTGCGCCGGGGCCGGGTGCTGATCGCCGCCGAATGGGTCGGTCGGGTGTTCGCCTGGAAGTACCCCGGGGGCGGCGTCGAACCCGGTGAAACGGCTGAAGAGGCCGTGGTGCGCGAGTTTGTCGAAGAGACAAGCCTTGCCGTGCGCGTCGTCGCCGAACTCGACGATCCCGGCACGAAGATCAGCCCCTGGACGGGCACGCCCTACACGCCAGTTTATTTCCTGGTCGAGGGCGAGGGCGAACCCGCGGTGCCCGCGCACGAGAAGGTCGAAGTCGCCTTTCGTGATCCCGTCGATGTCCTCGCCAGCGACCTGGTTGCCGGGCCTGAGAAAATCGCGCTGCGAAAGGCGTTGGGTCTGGCCTGAAGGTTCAGACCATCGTGATGCCGCCGCTGGCGATCACGGTCTCGCCGGTGACGAAGCGGTTGGCCGGGGAGGCGAGGAAGGCGACGACTTCGGCGATGTCTTCGGGCTCGCCTGCGCGCCCCAGCGGAATGTGGGGAATGTGCTTGGCCAGCCAGCCCTCGCTCTTTGCCCGCTCGGTCGCGATCGGTCCGGGGCTGACGCCGTTGACCATGATGCCGTGGGGCCCCAGTTCCTGGGCGAAGGTCTTCACCAGGCTCAGCACCGCGGCCTTCGAGGCGGCATAGTGCGGCATGTTCGGCTTGGGAATGTAGGCATCGACCGTGACGATGGAGACCATGCGGCCGTAGGAGGCGGCGATCATCGGCTCCATGAAGACACGGCTGGCCAGGAACACGCCCTTGCAGTTGATGGCAAAAACCTTGTCCCAGGTCTCCGGGGTGATCTCACGCAGGGTGCCGGCGGGATAAACGCCGGCATTGTTGACCAGAATGTCGATACGGCCGTCCCGCTCCATGATCCGGTCGCGTGCCGCCGTCAGGCTGGCTTCATCAGTGACGTCGGCGGCGCAGCCGCGGGCCTTGTTGCCCAGACCCGCGGCGGCCTTTTCTGCCGCCGGACCATCGATGTCTAGCAGCCAGACCGTGGCGCCGCGGTCCTGAAGGCATCGGGCAATGGCATGGCCGATGCCCTGCGCACCTCCCGTGATCGCTGCAACCTGACCCTTCAGATCCTGTGTATCCATGTGGCGTTGCCTTCCTGGTGCGTTGCCCTCGTGTTGCAGGCAGCCTAGCATCGAAACGGGGTCAGGAGAGGTGCCGTGATGCGCAGGTTGTTGGCTGTGTGTCTTCTTGCGCTGTTGGCGCCGGGAGGCGTTCTTGCCGATTCCCAGGTGGTTCTGCGGATCGTTTACGAGGAAACGCCCAATCCCCCGCGTCACCTGGGCGAGGGGCCGCTGGTGCCCGATCCGCCCGGGATCACGATCGACATGCTGCGGCTGGCCGCCGAACGGCTGGGCATTGCACTGGAACTGCTGCGGGCGCCCTGGAATCGGGGCCTCTACATGGTCGAGTCCGGCCAGGCCGACGGCATTTTCCACTCCTCCTTCAAGCTCGATCGCCTGCCGATCGGCGTCTATCCCATGGACGGCGATGGCCCCGATGAAAGCCGGGCGATCTTCCAGCAGAGGTATGTCTTCTTCGTCCGCGAGGGCAGCGGGGTGACATGGGACGGAGAGGTCCTGAGCGGTGCTGTGCGGCCCGTCGGTGCGACCGCTGGTTACAGCGTGGTCGACGACCTGACCGCTCTGGGACTGAGCGTCGAGACAGAACGCAATCAGCTCATCAATTTCCGCAAGCTGCAGGAAGGCAGGACGGACGCCTATGCTGAACTGCAGACCATGGCGGAGCCCTATCTGACGCAGAACGGCGGTCAGATCGCGGGTGTCGTGCGTCTGGAGCCGGCGATCGTGGAAAAGCCCTACTACCTGATGCTGTCCCATCCGTTCTACGACGCCCATCCCGATCTTTCCGAGGCGATCTGGGATCAGATTGCCGCGATCAACAACTCCGGCGATCTGGCGCGCATCGAGGCGCGCTACCGCGATGACAACTGATCGCAAGGCGTGAAACCTGTTCCCCACAAGCTTGGTCCTGGCCTGCTGGCGGGCGTTCCGGCGTGGCTTCGCCGTTCGATCGCGACACGCCTGTTTGCTGCGATCTTCCTGTCGTTTTTCGCTGTCGCAACAGTCATATTCGCCGGCCTTATTCTCGATATCTGGACGCGCGCAGAAAACGATCTGGAGCGTGAGCTTGTGTTCCTGCGCAGTGCCTTCCACGACCCGTTATCCGACTATGTCTGGTCGCTCGACATGCCCGGACTGCAGGGCATTGTGGAGGGCATGGTGCGCCTGCCCCTGATCGAAGGCGTGATCATCACCGACCCCAGCACCGATCGTGTCTTTGCCGAGGCTGGTGATGTCAGCCCCGATGGCGCGCTGATCGGTTTCAGCTTTCCCCTGCATCACCGCTTTGCCGACTTCGACAGCGAGGAGGACGTGGTCGGTCAGGCCACGATCTACCGCCCGCGCAACGCGCTGATTGCGCGCGCCTGGCCAAGCATCGCGCTGATCCTGGTTGCCGCTATGGTCAAGACGTTCCTGTTGTTCGTGCTGTTCTACGTTTTTTCCCGGCGCATTCTCCAGCGGCCCCTGGTGCGTCTTGCCGACGGCGTCGACCAGCTCAGTCGCAATCTGAACGAGGCCCGGCCGCTGGATGTGACCAACGACAGCGGCGAGGAACTCGAGCAGGTCGAGGCCGCGGTCAATCGCCTCGTCGTCGCCCTCAACCAGAAGAAGCAGGAGAGCGACTCCTATGCCGCAGCACTGGAGCGCGCGCGCGACGAACTGGAAATCCGGGTGCGCCAGCGGACATCGGAACTTGAGAGCGCGCTGATCGAAGCCGAGGACGCCAACCGCGCGAAGTCACGCTTTCTTGCAATGACCAGCCACGAGCTGCGCACACCGCTGAACGCTGTGCTGGGTTTCAGTGAACTGATCCGCGACGCCCATTTCGGCCCCTTGGAGGAGCGCTACCGGGATTATGCGGCAGACGTGAATGCCGCGGGTCAGCATCTGCTGCAGATCATCAACGACATGATCGATCTGACACGCCTGGAAGCCGGACGCATGATCGTCCATCCCACGCGGATCGAGATCGGGCGCCTGATCAAGAGCCTGCGGCAGCTCGTCGGCGAGCGGTCGCGCCAGCACAACATCACGCTCGACTTTGACGACGGTGGTGTGGACAGCCTCTGGGCCGACGATACCGCCGCGCGTCAGGCGCTGCTCAACCTGATCGGCAACGCCTTCAAGTTCACCGATCCCGGCGGCGCGATCCAAGTGGGGTTCGAGCGCAGGGCCGACGGCGTTGCCGTGCGGGTGTCCGATACCGGAATCGGCATGGACGACATGCAGATCGTCGAGGCGCGGCGCATGTTCTCCCAGGTCGCCGATGGCCGCCGCATGGACGGCCTTGGTCTGGGACTGCCCATCGTTGACGGCCTGATGGAACTCCATGGCGGCACCATGGAGATCGAAAGCGCCCCGCGCCATGGCACCACGGTAACGTTGTACTTTCCCGATGGGCCGCCCGGTCAGCCCGATGTCGAGCCCTCGGAAGGCGCCACGCCCAGGTAATCGGCAAGGGCTGGATGGTCGGGGCTGTCGAGCACCGTATCGGTATCGCCCTGGGCCAGGATGCGACCCTCGTGCATGAACGCGGTGATGTCGGCCACGCGCCGGGCGTCCGCGGGTTCGTGGCTCACCATCACGACCGTGATCCCGGTCTCCCGCCGCAGGGCATCGACCAGATCAAGCATGTCGCGGCGCAGGGCGGGGCCCAATGCGGCAAAGGGTTCGTCGAGCAGCAGCACCGGTCTGGCGCGCACCAGGCTGCGCGCCAGCGCAACCCGCTGGCGCTCGCCGCCTGACAATTCGCGCGGCAGCCGCCGGTCCATGCCGCCCAGGCCGACATGGGCAAGCGCCTGGCTGACCTTCGCCTTCTGCGCGGCATCCAGGCGCAGTCCGGGATCAAGCCCCAGACCCACATTCTGGGCGGCGTCGAGATGGGCAAAAAGGTTGTGATCCTGGAACAGTGTGGTGACCGGTCTCTGCGCCGGCGCGAGTCCGGTGATGTCGACGCCGTCAATGCGGATGCTGCCCGAGGCCGGGGTCTCAAAACCGCCGACCAGTGCCAGCAGGGTGCTCTTGCCTGCGCCGCTGGCACCGATCAGGGCAGCAAAGGCGCCGGCGGGAACCGCAAGGTCGAAGACGACCTGCCAGCTTCCACGGCCAAAGTGCAGGTCCTGGAGTTCAAGTCCGGGTGCGGCCACCGACAGTCCTTTCGATGACGAGGAAGAGGGCAAGGCAGAGGCCGACCAGCAGCAGCGCCAGCACGGCCGCCTCCTGCGTACGATAGGCGCCCAGCGCCCGGTAGAGCAGCAGAGGAAGGGTGATGCTGTCCTGGTTGCCGAAGAGGGCGATTACCGTCAGGTCGCCGGCACCAAGGGCGGCGGCCAGGGCGACGGCAAGCGCGATGCCGCGCCGCGCGGCCGGCCATTCGACCAGCCGCAGCCGGTCCATACCCCCGATGCCCAGGCCCGCGCACAAGCGGTCGTGATGTTCTGCCGTGCGCCGCAATGCGGGGCCGACCAGGCGCAACACGTAGGGCACCGCGATCACGCCGTTGACCAGTGCGGCGATCGGCAGGGCGAAGGAAAAGACCTGCCCCAGGGGCAGCAACAGGACGAAGAGCCCGGCGCCGAACACCGTGGGCGAAACGACCAGATTGAGCGAGCCGGCAAGCTCCAGGCGGTCGGCACGCCGGACCCGGCCGCGGCGGACGGCGATGTCGCGCGCGCTCCAGGCCAGCGCCGTGCCCAGGGTGAGGGCGACAGCGCCCGCGCCCAGGCCGACCAGCAGGCTGCGCAGCGTGGCGAGCCAGACCTCGCGCTCGCCCAGTACGCTCAGCAACGGGCCGGAAAGGCCGGCGGCAACCACCGCGCCCAGGGGCAGGAGCACCCAGAGGGCGGCGATGGTGATCGAGCCTGCATCAAAGATGCGGGCACCGGGTCTGGCAGCATCGGGCCGCTGCGCGGCGATCCCGGCGGCTGCTTCGCTGGCCGCATTCCTGCCGCTGGCCGCCAGCAACAGGGCAATGGCGGCGCAGATCGCAACCTGCATCAGGGCAAGCAACACCGCACGCGCGACATCGAAATCCAGGCGCAGGGCCTGGTAGATGGCAACCTCCAGAGTCGTGGCTGCCGGACCACCGCCCAGGGTGAGCACGACCGTGAAGCTGGTGAAGCAGAGCAGGAAGATCAGCGCTGCAATGCCGGGCAGGACCGCAGAAAGGCGTGGCCACTCGATGATGCGGAACAGAGCGCCAGAGCCCATGCCGAGCTGGGCCGACAGGCGCCAGGTCTCGCCCGGGATCGCTGACCATGCCGGCAGCAGCAGGCGTACCGCCAGCGGCATGTTGAAAAAGACATGGGCGATCAGGATGCCCGAAAGCCCGTAGAGCGGAGAAAGTCCCTCCAGGCCCAGAGCCTCGAGCAGGGCGCTTGCCATGCCGTTGCGGCCCCAGACGGCGGCAATGCCGACCACCGCGACGATGGCCGGCAGCACCAGCGGGATGCCGAACAGGCCCAGCAGCAGGCCGCGGCCGGGAAAGGCCGTCCGGCGGGCCAGCGCGCGCGCCACCGGCAGGGCAAAGGCAAGGGAGAGCAGCGTGGAAAGCACGGCCTGGAATGCGGTAAAGCCCAGGATGCGAACCGTATAGGGATCGAAGAGGCGCACCGGGGCGCTTGCCGGCACGGCGGCAAGCAGCGCGGCCAGCGCCACGCCTGCCAGGCCGAGGGTGGCCAGCAGGGCAAACCCTGCCGGCCAGCGATGTACCGGCAGGGCGCTCATGGCCCTACTGGCTCATGGCGTTGAGCCATTCCGCGATCCAGGTGCCGCGCTGCAGGCTGACCTCGGAGGGCGCCAGCAGAAGGGCCTTGTCGGGCCGGGGCAGGTCGCGGAAAACCTGGGGCAGGTCATCGCCCAGCTCGATCACCGGGAACATCCAGTTGCCTTGCGGGATGGTCTTCTGGAATTCCGGCGAGACGACAAAGGCAAGGAACTCGCGTGCCAGTTCCGGCTGATCGGTCGCGGCGGTCATCGCGGCGACCTCGATCTGCATGTAGGCACCCTCGGGGAAGTCGATGGCGCGGTAGCGGTCGGTTTCCTCGACGATCAGGTGATAGGCGGGCGAGGTGGTGTAGCTCAGCACCATGGGCGCCTCGCCGTCCAGGAACAGGCCATAGGCCTCGCTCCAGCCCTTGGTCACGGTCAGCACACGCTTCGACAGGCCCTGCCAGGCGGTGCCGGCTTCCTCGCCATAGAGCGCCTTGGTCCACAGCAGCAGGCCCAGGCCCGGCGTCGAGGTGCGCGGGTCCTCGATGATCAGCTTGGCCGGATCGTCGCCCTCGACCAGTGCGGCAAAGCTGGCCGGCGGTTCGGGCAGCACTTCGCTGTCATAGATCACCGCGAAGTAGCCGTAGTCGTAGGGCACCCAGACCGGGTCGTCCCAGGCTATGGGCAGGGCAAGCGGGGGCAGCTCGATGCCATGGTTCTCGACCAGGCCGGAGGCCTGGGCGTCGGCCATCAGGGCGGTGTCGAGACCCAGCACGACGTCGGCCTCGGTGTTCTTGCCCTCCAGGCGCAGGCGCGTCAGCAGCAGGCCCGCGTCGTCGACGCCCACCCACTGCAGGTCGCAGCCGCACTGGGCCTCGAAGGCGGTTTCGATAGCAGGGCCGGGGCCCCACTCGCTGATGAAGGAATCGTAGGTATAGACGGTCAGCGTCTCGGCGCGCGCGGGCAGGGCGGCAAGGCCCAGCAGGGCAGTGGCGGCGATCAGGTGAAGGCGTGGCATCGGCATTCTCCCATGGTCGCCGGGGGAGAAAGATGTCGGGTGCGGTTCCGTGGCCGGAGCAGCAACTCAATCCCTCCGCCGGCATGATCCGGATCAGGTTCGTCGGGTCGGTGCGCCATGCACCTCTCAGCCCCGTTGGGGCACCCCGTGAGTACGCGCTAGAGGTAGGACGATGACGCCCCGATGACAAGGGCTGCCGGAATGGTCAGGCCCGCCGGATCTCGAAAACGAAAACCTCGCCCTCCTTGCGGCTGTCGAGCAGGCCGTGACCCGTGAGCTCGCAGAAGGCCTCGAAATCCTTCACCGCGCTGGGATCGGTCGCCTGCACCACCAGCACGTCGCCGCTCTCCAGCGCCTTCAGCCGCTTCTTGGCCTTGAGCACGGGCAGGGGGCAGGCCAGGCCCTTGACGTCGAGTTCATGCTGCATGGTGGCTCCGTCCTTGAACGCCGGGGCTCGCGCCGACGGCTCCGGGCCGCCGCAAACACGGGCATCCTTCCAGCATAACGCGGGAAGGCAGGGTCGAGCCATGATCGGGAAAGGTGGTGCCGCCGCTCAGGATTGAACTGAGGACCTCATCCTTACCAAGGGCGCAATAATGGAACGTGACGGAACGGGCCGGGACAGTTATCATAGCCATAACCCTCGGATTTCTGGGTGTTGACCGTTCCACAGAGTGCCACCATGCCCCAAGCAGTTGACCCCGAAACGCAACCCATATCGAAACCCAAGGACCGTGGGTTGCGGATCAAGCGGCCCCTCCGCTTCACCGATAACTTCATCAAGAGCCTACCGAACACGGGCCAAAGGTACGACGTACGGGAGGCAAGCAAGTCCGGCCTGACCATCCGCGTCGGCCCGACTGGCTCGAAGGTCTGGCAGCTACTGTCAACGCCGGAGTAAAAATGCATCGGCTGGCCGGAGTAAAAATGCGTCACG
>CALGGB010000275.1 GCA_937880925.1 uncultured Rhodospirillaceae bacterium | reverse complement strand
ATCGTGCTTTCGGGCCATACCGACGTGGTGCCGGTCGACGGCCAGCCCTGGGACACCGATCCCTTCCAGGTGGTGGAGAAGGACGGCTGCCTCTATGGTCGGGGCACCAGCGACATGAAGAGCTTCATCGCCGTGGCGCTGGCCATGGTGCCGGACTTCCAGGCCCGCAGGCTCACCGCCCCGATTCACTTCGCGCTCTCCTATGACGAGGAGATCGGCTGCCTGGGCGTCCATGGCCTGATCGCCGACGTCAAGGCCCAGGGCATCAAGCCGCGCGCCGCGCTGATCGGTGAGCCCACCATGATGACCGTGGTCGATGCCCACAAGGGGATCGCCGGTTACGTGACCACGTTCCGCGGCATCCCGGCTCA
This sequence comes from uncultured Rhodospirillaceae bacterium, assembly GCA_937880925.1. Lineage (GTDB taxonomy): Bacteria > Pseudomonadota > Alphaproteobacteria > SP197 > SP197 > CALGGB01. The sequence continues at coordinate 10,618 of CALGGB010000275.1, read as the reverse complement.
TTCCAGCGCCACCCACATCGGCGTCAGCGCGACCCATGCGGCCGCCCGTTTCGTCACCTTCCTCGACGACATGTTCGAGGACTACCAGACCCGCGCCCGCCCCGATCTCGGCTTCGTGCCGCCCTACACGACGATCCAGGTCGGCATTCTCAACGGCGGCACGGCCAACAACATCATCGCCCAGGACTGCATCGTGAACTGGCATTACCGCACCATGCCGACCGACGACCCGGCAGAGATCAAGGCGCGCGCCTTTGCCTGTCTCGACACCCTGCGCGAGAAGATGCAGGCCCAGAACCCGGCCTGCGACGTCGTGACCAAGCTGCGCGCCAGCGTGCCGCCGCTGGCGCCCGACGCCGCCTCGCCGGCAACCGAACTGGCGCTGGCGCTGACCGGGGCCAACAACACCAGCCAGGCGAGCTTTGCCACCGAGGCCGGCATCTTCCAGCAGGGCGGTTTTCCGGCCGTCGTCTGCGGCCCCGGCGACATCGCCCAGGCGCACCAGCCCAACGAGTTCATCGCCCTTGCCCAGGTCGAGGAATGCCGCGCCTTCCTTGCCCGCCTGATCGACCGTCTCGCAGCCTGAAAGTCCCCGCCATGAACGCCGACGATCTCTGCTTCCTGCCCGCCTACGCGCAGAAGGCCCTGCTCGACAGCAAGGCCGTCTCCTGCGTCGAGTTGCTGGACGCCCATGCCGCGCGCATCGAGCGTCACAACCCGCTGCTCAACGCCTTCGTCACCCTACGCCTGGACGAGGCACGCAAGGAGGCCGCCGCCGCCGATGCCGCGCGGGCAGCGGGAACAGCAAGCGGCGTGCTCCATGGTCTGCCGATCGGCGTGAAGGACTGCTTTGCCACCAAGGGCATCCGCACCACGTTTGCCTCATTGGCCTTCAAGGATCACGTGCCCGATTTCGACCACCTGGTCGTCGCGCGCGAGAAGGCGGCAGGCGCCATCATCCTGGGCAAGCTCAACACGCCCGAATACACGATGGCGATGAACACCTGCGACAATCCGGTGTTCGGCCCCACCCGCAATCCCTGGAACACCGATCTGGCGCCGGGTGCGAGCAGCGGCGGCTCCGGCGCAGCGCTGGCGGCGGGGCTCTGCGCCCTGGCCGACGGTTCCGATATCGGCGGCTCCGTGCGCAACCCGGCGGCCTGGTGCAACATCGTCGGTCATCGTCCGACCGCCTGGATGATCCCGGACGTGCCCAATCCCCTGCTCTGGCACAACATGAATACCCCCGGACCGATGGCGCGCACCGTCGCCGATGCAGCCCTCTTCCTCTCCGCGCTGGCCGGGCCGGACCCGCGCTGTCCCGTGGTCGTGCAGGCGCCCTTCCCGCCGGGGCTGCCCGACCTGGCGCGCGACATGAAGGGGCTCAGGATCGGCTGGAGCCGCGATCACGGCAGCCTGCCCATGGACCCCGATATCGGCGATGCCTTCGACCGCCAGAAGGCGGTGTTCGAGAAGCTGGGCTGCCGGGTCGAGACCTGCGATATCGATCACGAGGGCATCTACGATGCCTATGCCGCGCTCGCCTACCAGCGCGTGGCGCGTGAGGTGGAGCCCGCCGTTGGCCGTGGTCTGGATGCCGGGTTGGAGCGGCATTATCACCATGCCCGCCGCCTGGACGGTGCGGCCATCATGGATGCCGAAACGCGCCGTCACCGCCTCTGGCAGGATGTCGTCGCAGCTTTCGAACGCCACGACGTGCTGGTCTGGCCCGACGACCTGCAGAACCCCTTCGGCTTCGACGACAACGAGGCTGGAAACCTGATGGACTGGTCCCTGCTGTTTGCCGCGCCCGTGCTGGGCCTGCCGGCCTGCACCGTGCCCTGCGGCCTGTCGTCGGCCGGCGTACCGCGCGGGCTGCAGGTCGTGGGCCGGCCCGGCAGCGATCTTCTGGTGCTCCAGGTCGCCGCGGCATACGAGGCCGCCACGGGTTACGGACGGCAACGCCCGCCGCTCGACTGATCGCGCAGGTCGTCCTTCAGCCCATCGCCACCCAGCGGCTCAGATTGCCGCGGATCTCGGAAACCAGCCGCTCGTTCAGATTATGCACGATGGCCGCGATCATGTCGTAGAGTGCCTGTTCGCGCTGGTTGATGCTGAAATCCTCGGGCACCGTGCGGCTGGCCGTGGCGCGCGCCTCGGCAAAGCCCGATCCGGAAGGATCACCCACGACCTCGACGCGCACACCCAGAGCACCCTCGTAGCGCTCCGACTGGCTGTTGGTGAACAGGCCTTCGACACCCTGCTGGGTTTCCAGCGGCACCTCCACGAAGCGGTTCTCCGTGATCGTCACCCTGGCCGTGCCATAGCCGCCCATGGGCGCGATACGCTGGTGCGCCCAGTTGTCCATGGTCGCCAGCGGCGAGACCGGCAGGGCATTCCTGATGTCATGGGCAGGGGGCTGCACGGCGGCAGCGCCCGAGGCATCGCTCACCTCCACACCATTGACCGCCATGGCCACGGGTTCGCGGTGGGAAAATGTGATGTCGGGCCAGACCGTGCGGTTGACGCTGGTCTGGCAGGCCGACAGCAGCAGGGTCGAGAAACCGGCGCCGGCAAGCACCAGGGTGCCGCGACGATCGAAACGGAGAGATGTCATGCCGAGCCTTCCTCATCGCCCATGGCGATTTCCTCAGGTGTGAAAACCTGACGGCGATTGCAGAACTGGCAGATCACCTCGACCACGCCGTCGATCAGAAGTTCGTCGATCTCTGTGGCGGGGATGCGGCGAAGCACCGCCATCGCCCGCTGCTCCGAACAGGAACAGCCGAAGCTGACATCCTTGGTCTCGTAAATCCGCACGCCATCCTCATGGAACAGGCGGTAGAGCAGGGTCTGGGTCGAGAGACCCGGATCGGTCAGCTCGTCGCCCGTTGCCGTCGAAAGCAAGGCGACCGCCTTGCGCCAGTCATCCTCGCGGTCGACCGAGAGCACGGGCGTATCACCCGCCCCCAGTTCGGCAATGCGCTGCATGGTGATGGCACCGGCCCGCCACGAGCCGTCGCGGTGGGCGATCGCAAGCTTGAGCGCGGTATCGATCTGTTCGGACTGGCGAAAATAGTTGTAGGCGCAATCGGCCAGCGTCGCGCCTTCCAGGCTGACCAGACCCTGATAGAGCTCCGTATCGGCGCCCTGATCGACGGTGAGCGCCATCAGGCCGTTGCCGATCAGGCGCGGCACCGGGCCGCCGGCGCTGCCGCCCGCCTCGGCCTCGGCGACCCGCTCGGCATCGTAGCTGGCATAGCCGCGCATCTGGCCGTCGCTCATGTAGTCGACCGCGATCAGGCGTATCGGCCCGTCGCCCCGGGTCTCCACGGTCATGCGGCCGTCGAACTTCAGCCCGCCGCCCAGTGCCGCGGCCAGCGCCATCAGCTCGCCCAGCAGCCGCGAGACCGCTTCCGGGTAGTCGTGCTGGGTCAGCACCCGGTCGACCGCCTCGCTCAGGCGCACGACACGGCCCGAGAGGTGCAGGCCTTCAACCTGGAAGGGCTGGATCGCGTCGAGGCCGTCGGGCGTTGCGCTCAGGTCAGACACCACTTGATGATCGCCTTCTGGGCATGGAGCCGGTTTTCCGCCTCGTCGTAGACGACCGACTGCGGGCCGTCGGCGACCGCTGCGGTCACCTCGCTGCCGCGGTACATCGGCATGCAGTGCATGAAGATCGCCTTCGGGTTGGCCAGGGCCATGCGCGCAGCATCGATCTGGAAGGCGCCCAGCGCGTCGGTATCGATCTCCTCGGAGACCGCCCGTTCATCGCTCATGGACTTCCAGGTGTCGGTGACGACGCAATCGACGTCCGCGACCGCCTCCTCGGCGGTCTCGACGATCTTGACGCGGCCCTGGTGTTCGCTGGCCCAGTCGAGCACACGCTGCACCGGCCGGTACTTGGGCGGACAGGCAACACGCAGTTCGAAACCGAAACGCACCGCGGCATGGATCCAGGAACAGGCCATGTTGTTGCCGTCGCCCGCCCAGGCCACCTTCCTGCCTTCGATCGGTCCCTGATGCTCCTCGAAGGTCATGATGTCGGCCATCAGCTGGCAGGGGTGCGTGCGGTCGGTCAGCCCGTTGATCACCGGCACTTCGCCCAGGTTCGCCAGGTCCATCATCTTCTGATGGTCCGTGGTGCGGATCATGATGGCATCGACGTAGCGCGAAAGGACCTGCGCCGTATCGGCGATGGTCTCGCCGCGGCCAAGCTGCATGTCGGAAGGCGACAGGTTGATCGTCTCGCCGCCGAGCTGACGCATCGCCAGATCAAAGGACACCCGCGTGCGGGTCGAAGGCTTCTCGAAGATCGTCGCCAGCACCCGGTCCTTCATCGGACGAGGCCGGTCGCCGGCCTTCCAGCGCTTCTTCATGTCGTGGGCGTCATCGAGGATCGACCGCAGGGTCGGTCCGTCGAGCGCGTCGATGTCGAGGAAATGCTTGCCACGGGTCATGGCGTCATCTCGCCGAGCACGGCATCAAGCGCCGCCAGCGCCTCGTCGATCTGCGCCTGCTCGACGATCAGCGGCGGCAGCAGGCGCACCATGTTGTCGCCGGCCGGCACGGTCAGCAGCTTCTTCTCGCGCAGGGCGTTGATCACGTCGCCCACGGGCGGGGTGACCTTGACACCGATCATCATGCCCAGGCCACGGGTCTCGACAATCATCTCGGGGTGCTTGAGCGCCAGCGCGTCCAGCCCCTTGCGCAGGGCCTTGGCCTTGGCCTCGACGCCGGCCATGAAGCCCGGCTCCAGCATGACGTCGAGCACGGCATTGCCCACGGCCGTCGCCAGCGGATTGCCGCCGAAGGTCGAGCCGTGGGTGCCCGGCGCCATGGCCGAGGCGACACGTTCGGTCGCCATCACGGCGCCGATCGGCATGCCGCCGCCCAGCGCCTTGGCCACAGCCATGATGTCGGGCGCAACGCCCGCCCACTCGTGGGCAAAGAGCTTGCCCGTGCGGCCCATGCCGCACTGCACCTCGTCGTAGATCACCAGCAGGCCGAATTCGTCGGCAGCGGCGCGGATCGCCTTCAGGAACTGCGGATCGACCGGCGTGATGCCGCCCTCGCCCTGCACCGGCTCGACGATGATCGCGGCGGTCTCACCCGTGATCGCCTGGCGCAGCGCATTGGAATCGTGCAGCGGCACATGGTCGAAGCCCTCGACCGCCGGGCCGAAACCTTCCAGATGCTTGGCCGAGCCGCCGGCACTGATGGTCGCCAGCGTGCGCCCGTGGAAGGCGCCGTTGAACGCGATGGTCCGATAGCGTTCGGGATGGCCGCCCGCCCACTGCCAGCGCCGCGCCATCTTGAGCGCACCCTCGTTGGCTTCGGCACCGGAGTTTCCGAAGAACACGCTGTCGGCAAAGCTGTTGGCGACCAGTCGCTCGGCCAGACGTTCCTGGCCGCTGATTCGGTAGAGGTTGGAGGTATGCCAGAGGCGTTCGGCCTGTTCCTTCAGCGCAGCCACCAGATGGGGATGCGCATGGCCCAGGCTGGTCACGGCAATGCCGCAACCGAAATCGAGAAAACGCTCGCCCGTCTCCGTGAAGAGATAGGCACCTTCGCCCCGTTCGAACACATAGTCCGCCCGGCCGTAGGTCGGCATCACTGGCGCGATCACCGCGACCTCCCGCAAGAAAACGTCCGTGCGATCGGCCGACGATGTGAATTCAGCGCAGGTCGAGGGAACGGACTGCCAAAACGAAAACCCGGTGGAGCAAGCCCCCCGGGGACGGGCGGCACTATCGGGGCCGCCCTCTTTCCTGTCAACGGCGCGGCAGGCTCAGGCCTTCAGGCGCACACCCTTCTCCAGCAGGACCCAGGCAAGCACCGCCAGCGCCGCGACGAAGCCCGCCAGGAACAGGATACCGGCCAGAAGGGAGCCGTCGGCCTGGCCGGTAAAGCCATAGCGGAATCCGTCGATGGCGTAGAAGAACGGATTGGCATGCGCCAGGAACTGCAGCGAATCGGGCAGGCGCGAGATCGAATAGAAGGTGCCCGAAAGGAACGTGAGCGGCGTGATGAAGAAGTTGGTCAGCGCCGCGATCTGGTCGAATTTTTCGGCCCAGATACCGACCAGCAGGCCCATCAGCGCCATCATCAGACAGGCCATCACGGCAAAGTAGATGACGGCCAGCGGATCGACCGGCGGCAGCAGAACGAAGGCCTGCATCACCACCAGGACGAAGGCGCCGACGACCAGGCCGCGCGTTGCCGCACCCAGGGCGAGGCCCGCCAGCAGTTCCAGCGCGCCCAGCGGTGGCATCAGCAGATCGACGATGTTGCCCTGGACCTTGGCGATGATCAGAGAGGAGGAGGAGTTGGCAAAGCTGTTCTGCAGCATCGCCATCATCACCAGACCCGGCGCCAGGAACACCAGAAAGGGCACGCCGTTGACCTCGTTGACCGCGCGTCCCAGGGCAAGCGCAAAGACCGCCATGAAGAGCATGGTAGTGATTGCGGGCGCCACCACGGTCTGGCCCGGAATCTTCATGAAACGGCGCACTTCGCGCATGTAGAGCGTGAAGAGGCCGAGACCGGGCTGGTGATCGGCGGGTGTCAGGTCGGCCTGGGTCATGGGGTCCTTGTTTCGCCGCAGGGGCGATGGAAAGCTTCGCCCCACCATAGAATCCCGAGGCCCGCGATGGAAACCCGAAGGCCTGCCCGACGCCCGCCACCGGATCGGAAGTATCCATGAGGTTCAGTAGACGCGCGGGGCCGCGGGGACGCGTGCTGCCCGGAATCCTCCTGTTGGGCGCGCTCGCCGCCTGCGCACCCGTTACCCGACCGGCGGGCGAGCCGGTCATGGCGCCGGCCTATGCCGACGATGCCCTGACCATGGCCGACGCCACGCCGCTTGCGCTGCACGCCTGGCTGCCGTCGCGCCCGCCGCGCGCCGTGATCCTGGCGCTGCACGGCTATAACGACTACGGCAACGCTTTCGACCTGCCGGCCACCCGCTGGGCCGAAAAGGGCATCGCCACCTTTGCCTACGACCAGCGCGGCTTCGGCCAGAGCGCCATGCCGGGGTTGTGGCCGGGCACGGCGAGCCTGGTCGCCGATGCCGAAGCCGCCGTGGCGCTGATCGCCCGGCGCCACCCCGGCGTGCCCCTGGTGCTGCTGGGGGAAAGCATGGGCGGCGCCGTGACTGCCCTTGTGATCGCCCGGGATCCCCCACCGGAACTGAGCGCGGCGGTCCTGGTCGCCCCGGCGGTCTGGGGCCAGGATGCCATGCCCTGGGGTTACCGCGCCTCGCTCTGGCTGCTCGCCCATATCGCGCCGGGCATGGAACTTTCGGGCAGCGGGCTGGAAATCTGGCCGTCCGACAACATCCCCATGCTGCGCGCCCTGGGACAGGACCCCCTGGTCATCAAGGGCAGCCGTGCCGATGCCGTGCTGGGTCTGGTCCGCCTGATGGACAGCGGCCAGGCCTCGGCCGGGGAGATGTCCCTGCCCGTGCTGCTGGTCTATGGCGAGCAGGATCAGATCGTGCCGCGCGAAGCCATGATGCTCTATGCCGGGCGCCTGAACGGGCCCGTGCGCTTTGCAACCTATCCGCAGGGCTATCACATGCTGTTGCGCGATCTGGGCCGCGCCCTGCCGGTCGACGACATCGCCAGCTTTGTCCTCGATCCTGCCGCGCCTCTGCCTTCAGGCAACGAAGAACGCTCGCGGGAGTTTCTCTTTCCCGCCACGAACTGAGGCAGTTCTGGCCGCAGGGGGCCATGGCGTCTAGGCTGCGGCCTCCGCAAGAGGAAACCTCCGATGCGCGCCGTATTGACGTTGTTTGGGGCCCTGCTGGCCGCCACCGCGCTGCTCAACATCGCCAACGGTTCGCTGTTCACGCTGATCGGCCTGCGCCTTGCGGGCAATGTCGAGCCGTCCACGGTCGGCATCATCGCCTCTGGCCACTTCGTCGGCCTGCTGGCCGGTTCCTTCACCGCCACGGCGATCATCGTGCAGGTCGGCCATATCCGCGCCTTCACGGTCTTTGCCGCGATCGCCTCCTGTGCGGTGATCCTGCTCGGCCTGTTCTTCAGCCCGACGATCTGGTTCCTCATCCGCATCATCATCGGCTATGCGATGGCCGGCCTGTTCATGGTTCTGGAGAGCTGGTTCAACAGCCAGGCGAGCAACGAGCAACGCGGCAGGGTCTTTGCCTTCTACATGGTGGCCTCCTCGGGCGCCTTCGCTGTCGGGCCGTTCCTGGTCAACTTCGGCGATCCCGATACCTACGGCCTGTTCGCGATGACGGCGATCATCCTCAATCTGTGCCTGCTGCCCATCGCGCTGACCCGCGGCGGCAACCCGGTGATCGCCCAGGGCAAACGCCTGGGCCTGAAGAAGCTCTTCGAGATCTCGCCGCTGGGCGTCATCGGCTGCGTCGCCGCAGGCCTCGTCAACAGCGCGGTCTATGGCCTGGGCGCCGTCTATGGCGAACTGGTCGGCCTGGGCGACGCCGGCGTTTCCGCCCTGTTCAGCGCCATCATTCTGGGTGGCCTTGCCATGCAGGTGCCTGTCGGCTGGCTGTCGGACCGTTTCGACCGCCGCTCGACCCTGCTGGCGCTGACCGCGGCGGCCACCCTCATCTGCATCGCGGTGGTCGTGCTGGGCGCCTGGTCGCTGGCCCTGTTGCCGGTACTCGCCTTCATCTTCGGCGGCATGACCAGCCCGGTCTATGGCCTCTCGGTGGCCCAGTCGAACGACTATGTCGAAAAGGACCAGTTCGTCGGCGTCAGCTCGGGCCTGCTGATCGCCTACAGCCTTGGCGCCATCGCCGGCCCCAATATCGCTTCCTGGGCCATGGATGCGGTCGGGCCGGCCGGGCTCTGGCTCTATGCCGCCGTCATCCTGCTCGCCCTGGGTGCCTTCACGGTGTACCGCATGCGCCGCCGCGCGCCCCTGCCGGTGCCTGAACAGGGCAACTATGTAGCCGCCGCCGGCGAGACGCCCGAGGGCCGTGCGCTGGATCCCCGCGCCCAGACCGCCGCCGATTCCCTGGCGGATGACCCGGCCGGCGAGGAGCAGATTCGACCCGCCTGAAGCAGAGCCCTTGTGGCCATGCTGCGGCTACCTTGTGACCGTGGGCACCGTTACGCCCCAAAACTGGGGATTCCGGGCAACATCCGTTGCATAGAAACGACGGTGGGGTGCTCGATTTATGGACTTGCCGTCGGCAGCCATGGTATCGCTGGCCGCGTGGAAGGGGTTGCGTCAAGCCTCTGAAACTGGGGCGTTCTCCCGCCGGACGGTGAAGACTGTTACCGGCTGGGCTTGCATCCCTTGGGAAAGACAGACTCTAGAGTGCGCGAACCGATGTCCTTGCAACAGCGTTCACAGCATCCTGGCATTGCCGCCCGCGCGGCGATGACCGTGCTGATGCTGCTGGCCGTGGCGGCCTGTGCGACGCCACCCGAAGATCCGGCCGCACGCATCGCCTATGACGAGGCCAACGACCCGTTCGAGCCGACCAACCGCTATATCTACAATGTGAACACCGCGATCGATGACGTGGCGCTGATGCCCATGGCGACCATCTATCGCGAAGGTGTTCCCGACCTCCTGCGCGAGGGCATCCGCAACTTCCTGGTCAACCTGCGCATGCCCGTCACCATCCTCAACAGCGCCCTTCAGGGTGACTGGGAGAACACGGGGCATTCCACCGCGACCTTCCTCATCAACAGCACTGCGGGCCTGGGCGGTATCTTCGATATCCCGGGTTCCTTCGACGACGATCCCCGGCGTGAGGACTTCGGCCAGACCCTGGGCGTATGGGGCGCGGGTGAAGGGGCCTTCATCGAGCTGCCCCTGATCGGTCCGTCCAGCGTGCGCGACACGGTCGGCCTGGGCGTCGATATCCTGACCGACCCGCTGACCTACCTGCTCTCCCCGGCCTGGACCTATGCGCGCATGACCGCCGAGGCCGTGCGCATCCGCGCCGAGCTGGGCGAGGACTACGATACGATGCGCAACACATCGATCGACTTCTATGCCACCGTGCGCAGCCTCTATCGACAGGACCGCGCCGCCAAGATCGCCAACGGCGATGGCGACATGCCTCTGTTCGATGACGAGTGATCAACGCGCCTTGACCCACGGGCCCTGCAACGCATCATGATCAAACGTTTCTCCAGCCTGACCGGCACCCTTGTGCTGGGTATTGTGCTCTGCCTGTCATCGGCCGCCCGCGCCGAGCGCACAGAGGAGGCGCAGACCTTCGTTGCCGGGAACGGCGATCGCATGATCGCCATCCTCGATGAGCCTGCCGGCGAGGAGCGCAAGCAGAACTTCTACGTCTGGCTGCGCGAAGTCTTCGATATGGACACCCTGGCCGGCCTGGCGCTGGGGCCCTATCGCTCGACCGCGACGCCCGAGCAGATGGCGGCCTACAACGACGCCTTCGCCAACTACATCGTCACCACCTACCACGCCCGCTTCGACGCCTTCACGGGTTATACCTTTCAGGTCGGACAGGCCAAGGAACTGGGCAACGGCGACGTTGCGGTGCGCACGACCATCTCGGACCCCGCCGGCAAACCGATTGTGGTTGATTTCCGCGTTCGTCCCGACGGTGATTCCTTCAAGGTGATCGATGTCGTGGTCGAAGGGC
>CALGGB010000274.1 GCA_937880925.1 uncultured Rhodospirillaceae bacterium | reverse complement strand
GCCAGATCGTCGGGCGAGATGCCGACGCCGCTATCGCGCACGGTGAAGCCGATGCCTTCATGCTTCTTCGCCAGGGACACGGTGATCTTGCCGCCCCTGGGGGTGAACTTCAGGGCGTTGCTGAGCAGGTTGATGACGATCTGGCGCAGCCGGCGTTCATCACCCTCGATCCGCGGCAGATCGGGGGGCACATGGGTCTCCAGTTCGATCCCGGCACTGCGGGCAGGAGCGGTGATCAGCCGCAGGCTGGCGCGCAGAATCTGTTCGAACTGGATGGATTCGAGCTGCAAGGTCAGTTTGCCCGCCTCGATACGGGAGACGTCGAGCAGATCGTTGATCAGGCGCAGCAGATGACGGCCGCTGTCGTTGATGTCGCCTGCGTATTCGCGATACCGGTCGTTGCCCAGCGGACCCATCATCTCGTCGGCCATGATCTGGCCGAAGCCAATGATGGCATTGAGTGGCGTGCGCATTTCGTGGCTCATGGCCGACAGGAACTCGGACTTGGTGCTGTTGGCCCATTGGGCCTCGTCACGTGCGTCCCGCAATCTGTTCTCGATCAGCTTTGCCTCGGTGATGTCCTCGACCGTCTGCATCACGACGCTCCAGGGTTCGCTGGTATCGGGCACGACCGAGGTTGAGCTCCGCAGCTCTATCGTCTCTCCGGTGAAGGTGCGGTCCGGCCCTTCGACGGTGACGACGTGTTCGCCGGCGTCCAGCGCGCAGAGCACGGTCTTGAAGATGTCGGCATAGGCGCTGGCGCCGTCGTAGCCGTCGGTGTCGTTGAAGTGCGCGATCAGCGTCTCGCGGTCGGGAGCCCGGTACACCCGCACGGCAGCCGGATTGACGTCGCAGATCACGGCAAGGCCGGCGAGTTCGGCAACCAGTCCCGGGTGGCTGTCGAGATGGGCGCGCAGGTCGGTGACGCCCGCACGGCGCAGCTCTGCGATGCGCCGCGCCGCGCCAGACCAATCCTCCTCTGTCATGGGGATGGGCGCATACTCGAACCGTGTGCGATAGACCCCGGCAAGCGAGGCTCGTTCCCCGATCTGGCTGTGCACCCGAAGCCCAAAACGCAGGTGGGGCAGGGCTGCCACACCTAGCGAGGTGGCCCGCAACGCCCAGCAGGGGTCGCGCCCAAGGATGTCGGCGGCGACCCCCAGCGTAACGCACAACAGGATCAGCCCGAGCAGGGGCAGGTGCCGAAGGGCGCGGCCCTGGGGAAGGCCAGCGATCCAGCCGCTTGCCGCGTAGAGGGGGATGATCATGGTCGCGCCGGTCAGCAGATCGAGCGCAGCCGCGACCACCGCGATCAGCGCCGCTGCAAGCAGACGGTATTTCTGCGTGATCACGCCCATGGGACACGTCCTGAAGCAGCTTGCGCCCACTTTTCGCGCCGCATGACACTATCGGGGCAAACGGCCAAAGAGCCAAACTCCGTTGCGCCGGGGACAGCTGCACCTTGCCTCCGGCCGGGGACCCATGCCCCGCGGACCGCCGCACTGCCGAAAGCGAACGCACGGGTGATGATCGATCAAGATAGCGTTGGCGGTTGATCCCCTGGGCGGGGCATCATGGGTTCAGGCAAACGGTGCCGCTTGTGGCTGATGATCACTCGAAGGTCGGGGATCGGCCGTTTGCCGGCTCAGGAGAGAACAGCGATGGCCAAGACGATCAAGGACATGATGGCCCACGCCCGCGACGGTCTGGTCGAACTGACCCCGGAACAGGCGCGCGCAAGGCTGGATGCGGGGGATGCCGTCTTCATCGATGTGCGCGACGGGCTGGAGGTGCAGAAGAGCGGCAAGGTACCGGGAGCCATTCATGCCTCACGCGGTCTGCTGGAGTTTGCGCTCGATCCGGCCGGACCCATGCACGATCCCCGCATCTCCTCGGGCAAGACGCTGATCTTCTATTGTGCTTCCGGCGGCCGCTCGGCCCTGGCCAGCCGCACGGCGCGGGATATGGGCTACGGCGATGTCTGTCACATCGGAGGCGGCTTTGGCGCCTGGGTTGGGGACGGCGGTCCCACAGAAGGCTGACACCAGACAAGGGAGATGCCACCCATGGCTGAAACCGTGACGCTCACCCTGGCCGAAGTCGCCGCGCTGACCCGAAGCGTTCTGCTCGCCAGCGGCACAGGCGAGGGCAACGCCGCCTCCGTCACCGCCTCGGTCGTGGCGGCCGAGGCCGATGGCATCCACAGCCATGGTCTGGCCCGTCTGCCGACCTATGCCGAGCATGCCCGGTGCGGCAAGGTCGATGGCCGGGCAAGCCCGGTCGTCACCAGGCCACGGCCTGGCGCGGTGGCGGTTGACGCCGCCTGCGGTTTTGCCCATCCCGCGATCGATGCCGGGCTGCCCGATCTGGTCGCAGCCGCGCGCAACTGCGGCGTTGCCGCCATGACCGTGACCAATTCCTATAACTGCGGCGTGGTGGGCTATCACGTCGAAAGGATGGCCTCGGAGGGGCTGCTGGCGCTTGCCTTCGTCAACGGCCCGGCGGCCATCGCACCCTGGGGCGGCCGGCGCGGCATGTTCGGCACCGATCCGATTGCCATCGCCGCACCGCGGCCGGGAAGGGCTCCGCTCGTGATCGACCAGTCCTCCAGCGTCATCGCCAAGAGCGAAGTGATGGTCCACGCCCAGAGGGGCGAGGCGATCCCGGAGGGCTGGGCGTTCGACGCTGACGGCCGTCCGACCACCGACCCCCAGGCCGCGCTGAAGGGCACGATGGCGCCCACGGGGGGACGCAAGGGGGCAAACCTGGCGCTGCTGATCGAACTGATGGCCGCGGGCCTGTCCGGCGCCAGGTTCGGCTATCAGGCATCCAGCTTCGGCGGCAACGAAGGCGGCCCGCCGCGCACGGGCCAGTGCTTCCTGGCCTTCGACACGGAAGCCTTCCACGAGGGATTTGCCGAGCGTGTCGAGGACCTGTTTGCCGCAATCCTGGAGCAGGAAGGCACCCGGCTGCCGGGCGAGAAACGCCACGCTGCCCGCGAACGTACGGCCTCGGAGGGCGTCACGATCGCGGCCGCCCTGCACGACAGGCTCGAAGATTACGCGAAGGCCTGAGCGGTCCGGCTCTCAGAACGAGGAGTTGGGTTCCTTCAGGAACGCCGCTTCCTCGGTTGTTGTCTCCCGGCCCAGGATGTCGTTGCGGTGGGGAAAACGGCCGAAGCGGGCGACGATCTCCAGGTGCCGCTCGGCCGATTGCAGGCAGTCGTCCTTTTCCGGCCCGTCGTATTCGTCGCGCACGAAGGCGACATGCTCCTCCTGCTCGGGCACGCTTTCGGCATGTTCGTAGGGCATGTGGGAGAACAGGCGCTGCACGGGTGTGAAGCCCTTGCGCCAGCCCCGCGCATCGATCAGCTTGGCGCCCGCCAGGGCAAGAGGATCGCTGCCGTACATCTGCGGCGTGCCGCGGAACATGTTGCGCGGAAGCTGGTCGCAGAGCACGACAAAGGCCAGTGCGCCAAGCGGCTCTTCTTTCCAGACGTCCAGTTCGCCGCGCAGGGCGCGGGCGTGGAGGGCCATGCCGACGTCGCGGCAGGCCTGGTCGAAGGCCGCATCCTTCTCCCACCAGGCCTTGCGCATCGTGCCCCAATCGGGATCTGCCGGCGTGGTGAACCAGAAGTCGAGGACCGCTGCAATGTCTGCCTGATCGCTGCTCATGGGTAGTCGCATCGTTCGGCGCTGATCAGGGCAAAGTTACGCGGTCCCTCGGTGACCGAAAAACGCCACTCGTCCTGGCCCAGCAGGATGGTCTGATTGATCGGCAGGTAGCCCTCGATGACCTCGGTGGTGCCTCCGATCTCGATGAAGCTGATCTTCACGGTCCTGGCGGGGTCGTACCAGGCCACCGGGTTGCCGTTGGCATCGCGCGCGGTCTCGCCCTCGCCGGCAATGGTGATGCGGCCATCGGCAAAGCTGGCGGAGGTATCGGTGCCGCCATGCAGATGGGTCTTCACGATAATCCGCTTGGTCGTCATCTCGGCATCGCAATTGCGCGTGTTGGCGGCCAGTTCGACCACTTCGGCAAGGCGGTCGGCGCTGACGCCCTCGTCCAGGCGGCGGATCATGAGCTGCCAGAGCACCGCACTGTCTCCCTGGGGCACTTCGCTTTCGTAGCGCTGGCGCCAGGTGGCGGCCTCGCTGCGAAGTGCGGCGATCTCGGCCCGGGCGGCGGCCGATTCCTCGCGGGCCTCGAGCGTGGTCTGGTCCAGTTCGGTGACCTGGACTTCCAGTTCCTCGATGCGTGAGGCCGCGCGGTCGCGACCCTGCATGAAGCTGTACCAGGCGATCGCCGCGATCATGGCAATCAGGAACAGCCCGCGTAGCAGTGAGCGGTTGCGACGCCGTCTGGCGTCCCGTTGCGCGTCTCTAAATCCCCAGCCGCCTTGTCGCACCGGCCATCATCCCTGTTCTACGCGCCCAGCGCTGCACTACCAGAAGGCCATGGCCGCTGGCAACGCTGCGTCTTCAGCGCCGCCGCAACAGCAGCATGTGATTGCCCGCAGGCATGTCGACCACCCGCTCCAGTCCCAGGCCCGCTGCTGCGCCCTGGGCGGCGATGTCGTTGAGATCACGCAGGCCCCATGCGGCATTCTGGCCGCGCAGCATGGCATCGAAGCGCTTGTTGCCGGTGCCACAGCACTGGCCGTTGAAGCGGAAAGGCCCATAGAGCGCCAGCAGCCCGCCGGGTGGCAGAAGTCGGGCACTGCCCCCGGCCAATCCGGCGAAGGCATCGGGCGGGGCGACGTGGAGCATGTTGATCGACAGCACGGCATCGACCGGCCCGGCGACGCCCTGCCACCAGGCCACCGCCCGCACGTCGAGGTCAAGCGGCGGATCGACATTCTTGCCAAGATCGCTGCACCAGGCCGACACGCTCGCCCGCATGGCGCCGTCCGGATCAGAGGGGCGCCAATGCACCTCAGGGTATTCGCGGGCGAAGTAGGCGACATGGACGCCCGTGCCGCTGCCGATCTCCAGCACGCTCTGGCCGGCTTCCACCAGGCGGCGCAGGACGCGCAGGATCGGCTCGCGGTTGTTGAGGGCAGCAGGCGTGTGCAGCCGTTCGCCCGCGGAGACCGGTGCCATGCCGGAATTGCGGCGCGCGGTTGTCATGCGGGGCGAACCTGTGTCATCAGCCCAGGCCGAGCAGGCTGGCGAGCAGTTCGCGTGAAACCTCGCCGTCCACGACCAGGCCGTTGCGTGCCTGATAGTCGCGGATGGCACTGCGCGTCTGGGGGCCGATGGCGCCGTCCACCGGGCCGGGATCGTAACCCTGATTGGCCAAGGCCTCCTGAACCGCACGGGTGTAGGAGCGCAGCAGGCCGGAGCGCTTGAGCAGACGTTCGGGGGAGGCCGCACCCGCAGCGATGGCGGCATTGAGCTGGTCGAGCACACCCTGGGTCGCCTTGCCGGTAGGGGCATAACCAAATTCGGCCTGGAAGGCCTTGATCGCCCGCTCGGTGCGGCTGCCGGCAACGCCGTCGGCCGAGCCCGCATCAAAGCCCAGGCGGTTCAGCGCCTGC
>CALGGB010000273.1 GCA_937880925.1 uncultured Rhodospirillaceae bacterium | reverse complement strand
TGATGAAGACCGTCGTGAACAGGATGACAAGCACCGTCGCAGCCATCATCCAGACGGCCGAGTTGGTGATGTGCAGATCAAGACCGCCGATCTGGAGATCGACCATCTTGGTGACTTCGAACTGATGGAGCGGGCCGTGACCGCCCTCTCCCGTTGCCTCACTCGCCACCTGGACCCCCGTTCTTGTCCGCGTCGCGTCGATAATCGCCTGG
Source organism: uncultured Rhodospirillaceae bacterium (assembly GCA_937880925.1). Classification (GTDB taxonomy): domain Bacteria; phylum Pseudomonadota; class Alphaproteobacteria; order SP197; family SP197; genus CALGGB01. The sequence continues at coordinate 33,451 of CALGGB010000273.1, read as the reverse complement.
ACCGCGCAGCGATCCGTGTGTCAGCCCGCTCACCGTCCGATAGACGTTGATGAAGCCGGCACCCATGCCCAGGATCAGGAAAATGATCATGAACAGCGGTGCCATCTTCAGCTCCTTGTCGATCCAGAAACCCAGAAAGACAGAGACGCCGAGAGCGGCAACCATCTCAATCGCCAGCCTGATGGCCATGCCATAACCGGATGACATCGCACGCTTCGTGGGATCGGGCCTCGTCCGGGCCTCCTCCCTCTCGCGTGCGGCGTTGATCCGCTTGTGCAATTGGGAAAGGTCAGGCGGGCCATTGTCTTGGGTCATGGCATCCACCCCTCCCGTCTTGCGCGGCACCCCGGGACCGGGCGAAAGAGCGCGCGAACAATACGTATGGCCCCCCATGGTGTCAAGGCAACGAGGAGAGCAATCGCTAGGGCGAAAATATATTCTAAATCAGGGCTTTAAGCCATCACGCGGTAGCGCGCAGGGCCTCCGCGGCGGCGAGGTCGACGCTGACGAGCTGGCTGACGCCGGGCTCGCTCATGGTGACGCCGAACAGGCGGTCCATGCGCGCCATGGTCAGGCGGTGATGGGTGATGATGAGGAAACGGGTGTTGCCCGCGTTGGCAAACTCATCGAGCAGGTCGCAGAAGCGGTCGACATTGGCGTCGTCCAGCGGCGCATCGACCTCGTCGAGCACGCAGACCGGGGCCGGATTGGTCAGGAACAGGGCAAAGATCAGCGCCATGGCGGTCAGCGCCTGCTCGCCGCCCGAGAGCAGCGACAGGGTCTGCATCTTCTTGCCAGAGGGGCTGGCCTGGATTTCGAGGCCCGCCTCCAGGGGATCGTCCGAATCGACCAGCAGCAGTTCGGCATGGCCGCCGAAGATGCGCCGGTAGAGCCCCTGGAAGTGGTTGTTGATCTCCTCGAAGGCCTTGATCAGGCGCTCGCGGCCCTCGCGATTGAGTTCGGTGATGCCCTTGCGCAGGCGCGCGATGGCCTCTTCCAGGTCCTCGCGCTCCGATAGCATGACCGAAAGCTGTTCCTCGACCTCGGTGGCCTCGATCTCGGCGCGCAGGTTGACCGGGCCCATGTTCTCGCGCTCGCGCACCACCTTGCCGTAACGGTCCTCCAGCTCGGCCGCATCGGGCAGGTTCTCGGGTTCGGGCACCGATTCGGCCAGCGCCTCGGGCGTCGTCTCCTGGCGCTCGCGGATCTGGCGCGAAACCTCCTCGGCGGCCTGACGGCTCTGCTCGACGGTGCCTTCGCGACGGGCGCGTTCCTCACGCAGGTCGGCCAGGGCCGCCTCGGCCTGGCGCAGGGCGCGGTCCTTCTGCTGGGCCAGGTTCTCGGCCGCCTGTCGGGCATCGCCCGCGGCGCGGCGGGCGGCCTCGGCGGCCTGCAGCCGGTCGGCCAGGCTCTTCTTCTGTTCCTCGATCAGCTCGGGCTTGCGCTCAAGATCGGCGTGTTCGGCCGCGGCGGTCTGGCGCCGCGCTTCCAGGTCGGCGATGCGCTGTCCGGCGCCTGCGGCGCGGCCCTGCCATGACTGGCGCTCCTTGCCGATCTGCTCGATACGGCGGGCGCGGAACTCGGCCTCGCGCTTGAGGCGGTCGCGTTCGCCCTGATGTTCCGAAAGGGTCGTGCGCTTGGCATTGAGATCGTCGCGCAGGGCTTCCAGACCGTCGTCGTGGTCGGGCCTCGGCATCTCGGCGAGTTCGCTGCGGGCCGTGGCGAGCGTGATCGCCAGTTCGCCGCGTTCGCCCGAGATACGCTCGGCCATGGCGGTGAGGTCGCGGCGGCGGGCCTCGGCGGCCTGCTGCTTGCTCTCGGCGATGCGGCGTGCTTCGCGGGCGGCGGCGGCGGCCTCGGCCGCCTCGTTCATCTCGGCGCGCCGGGCATTGTCGTTGCGCTGGGCTTCCGCGGTGGCTTCGGCAGCCGCATCAAGCAGTTCGCGTTGGGCCTCGCGGCGGGCCTCGGCGTCGGCAACCTCGCCGCCCAGGGCCTCCAGGCGGGTGCGCTGGGCGAGACGCGCGGCGGCGGTCGATTCGGCATCGCGCATGACGAAGCCGTCCCAGCGCCACAGGCGGCCGTCGGTCGTCACCAGACGCTGGCCGGGCTTGAGCCGGGCGGCGAGCGCCTCGGCCTGATCGGGCTCGACAACGCCGATCTGGGCCATGCGGCGGGCGAGCTCGGCCGGCGCCTTCACATGATCGGAGAGCGGCCGGACGCCCTCGGGCAGGGGCTGGACCTGCTCGTAGGCGGGAAGCTGGTTCCAGGCCATCGGGCCGTCACCGCCCAGCGGCACGTCCAGATCGTCGCCCAGGGCGGCGCCCAGGGCGGCTTCGTAACCGGCGGCAACGCGCACCTCGTCGATCAGCGGCGTGCCTTCGCTGCGGCTGCGCGCGATCAGGCTGGCCAGCGCATCGCGCTCGGCGATCAGGCGGGTGGCTTCGGCATCGGCATCGCGGAAACTGTTGCGTGAGGCCTCCTCGGCCTCGCGCACCGTGCCGCGCTGCGCCTCGGCGGCGGCAAAGGCTTCCCTGGCGGCCTCCAGGGCGGCTGCTGCGGCTTCCTCGTCGCGGCGCAGGCGATCAAGCGAGTCGGCATCGTCCAGGCCCAGGTTGAGCTGGCCGCGCTCGGCCTCGATCTCGCGGGTCTGGCGGTCCAGCCGGGCGATACGGCCTTCCAGGTCGGCGATGCGGCTTTCCAGCGACTGGCGGCGGGCGCGGCGCTGCGCGCGTTTCTCGGCGGCGCGGGTGACCTGGGCCTCCAGGGCGGCCACAGCCTCGCGACTCTGCGCGCAGGCGGTCTCGGCGGCGGTTATGGCTTCGGCCTCGCCCTCGCGCTGGGCGGCAAGTTCGGCCTCTTCCGCGGCCATGGCCTCCAGGGCCCGGCGGGCGTCCTCGGCCAGCGTCGTCTCGCGCTCGTGGTCGCGCACGAGCTGGGCCAGGCGCCCCTCGATCTCGCGGCGTTGTTCGTTGAGGCGGCGTTCCTCGGCTTCCAGGGCGACGCGGGTGACCTGCAGGTCGTTGAGCGCGCTGGCGGCCTGGTTCTCGGCCTCGCGCAGGGGCGGCAGGGCCGCGGCGGAATCGACCTGCGCGGTCGTGGCTTCGGCGACCAGTCGGGTCGCCTCGGCAAGCTGGGCAACGATCTCGGAAAGGGCCTGGCCGGCGGCCGCGGTGGCGATCCCGGTATCGCGCCAGCGGCGCAGCAGCCAGCGGCTTTCGGCCTCCTTGATGCGGTCCGACAGGCGGCGATAGCGCTGGGCCTGCCGGGCCTGGCGCTGCAGACTGCCAAGCTGGGTCTCCAGGTTGCCGACGACGTCGCCCAGGCGCTCCAGGTTGGTTTCTGCGGCCTTCAGGCGCAGTTCGGCCTCGTGGCGGCGCGACTGCAGGCCGGAGATGCCGGCGGCTTCCTCCAGCAGATGCTTGCGGCCCGATGGCTTGGCCCGGATCAGGTCGGAAATCTGGCCCTGGCTGACCAGCGCGGAGCTCTTGGTGCCCGTGGCGATGTCGGCAAAGAAGAGCTGCACATCGCGCGCGCGCGCTTCCTGGCCGTTGATGCGGTAGTTGGAGCCCGAGCCGCGCTCGATGCGGCGCAGGACCTGGATTTCCTCCTGCTCGCTGTAGGGGGCAGGGCCGGTACGGTCCGTGTTCTCCAGGGTCAGGGTGGCTTCGGCGACATTGCGGCCCGGGCGGAAATCGGTGCCCGAGAAGATGATGTCCTCCATCTCGCCGCCGCGCATCTTCTTGGCCGAGCTTTCGCCCATGACCCAGCGCAGGCCTTCGAGAAGGTTGGACTTGCCGCAGCCGTTGGGGCCGACGATGCCGGTCAGCCCCGGCGCGATCACCAGTTCGGTGGGATCAACGAACGACTTGAAGCCTGCAAGGCGCAGTCTGGCAAAATGCACGGCGCGCCCCCGTCAGACCGCTGCCCGAAGGCAGCGGGGGGAATCATGGCGGAGACGCACCATGGCGTTCATTCAGCCGTTGTCCTCGAGCTCGGAGAGCAGGGCGTTGATCTCTTCGTAGCCCAGATCACCCGAATGCACCTCGCCGTCGATGACGAAGCTCGGGGTCGATTTGATGTCGAAGTTCTGCTCGCCGTAGAGGCGGGTGGCAATGACGCCGTCGATCATGGCGCTGTCGGCCATGCAGGTATCGACCATGGCCGGGTCGAGGCCGCCCATGCGCACGATCTGCTTGATCGCCTCGACAGGATCCTCGGCGCGCGCCCAGGTGGCCTGGGTCTCGAACAGCACGTCGATGAAGCCGAAATAGTGATCGGGACCCGAGCAGCGCGCCACGGCCGAAGCGACCACGGCCAGGCGATCCAGCGGAAACTCGCGGAAGACCAGCCTGGCCCGCCCGGTGTCGATCCACTCGGCCTTGAGCTGCGGCATCGTGTCGTTGTGGAACGCCGCGCAATGGGGACAGGTCATCGAGGCGTATTCGATGATCTCGATCGGCGCGTCGGGGTTGCCCAGCACCATGTCGGGCAGGGGCTCTGCATCCTGGGCATGGGCGGAAACGAAGGGCAAAGCCGCCGCGACGAGCGCTGCAGCGAGAAACTGGCGTCTGATGAGCAAGGTCCGATCCTCTTGGAGCATGATCGCGCCGGAACCGGTGGGCGCAATCGATTATAGGTGAGGCGAGTCCGGCACCTCAAGCATCCCGGGGCAGGGTTATCCACGGACCCCGGAAAGGTCGAAGATGGTGTGGACAAAAGGCCATTTCAGGGCAAATCGACTTCGGCGTGGCCACAATCACCCGGATTGACCATGAACATCGCGTGATATCGCGGCCTCAGGCACCTCCGGTGGCCCCTGGCGGCAAGGGTTTCGATCCGATCACCGCCCGGCCGAGCCGCTCCAGTGCGGCGCGCAGGGCGGCGTCCTCGACGCCCGCCAGGCGCTCGTCCAGGGCGTTGCCTTCCTCCGGCGTCAGGTCGCGGGGCTGTCGGTGCAGGTCCGGGGCGGGCGGCTCCACGATCCCCTGGCGCAGCTTCAGGCGGCTGACGGCGCGGTGACCGAAGTAACCGGCGATGCGCTCCAGGATCTTGGGCTCCAGGTGTTGCAGCTCCAGGGCAAAGGCAGGGGAGACTCGCACCGAAAGTGCGCCGTCGCGGGCCAGCTTCTCGGGCAGGCAGACCTCGGCCAGGCGTTCACCGACCACGGAAGCCCAGTCGGTCAGCAGGCGCGATTCGGCAAAGCCGTGCTTGCGATAGGCCTTCGCCGCGGCCTGGGGCAGCAACAAGCCGGCACGGGTTGTCCTGCCGTTGCGGCGTGGTGTGGCTTCGGGTTCTTTCATGGCCTTGTTCATAACCTGCCGGGCGTCGCATGGTGGCCCGGCCATGAGCCCAGCCTCCACGTCATCACCCTCCTCCGCAAGCCTGCTTGCCTGGTACGACCGCCATCGGCGCGATCTGCCCTGGCGCGCGCGACCGGGAGAGCTTGCCGATCCTTACCGGGTCTGGCTCTCCGAGATCATGCTGCAGCAGACCCAGGTGCAGGCGGTGATTCCCTATTTCCTGCGCTTCCTTGAGCGCTGGCCCACGGTCGAGGCGCTGGCCTCCGCGGACCTTGACGATGTGCTGGCGGCCTGGGCAGGGCTTGGCTACTACGCCCGCGCCCGCCGCCTGCATGCCTGCGCCCGCGTGGTAGCCGCCGACTTCGGCGGCCGTTTCCCCGATGACGAGGCGGGCCTCCTCGCCCTGCCGGGGGTCGGTGCCTATACCGCAGGGGCGATCGCGGCCATTGCCTTCAGCCGGCCCGCCGCGGCGGTCGATGGCAATGTCGAGCGGGTGATGGCGCGGGCCTATGCCATCGAGACGCCGCTGCCCGCCGCCAAGACGGCGATCCGCGAACGCACCCTGGCGATGATCCCGCCGGACCGGCCGGGCGATTTCGCCCAGGCGCTGATGGATCTGGGCGCCACCGTGTGCACGCCGCGCAGCCCGGCCTGCGGCATCTGCCCCTGGCGCGACGGTTGTGCCGCCCGCAAGGCGGGCATCGCCGCCGACCTTCCGGTCGCCGCGCCGAAAAAACAGCGGCCGCAAAAACACGGCCTGGTGTTCTGGGTCGAGCGGGGCGACGGCGCGGTCCTGCTGCGCCGCCGCCCGGACGAGGGCCTGCTCGGCGGCATGCTGGAACTGCCCTCGACCCCGTGGCGCGAGGAACGCTGGAGTCTCGCCGAGGCGCTGCCGCACGCGCCAGCGGCGGCGGATTACCGCCTGCTGCCCGGCGTCGCACGCCACGGCTTCACCCACTTCCTGATCGACCTTGCGGTCGCCTGTGTCCGTGTCCAGGGAACGGGCCCGGCGCCCGGGCCACAGGACCAGTGGCACAAGCCGGAAGCCTTTGGCGACCTCGCCCTGCCGACTCTCACCCGGCGCGCCATCCGCCACGCCGCCAGCCGGTTGTAAGGGCCGGTGCGGGAGGGCCTCGGCGCTGCGGTTCCGGTGTCGATCCTCACCCTTCTGATCATGTAAAAACTTTTTTAAATCAACAAGATAGAGCGCATCCGCGGCTTCGAGCGGCACCGTAAATCGATGTCCCGGACGGGTGATTTGGCCTAACCTACAGAGCCATATCCGTACGAGCGCCAACCTGATCATGCCGGGGCCGTCAGGAGTACAGCCGCAGGATTTCCCGGCGGCCGAACGGGTTTTTCGACGACTGGGAGGTCGCACGATGTCCGACACACACAAGGGTTCATGTTTCTGCGGCACCGTGCAGATCGAGGTCGCCGGCGCGCCCGCGGCGATGGGCTACTGCCACTGTGAATCCTGCCGCAGCTGGTCGGCCGGCCCGGTCAACGCCTTCACCCTGTGGGCGCCCGATGCGGTCAGGGTCACGGCCGGCGCCGACCATCTGGCGACCTTCACCAAGCACCCGACCAGCGAGCGCAAGTTCTGCAAGTCCTGTGGCGGCCATGTGATGACCAATCATCCCACGTTCGGCCTGGTCGATGTCTATGCCGCCATACTGCCGACCCTGACGTTCGAGCCCGGCGTGCATGTGAATTATGCCGAATCGGTGCTGCCGGTGCGCGACGGCCTGCCCAAGATGAAGGACTTTCCCGCCGAACTGGGCGGCTCGGGCGAGATGCTTCCCGAGTAGATCTTCAAGCCTTCAGGCGAGCAGGGCGGCGATGGGGCGGAAACTGCGCCGGTGATGGGGCGTGACGCCGAGGCGGGCCAGGCCCTCCTGGTGTTCGCGGGTGCCGTAGCCGGCGTTGCGTTCCCAGCCGTAGCCAGCGTGGGTCTGCGCCAGATCGGCCATCAGGGCATCGCGCGCCACCTTGGCGACGATCGAGGCGGCGGCGATCGAGGCGCACAGTCCGTCGCCGCCGACGATGGCCGTGGCGGGACAGGGCAGTTCGGGCAGCCGGTTGCCGTCGATGAGGGCATGGCGGGGCGCCTGGGGCAGGGCGGTCAGGGCGCGGCTCATGGCCAGCATCGAGGCGGCCAGCACGTTGAGGCGGTCGATCTCCTCGACGCTGGCCATGCCGATCCCGATCAGGGCACAGCCGCGCAGCTCGCGATCGAGTTCGCGGCGCATCCCTGGTGAGAGCTTCTTGGAATCGTTGAGCCCGGCCGGCACGCTGGCCGGATCGAGGATTACCGCGGCGGCCACCACCGGCCCCGCCCAGGGACCGCGACCGACCTCGTCGATGCCGCAGACCGGAACGTCGCAGGATGCTTCGTGGAACAGGCTGGAAAGGCTCATCACAAGATCAGGGTGGGTCGTCGTCCATCAGCGAGGCGGGCAGGGCATCGCGATGCCGCCGGCCCAGGCGGCGGAAGCGCGTGCGGCTCCAGGCGTAGGCCGAGCGTGTCTGTGCGCTGCTGGAAGGATAGATGCGACTCATCAGGTCCTGGAAGCTCTCGGCGGAGTCGGCCAGTCTGTGCAAACGCCTGGCACTGTCGAGCCAGAGCGGGCTGATCATCAGCGACAGCGCGATGACGGCCACGAACAGGCGGTAACCATCGTCGGTGATGGCGCCGACCGAAACGCCAAGGGCCGCAAGCACGAAGGAAAACTCGCCGACCTGGCCCAGCGCCACGCCGCCCAGCCAGGCGCGCGGCCAGGGCTCCTTCAGGAAACGCAGCACGCCGACGTTGAGCGCGGTCTTGCCCAGGGTCACCAGCAGCAGCATGACGACGATCTGGCCGATGTTCTCCCAGATGAAATTGAGATCGATCAGCAGACCGATGGAGAGGAAGAAGACCATCAGCAGCACGCCCTGGATTGGCAGGGTGGAGCGCAGCATGATCTTGCGGTCTGTGCTGTTGCCCAGCACGAGGCCGGCCAGGAACGCGCCATAGGCCGTCGACATGCCGAAAAGGCCCGAGATCGCCGCGGCGGCGAAACACAGCGCCAGGGCGGCGATCGCGATGAGGTCGAGCTGGCCGCGGGTGAACTCGCGGAAGGGCAGGCGCAGGCGGCCGCGCCTTCCCAGGAACCACATCAGGCCGCCCAGGATGATGACCGCGCCGGCCACCGGCAGCAGGTCGCCGATGACCAGGTCCCGGTTGGGCGCCATGGTCGCCACGAACAGCATCATCGGCACGACCGCCAGATCCTGAGCGATCAGGATGGCGATGGCGCGTTTGCCGACCTCGGTCTTGAGCTCCCCGACGTCCTCCAGCAGTTTGATGGCGACTGCGGTGGAGGACAGCGCAATCCCGAATCCCACCAGGATCGAGCGTTCCCAGGACCAGCCAAAGAGATAACCCAGCACGAACATCACGACGCTGGCGATGGCGATCTGCATGCCTGTGCCGATAAAGGCGAAGCGTATCACCGGCTTGAAGTCCCGGATGTCGAGCTCCATGCCGATGGCAAACAGCAGCAGCAGCACGCCCAGTTCGGCCAGGAAATTGATCTGGTCGCGGTCGGTCACGAAGCCCAGAACCGATGGTCCGAGCACGATTCCGGCCAGGATGTAACCAACGATGGCAGGCTGCTTCAGGCGGCTCAGAATCAGGCCACAGCCCAGCGCCACCGTCGCAACGATGGCGATTTCCGTAAGTTCGTGTCCGGCTGATTCCATGGTGCCGTTATCATGCCCTGTTGCGGCGAAATTGCGAACCACTGCGCCGCGCGTTGCCGCATTCGGCGGTTTTCAGGTGGTTTCAACCGCGCAGGGCAGCCTTCACACGCTCCGCGATCAGGGCGGGCTCGCCTTCCTTCAGACACATCGGATTGGCGCTGATGGTGCCGCCCTCGACCCTGCCCGGTTCCAGGAAGATTGCCGGTTCGCCGCGCTCCAGCTCGACCAGCACCGATTCGGCCGAACGGCCCAGTGCGGCCTCGTCGACATGGATATGCAGGAACGGCACCTTGCCGTCTTCGGTCACCTCGATGCGGGCGTTGTTGATGCCCTGCAGGCCATCGGCCATCTCGCGCACCAGGCGGCTCCAGCGACCGCGCGTGGCACCGCTGGCGTCCTCCTCGATGGCCAGGGCAATGGCGGCGACCAGCCCGGCAATCTGCTCCTTGCCCACCTTGCAGACGCGCCCGATCCCGTCACGCGGCATGCCGGCGATGGCGCTGCGGTCGATCAGGTCGGCAGGCGGATTCCAGCGCGACGGAGCGGTGTCCATGTCGAGATGCTGCATGGCGACCGAGGCGATGAGGTCCTTGCGCCCGGCCAGGATGCCGGAGGCCTGCGGTCCGCCGATCGCCTTGCCGCCCGAGAAGGCGACCAGATCGGCGCCCTCGGCGATGAACCGCTTCAGGTTGCCCATGGGCGGAAGCTGCCCGGCTGCATCGACGATGACCGGCACGCCGTGTTTGCGGCCCACCGCGACGATCTCGGGCAGGGAGGGGCGGTTGTTGTGCGAGGCGACGTAGTAGAGCGCGGCGGTACGGTCGTTGATGGCGGCCTCGTATTCCCAGGGTTCGGCATCGCGCACGCCCGCGCCTGCGAAACGGTCGGCGATGCCGACCTCGACCAGAGTGGCGCCGGCCGTGCGCACCGCGTGGTCGTACATGTTGCGGTGGCTGCGTGCGACGACGACTTCGTTCTTCAGGCCCGTGGTGTCGGGCAGGCGGTCCATGGCGCCAAGGTCGTTGCCGCAGATGCAGGCCGCGGTCGCCAGCATCAGGCCCGAAGCCGCCCCGGCGCTGACGTAGCCGGCTTCAGCTCCGGTCACTTCGGCGATATAGCGTCCCGCGGCGGCCTGGAGGCGCGCGATGTCGACGCAATGCTGCGAGGCCTCGACCATGGCCTCCGCCACCTCCGGCCGCAGGATGCCGCCCGACAGGCGGGTCGCCGGTCCCTTGGCGTTGACGATGGGCTGGACGCCGAGGCGGTCGAGAATGCTGGGCATGGCGGTTTCCTAAAGTGCGGCCAGGGCTTTGGCGGCGGCAGCTTCGCCGCTTCGGGCCGCGCCGTCCATGTTGGCGGTGGTGACGTAGTCGCCGCAGAAGTGCAGGCCGTCCAGGGAGGTCTCCAGGTCGCCCTGCAGGGCCTGGCGGCCCGGCCGGTATTGCGGCAGGGCGTGTTCCCAGCGCCGGAAGCCGATCCAGTGGACGCGGCCGGCCAGTTCGGGATGGTGCGCGGCAAAGGCGCGCAGGGCGCCCGACCGGATGGACTCCGGCGGATCGTCCCAGATCACCCGTGCATGGCCGTCGTGGACATAGGCATGGAAGCATCCGCCGTCGCGGGCGATGTCGCCCGGTGTCTTCAGCACGAAGCCGGTGGTGTTGTAGATCGCCCCGGCGCGCGAGGGCGCGGTCGGCTCGATGCTGCCCCTTGCGCCGTCGGGCAGCACGGCGATGGGCGTGGCGATGTTGCGGCCATAACGGATCGCACCGAGCGCGTCGGCCTTGGCCGCGGGCAGCCCGGCAATGACCGAAAGAGCGACGGGCGCGGGCAGGGCGCAGATGACCTGGCGGGCATGGACGGTGTGTTCGCCCTCCTCGGAGCTCGCGGTCACCACCCATCCCGCCGCACCGCGCGCCACGGCGGTCACGTGATGCCCGCTCCTCAGTTCGGCGCCGCTGGCTTGCGCCAGGGCGTGGGTGAAGCTGTTGGTCCCGCCGTCAAAGACCGTGTCGCCCCGGTTGCTGCGCGGCACGGCATCGACCGTGAAGGCGCTGGTGCGCTGGTCGCCCCACAGCAGCATCAGGCCATAGAGCGAGGTCTCGATGGTCGAGGCGAAGATGAGCTGGCCGCACCAGCGCTCGAAGAATGCGTGGACGTGTTCGGGCGCATCGCCGAGCCAGGCGCCGACCGAGATGCCATCCAGTTCCGGCGCGGTCGCCGGGCGCGGGTTGGCCATCTCGGCCTCCAGCCGTGCGACCCAGCGGTCGATCTCGGCGCGCTCCTCGACGCTGCCCCGGTTGCCGCGCAATTCGTCGGAATGAAAACCCGAAGGGACCAGATCGACACCCAGTTCGTCGGCCAGCTCGACCACCTTGACCTTGTCGGTGCTGACATACTGCGCCGCGTAGTTGGCCCAGCTTCCGTCATCGAAACGCTTGGACAGCGTGCGCCCGCCGATGTGGTCTTCGGCCTCCAGCACCACGACATCGCGCCCCTTCAGCCGGTAGGCCGCCGTCAGCCTGGCAACCCCCGCGCCCAGCACCGCCACGTCATAGACCCTGCCCATGCCCGACTCCCCGAATGCCGGGAAACTCTAGCGCAGGTTTGCGCCTCGCAAGGACAGCCAAGATGCAACACGGCAGGCCATGTCTCGCGCGGCTCCGCGTGAGAACCATGCGTGTCGGCAACTCCTACAGCAGCGTCATCTGGTCGGTATCGGCAGAGGGTTTCACGAATTGCGTGGTGTCGAGTTCCCAGCTTCGCCGGTCGAGGCTATAGCGGCGGCAGGCCAGCGCGAAGCGGCGGGCGACCATGTCGGCGAACGGGCCGGCGCCCTTCATGCGGGTGCCCCATTCGCTGTCGTAGTCGCGCCCGCCGCGGCAGTCGCGCACCAGTGCCATGACACGGCCGGCGCGGTCGGGGGCGGCGGCCTCCAGCCATTCGCGGAACAGGTCCTTGATCTCCAGCGGCAGGCGCAGCAGGACATAGTTGGCCGTCTGCGCACCGGCATCGCGGGCGGCGGCGAGCACGCTTTCCATCTCGGCGTCGTTGAGGCCGGGAATGATCGGCGCGAACATCACGCCCACCGGCACGCCGGCCTTGGCCAGAGCCTCGATCGCCTTCAGCCGCTTGGCCGGGGTCGCCGCACGCGGCTCCATCGTGCGCGCCAGTGTTGCATCAAGCGTGGTGACCGAGAGATAGGCGCGCGCCAGCTTGCGTTCCGCCATGCGTGCCAGGATATCCACGTCGCGTGCGATCAGCGCGCCCTTGGTGACGATCCCGACCGGGTGGCTGGTCTCGTCCAGCACCTCCAGGATCTGGCGCGTGATGCCGTAGTGGCGCTCGATCGGTTGGTAGGGATCGGTGTTGGTGCCCAGGGCGATGACGCGCGGCCTGTAGCCGGGCCGCGCCAGTTCCTGACGCAGCAGCAGGGCGGCATCGGGCTTCATCAGCAGCCGGGTCTCGAAATCCTGCCCCGGGGACATGCCGAGCCAGGCGTGGGTCGGACGCGCGAAACAATAGACGCAGCCGTGCTCGCAGCCGCGATAGGGATTGATCGAACGGTCGAAGGGGATGTCGGGCGAGCTGTTGCGCGCGATGATCGTGCGGCTGGCGTCGATCGCGACCTCCGTGTCGAGCGGCGGCAGGGGCTCGTCGATCGCGCCCCAGCCGTCATCGAAGGCCTCGCGGCTGGTCGCCTCGAACCGGCCCGATTGGTTGCTCACGGCGCCGCGCCCCTTGCGCTGCAGCAGGTGGGTGCGTTGCTCCATTGTTCCCTCCGAATCCATGAAAGAACATTAGTGGAACAAATCACCGATTCGCAAGGAGGATGGGCGGGGCACCGGAAAGCCCTATGATTCCGTCATGATCCGCCTGGCCATCGTCATTCCCACGCTCAACGCGGCAGCGATGCTGCATGCCACTCTGGATCCGGTCCTGGCGGCACGCGCCCTGGCGCCGCCCGTGCTCGTGGTCGACGGCGGCTCGCGCGATGCCACCGTCGCGGTGGCGCGGGAGCGGGGTGTGGCCGTGATCGAGGCGCCGCGCGGGCGGGGCAGCCAGCTTGCCGCCGGCGCCGCTGCGGCAGAGGGCGACTGGCTGCTGTTCCTGCATGCCGACACGCGCCTGCCGCGCGGCTGGGACGACCTGGTGGCCAGTTTCGCTGCCGATCCGGCCAACCGCGAACGTGCCGGCGTCTTTGCCCTGCGCTTTGACGACGATGGCCGCGCCGCGCGCATCACCGAGACCATCGCGGCCTGGCGCTCGCGCTGGTTCGGCCTGCCCTATGGCGACCAGGGCCTGCTGATCGCGCGGGAGCTCTACGAAGCACTGGGTGGGTTTGCCGCCTTGCCGATCATGGAGGATGTCGACCTGGTGCGCCGCATCGGACGCTCGCGCCTTGTCACCCTGCCGGCCCATGTCGTCACCAGTGCGGCGCGCTACCGGCGCAGCGGCTATGCCGCGCGGATGCTGCGCAACCTGGTCTGCCTCATCCTCTACTTCTGTGGCGTCGCGCCGCGCAGGATCGCAAGGCTCTACGGATGAAGCGTCATCTCGTCGTCTTCGCCCGCCGTCCGGCCTGGGGCCAGGTCAAGACGCGCCTTGCCGCAGACATCGGGCGCGGCCCGGCGCTGGCGCTCTACAAGCGTCTGCTGGCGCGCACCCTGCGCCGGCTGGGACGCGACCGGCGCTGGACCACGGTCATCGCGGCGGCGCCGGCGGGGCAGGCGCGCCGCCCCGGCCGCTGGACCCGCGGCCTGGCCGTGATCGACCAGGAGCAGGGTGACCTCGGCCATCGCATGGCGGCCGCCATGGCGGCGATGCCCTCGGGCAAGGTGGTGCTGGTGGGCAGCGACATTCCCGAGGTGAGGGGCGGCCACATCGCGGCGGCGTTCCGCGCGCTCGACGATCACGATGTCGTCTTCGGTCCGGCCCGCGACGGCGGCTTCTGGCTGGTCGGCCTGGCGCCCGCCATGCGCGATGCGCCGCTGTTTGGCGCCGTGCGCTGGTCGAGCGCCCATGCGCTGGCCGATGCCGTGGCCGGACTGCCTCCCGGCTGCCGCGTCGCGCGCGTTGCCCTGCTTTCCGACATCGATGACGGCGCCGGTCTTGCCCGCTGGCGCATGCGGCGAAAGCCTGTCTAGGATGGCCTCTCGGGGAGAGGGTTCATGACGATTGTTGCTGCCAGCGAAACGCCTTGGGGCTTGGTCCGGGGCAATGGCTGCATGGCACGGGACAGTGCGCTGTACCGGGACCGTGATGGCGTGCAGCCGTGACGTCGCGTCCCGAATCGGTCACCGACGGCTTTTCGGCCTGGCGCATCGCCATCGCCTCGACCCTGCTGGTCTCCTTCGGCATGGGTGTCGAATACATGCTGTGGGCGAACCTGCGCACGATCGCCGACGACATGAGCTGGCCGCGCTGGATTCCCTCCGCGGCCTATGCCCTGGAGATGATCGGCACGGGCGTCGGCGGCATTCTCATGGGCCGCCTTGCCGACAAGATCGGCACCGTGCCGGTGGTCCTGATCGGCGCCATGATGATCCCCTCGGGCGCCCTGGCGGCCAGCCATGTGACGGAGGCCTGGCAGTTCTGCCTGGTCTTCGGCGTCATGATCGGGTTCCTGGGCAACGCCACGCTGTTTGCCCCCCTGATGGCCAACGCGACACGCTGGTTCAACCGGCGCATGGGGCTGGCCGTCGCCATCGTCGCCTCGGGCCAGGGCATCGCGGGCGCGATCTGGCCGCAGATCTTCGAGCAGATGACGGCGGCGCTGGGCTGGCGCCAGACCCTGATGCTCTACGGCATCTTCGCCATGATCGTGATGCCGCCCATGCTGCTGCTGATGCGCGGCAAGCCGCCCGGCTGGGACGCCATGGGCGTCGAACGCAAGGCGATGCGCGACGGCGGCGGACGCTTTGGCTCGCTGGCCGAAAACCTGCCCCAGATTCTGCTCTGCATGGCGATCTTCTGCTGCTGCGTCGCCATGGCGATGCCGCTGCTCCACATTGCCGCCCACACCCAGGACATCGGTTACACCAGCCACGACGGCGCGATCCTGCTCTCGGTCATCATGGCGATCTCCTTTGTCGGTCGCCTTGGGATCGGCGCGCTGGCCGATGTCATCGGCGGTTTCCGCGCGATGTTCATCGCCTCGGGTCTTCAGGCCGCGGGCCTCGCGTTCTTCTTTCCCTTCGACGGCATCGTGCCGCTCTACATCGGTGCGGTGATGTTCGGCCTGGGCTTTGGCGGCCTGGTGCCGATCTATGCGGTGGTGCTGCGTGCGATCTACCCGGCCCACACCATGGGCTGGCGGGTCGGCGCGATCCTGCTCTTCGGGGCGGTGGGCATGGCCGTGGGCGGCCAGTCCGCCGGCGCCCTGTTCGACTGGACAGGCACCTATCGCCTGGCCTTTGCCATCGGCCTTGGTTTCAACATCGCCAACCTGGCGCTGGTCTTCAGCGTCTGGCGCCTGACCGGCGGGGGCAGCAAGCTGATCCGCACACCCGCGGCGGCCGGTTCCGACTGAGCCCGCCCTCAGACTTGCGCCAGCGGGGTGCCGTCCGAAAGCCTGCGGAACCAGTGCAGCGGCATGCGCGGCGCAGCAGCGTCGGCATTGGGCGCGCCGCGGTCCTCCCGCAGGTCTGCGGTATCGACGCTGCGCATTTCGAAGCTGAAGCGCACAAGCCCCGTGGTGTTGACCGTGCCGGCATGCAGGTGCGCGCCGGAGAAGGCCATGATGTCGCCAACCTCAAGGATCGCGGGTCGCGCCGGACCCAGTGCCTCGGGCGCGCTCGCGCGGGGCAGCAGGGGATAGCCGGTTTCGCCGCGCCTGCGTGATGCGATCAGCGCCTCGTAGTCCCAGCCGGCGCTGGTGTTGGGCACCGCGCGCGCGAACAGGGCGGGCCAGAAGATGACCGTGCGGCCGGGATCGAGCGGCCACAGCGGCGCCCACCAGTTGACCTGGGCCATCACGTTGGAGCCCCAGGTGTCGCGATGGGGCGGCAGGGTCATGGGCCGCCGTCCGTCGAGATCGCCGTCGGAAACCTGGATGCGCAGGCGCATGCGGTCGCGGTGGGTGCGTACGGGATCGGCGCCCAGCGCCACCAGCACGCCGTCAAGCTGCTCCGCCAGGCCGCGGTCACCCTCCACCTCCTGTGTCAGCGCCTCGCAGCGCCGGGCCAGTTCCTCGCGTGCCAGATGCTGCTGGGCCTGCGGCGGTTCGTGGGGCGCAAAGGCCGCCTGCGTCCGTTCGCGCAGGGCCGCGACGAAGGCGGCGGTTTCGGTCACGGCGCGGAAGACCAGGATGTCGCCGGCAAACAGACGCTCGCGCGCGGCACGGTCGAAGCGTGCGCAGGGTTGCGGCGTCAGGATCACGTCGCGGCCTGCTCCGGCCAGTACCTGTCCCGCAGTTCGCGTCGCAGCACCTTGCCGACGGCTGAGCGGGGCATCTCATCGACGAAATCGAAGGACTTGGGGCACTTGTAGTCGGCGATCCTGTCGCGGCACAGCGCGGCCAGCGTTGCGGCCATCGCTTCGTCGCCGGCAAAGCCGTCGTTGAGCTGGACGATGGCCTTCACCTCTTCGCCCCAGCGTTCGCTCGGCACGCCGACGCAGGCGGCTTCCTTGACGGCGGGATGCGCATTCAGCACGGCATCAATCTCGGCGGGGTAGATGTTGACCCCGCCGGAGATCACCGTGTCGGCGCTGCGCCCGGTCAGATAGAGGTAACCGTCTTCGTCGAGGCGACCCATGTCGCCCATGGTGAAAAATTCGCCGCGCCGCCCGGCCTCCGTCTTCTCGGGCGCCTTGTGATAGACGAAGCGGTCCGTCTCGGGCGGCTTCAGATAGACGAGGCCCGTCTCGCCCGCCGGCAATACGTCGCCCTCTTCGTTGAGAATCCTGATCTCCACGCCTTCCACCGGTCTGCCGGTGCAGCCGGGATGGCTCTGCCAGTCTTGAGGTGTGGAGAAGACGAGGCCGCCTTCGGTGCCGCCGAAGAACTCGTGCAGGATGGGGCCGAGCCAGGCGATGGCGCGGTCCTTCAGCTCGCGCGAACAGGGTGCCGAGCCGTGCAGCATCCAGCGCAGGCTGGAAATGTCGTGGGCCGCACGGACCGCCTCGGGCAGGTCCAGCATGCGCTGCAGCATGACCGGCACGACATGGCTGTGGGTGACGCGGTGGCGCGCGATCAGCGCCAGCATCTCTTCCGGGTCGAAGCGCTCCATGATGTAGAGGCCGATACCCTGGTTGAGCGGCCACCAGACGCTCAAGCCGATGGGGGCGGCGTGATAGAGCGGGCTGGGATTGAGGAAGAGGTCGCTGTCTGGACGGAAGCCCGCCGAGGCGGTCATCGGCGGGATCAGCGGCACCTTGCGGTGGCCCAGGAAGCGCACCCCCTTGGGCCGCCCCGTGGTGCCCGAGGTGTAGAGCATGCGGCTGCCCAGCTCCGGGTCCTCGATGTCGTCCCCCGATTCGGCGGCGATGAAGCGTTCCAGGTCATCAAAGCCGGGGATCGCTCCGTCGAAAGCCAGGCAGGTCTCCAGTGCGGGGGCAGCCGCACGGGCGGCTAGCGCGGCATCGGCGAAACGCGCCTGGGCAATCAGCACCCGTGCATCGCAATCGTCCACGACATAGGCGACCTCATCGGGCTTGAGGTGCCAGTTGACCGGGGTCAGGCGCAGGCCCGCGCGCATCGCTGCAAAGGTGACTTCGACAAACTCCGGCCGGTTGCCTGCGAGCAGTGCGATGGCATCGCCGCTCTTGAGGCCCGCACGGCGCAGCAGGCGGGCGATGGCGTTGCAGCGGGCGTTGAAGGTTGCGAAGTCGCGGTTGCCGTGGGGCGAGAGCAGGGCGGGGCGCGCCGGCGCATCGCGCGCCACCAGGGCGATGGTCATGCCGGTGCGCGCCGCCTCGGCGGAAGTCATCGCGGTTGCCACGGCGCTGCCTACTTGCGCGGGGTGGCGCGGCCGGTTTCGGTCAGGCGCGGCATCAGCTCGACGAAGTTGCAGGGACCGAAGCGGTAGTCTAGCTGATGCACCAGGATGTCGTCCCAGGCGTCCTTGCAGGCGCCGGGCGAGCCGGGCAGGGCGAAGAGATAGGTGCCCCCGGCAACACCCGCGGTGGCCCGCGACTGCACGGTGGAGGTGCCGATCTTGGCAAAGGAGAGCCAGCGGAACAGTTCGCCGAAACCCGGGATGAATTTCTCGTAGACCCGCTCGAAGGCTTCGGGCGTGACATCCCGGCCGGTGACGCCGGTGCCGCCGGTGGCGATCACCACGTCGATCTCGCCGTCGGCGATCCAGGCGCGCAGCGCGGCCTCGATGACATCGGCGTCGTCCTCGACGATCCGGCGCCCGGCGAGCTTGTGGCCCGCCGCCTGGAGCCGCTCGACCAGCACGGTGCCGGAGCGGTCATCGGCCTCTGTGCGGGTGTCGGAAACGGTCAGGACGGCGATCTGGACGGGAAGGAAAGGCTTGGTCTCGTCAATTCCGGGCAAGGCTGGTGATCTCCTGATCGGGGTAAAGGGGCCATGCGCCCGAGGCCACCATGTCGAGGGTGGGCGTCGCAGCACCCAGTCGCAGATGATACATCCAGTAGTTTGCCATGACCCGCTCGACGAAGAAGCGGGTTTCGCGCGAGGGAATGCTCTCGATGAAGAGCAGCGGATCGGCTGCCGAGCCCTCCACGGAAAGCCAGCGCTGGAGATTGCCGGGCCCGGCATTGTAGGCCGCCAGGACGAAGAAGAGATTGCCGCGGATGTTTTCGCTGGCAAGCAGGTAGCCGACATAGTCCTGGGCCAGGCCCAGGGCGATGCGCGGATCGTTGAGCAGATTGCGCTTGGCGCCCAGATAGCCGTCGTCGCCGCTGATGTAGGCCGCCGTGGCGGGCATGATCTGCATCGGTCCGCGCGCACCGGCATCGCTGCGCGAGAAGGCATAGAAGCCCGACTCGCGGCGCATGATGGCGTAGAGCAGGGCAGGGTCGACCTCGAAGCCGTCGCGCGGCTGCCAGGGCGGCAGGGGGTAAAGCGCGGCGTCGTAGCGTTCGGCATAACCGCGCAGCAGTTCGCCGCCCAGGCGGTATTGCGTCGCGGGCAGGCCCAGTTCGCCCGACAGGCGCAGCAGGGCCAGCGCCAGGGCAGGCTGGCTGCCGGCGCTGACGCGGTTGAACTCGCCGTCGGCGCGGTGCTGCTGCCCGGCCTCGGCGAGCGCGATGGCGCGCCGCACTTCCGGCAGATTGCCCAGGCTGATGCGTTCGTCGTCGCTCAGGCGCGGCAGGGATTCATCGAAGGAGAGATAGGTGCCCAGGGCGCGGCGCGCGAGCAGGCCGTAGAAGCTGTAGGGATAGGTCGCCGCGACCTGCAGATAGGGCCGGACCTTTTCCGGTCGGCCATTGAGCAGGTTGAGCCGGGCCGCCCAGTAGGCGCCTGCGATGACCAGGTCGCGGTCCGTCGGTCCGGCGGCAAGAATCTCGAAGGCCCGGCGGGCGCCGTCGTAGTCGCCCTGGCGGAAGGCAGCCAGGCCCGCGATCCATCCTGCCAGCGGAGCATCGGGGCCGCTGCGTTCCACTGCCGGCAGGGCCAGCGCCAGGGCGGCTTCGTCCTCGCCGGCGACGAAATAGCCCTGGGCGACCTCGGCGGCCATGCGGTCCTGGGTCAGCGGGTCGGCCAGTTCGCGGAAGGCGCCGCCGGCAAGGCGGCGCGCGGCTTCGCGGTTGCGCCCGGCGCGGATGTCGCGGCGCACATTGCGCACGATGTCGCGCAACTGGTTGCGCTGTGTTGATCCAAGATGCGACCAGTCGAAGTCCTGATTCTGCACGTTCGCAGGGGTCAGTTCGACCTCGCCGATGAAACGGTCGAAGGTGCCGTCCTGGGGCGCACGCGGGCCGCTGGCGCCTTCGGGCCTGCGCTTGAGCGCCAGGGCGTAGATGCGCGGCGCGTCGGGCAGGTCGGCGTGGCTGTCCATCCAGGCCGACAGTTCGGCCCATGACGAGCGCCAGCCCGTGGGGTGCAGATAACGCTGGGCCAGGACATGGCCCATCAGGATGGGATCGTCGATCTGGGCGATCAGGCGGTCGGCCGTGCCCCAGTCGGCATGGGCCTGAACCGCGAAGATGCGCGCATAGCGTTCCGCATCTTCCGGGGAGAGCACGGTGTAGAGGCTCTCGATGGGCACCTGCGGGCGCGCCTCGGGAAGGGGCAACAGATCATCGTCGGCGGCGGGATCCTCGGGCCGCATTTCGGCGGGGATGGTTGCAGCGACCTCAATGCCGCGATCAGGATCGTCGGCGGTCTGGTCCGGCCGTTCGGCAGGCAGCGGCGGCATGTCCTCGGACGCGCGGGGCGCGACGCTCCAGCAAAGCGCCAGCACGCAGCCAAGGGCCGCGGCACGCCAGAGGCGCGATCCGGTTCCACGTCCGACGGTCATCAGGAAGCCGCTCCGTCCATCCCCCGAGGGGCGGGGTTATAGGCAATCGGCCCCCTGCCGACAACTTGACCGGGCCGCTGTCAGGATTCCGGGCGAGTCGCCGCCGGCGCCAGGCCCATGGCGTCCAGCCGGGCGCGAATCGCCAGCAGGTCGCGCCAGGTCTCCTTCTTGCGCGCGGGCTGACGCAGCAGGAAGGCAGGATGGAAGATCGCGGTGGCCGGGATCGTCTCGCGCCCCTCGCGTTCGAAGCTGAACCAGCGGCCGCGCAGGCGCGTGATGCCCTCGTTTTTTTCCAGCATGGCCTTGGCCGCGCTGCCGCCGACATAGACCAGCATGGCCGGCGCGATCAGTTCCACCTGGCGCTCCAGGAAGGGCAGGCAGGTGGCGATCTCCTCGGGTGTGGGCGTGCGGTTGCCGGGCGGGCGCCAGTAGAGGGTGTTGGTGATGTAGACGCTCTGACGGTCGAGGCCGATGGCGCCCAGCATCTTGTCGAGCAACTGGCCGGCGGGACCGACGAAGGGTTTGCCCTGGCGGTCCTCCTCCTTGCCCGGCGCCTCGCCGATCAGCATGACCCTTGCCTTCGGATTGCCGTCGAAGACGCAGGTGGTGGTGGCCGTGCGTTTCAGGGCGCAGCCCTCGAAGGCGGCGATGGCGGCGACCAGGTCCTCGATCGTGGCGGCCGCCGCCGCGGCCTGGCGCGCCTCACCAAGGGCGGCCGCGGGACTGGCGTGTGCCGGGGCATTGCGCGGTCCGGGCGGCAGTTCGACCGGCGTGCGCGGTCTCGGCGCCTCCGGGATGGCGGCCGGGGCCTCAGCGGCAGCGAAACGGTCGACCGGCTCGGGCGCGACGGTCTCGTCGACGCCGATGTCGGCATACCATTCCAGAAGGGCCACCAGGGCCGCGCGGTCGTTCATCATGGGCCCGAGCCTAATGCAGATCGCTTGCGCAGCGTGAATCCGCTTCGGGCGGTAATTGTAACCGGCCCATGGCTCGGCTAAGAGGGGCCCAGCACACCAAAACGGGTCTGGGAGCGGTTGAAATGGCCGAAGTCGAACGCGAGAGCATGGAATTCGACGTCGTGATCGTGGGTGGCGGACCGGCCGGTCTGGCCGCGGCGATCCGCCTGCGCCAGCTTGGCGCCGAGCAGGGACGCGAGATCAGCGTCTGCGTGCTCGAAAAGGGTTCCGAGGTCGGCGCCCATATCATGTCGGGTGCCGTGTTCGAGCCGCGCGCGCTCAACGAGCTGATTCCCGACTGGAAGGAAAAGGGCGCCCCGCTCAACACGCCCGCGGTGGAGGATCGCTTCCTGTTCCTCACCCAATCCAATGCCATTCGCATGCCGACGCCGCCGCAGATGAACAACCACGGCAACTACATCGTCAGCCTGGGCAATGTCTGCCGCTGGCTGGGCGAGCAGGCCGAGGCGGCCGGCGTCGATGTCTTCCCCGGTTTTGCCGCCGCCGAGGTGCTGTTCGATGAGAACGGTGCGGTGCGCGGTGTCGCCACCGGCGACATGGGCATCGGCAAGGACGGCGAGAAGACCGGCAACTACCAGCCCGGCATGGAGCTTCTGGCCAGGCAGACCCTGTTTGCCGAGGGCTGCCGCGGTCACCTTTCCAAGCAGCTCATGGCCCATTACGGCCTGCGCGAGGGCGTCGATCCCCAGACCTACGGCATTGGCATCAAGGAGCTGTGGGAGATCGATCCCGCGCTGCACAAGCCCGGCCTGATCATCCACACCACCGGCTGGCCGATGGATACCAGCACCTATGGCGGCTCGTTCCTCTATCATATCGAGGGCAACCAGGTGGCCGTGGGCTTCGTCGTCGGCCTCGACTACGAGAACCCCTATCTCTCGCCCTTCCATGAGTTCCAGCGCTTCAAGACGCATCCCGAGATCGCGAAGTTCTTCAAGGGCGGCAAGCGCATCTCCTATGGCGCCCGCGCGATCAACGAGGGCGGCTTCCAGGCGATCCCCAAGCTCACCTTCCCCGGCGGCGCGCTGATCGGCTGCTCGGCCGGTTTCGTCAACGTGCCCAAGATCAAGGGCAGCCACACCGCCATGAAGACCGGCATGCTGGCCGCCGAGGCGGTGGTCGACTGGCTGGGCGAGGAAAGCCCGGCCAGCGCCGAGCTCACCGCATACCCCGAGAAGCTCAAGGCGAGCTGGGTCTGGGAGGAGCTCTACAAGGTCCGCAACATCCGCCCGTCCTTCCACAAGGGCTTCTGGGCGGGCCTGCTCTATTCGGCGATCGACACCGTCCTGCTGCGCGGCCGCGCGCCCTGGACCTTCCACCACAAGGCCGACCACAGCGCGCTCAAGACCAAGGACCAGTGCAAGCCGATCGACTATCCCAAGCCCGATGGCGTGCTGACCTTCGACCGCAACAGCTCGGTCTTCCTCTCCAACACCAATCACGAGGAAAACCAGCCCGCGCATCTGACGCTGAAGGACGCCAGCGTGCCGATCGACGTGAACCTCGCCAAGTACGACGCGCCCGAGCAGCGCTACTGCCCGGCCGGCGTCTACGAGATTGTCGGACAGGACGAGGGCAAGCCGCGCCTGCAGATCAACGCGCAGAACTGCGTCCACTGCAAGACCTGCGACATCAAGGATCCCACCCAGAACATCGTCTGGGTGACGCCCGAGGGCGGCGGCGGGCCGAACTATCCCAACATGTGACGGGCTGGCTCCCCTTTTCTGCAAATAAGAACTATTCGCAGATATAATGCGACGTTAGTCTGCGCTCCCCAACGTAACGCCGCGGCGGCGGCAGAAGAGGAGCCCGCATGTTCATCGCCATGAATCGTTTCCGCATCGTCAAGGGTCAGGAAAAGGCCTTCGAGGAGGTCTGGCGTGGCCGCGACAGCCGACTGAAGGACGTGCCCGGCTTCACCGAGTTCCATCTGCTCAAGGGTCCCGAAGCCGACGACCACGTGCTTTACGCCAGCCACACGATCTGGCGCGACCGTGCCGCCTTCGAGGACTGGACCCGCTCGGATGCCTTCCGCCAGGCCCACAAGGACGCCGGCCAGACCAAGGGCATGTATCTGGGCGGCCCGCAGTTCGAAGGCTTCGACGTGGTGCTCGAGATGAACTAGGGCCTGACCGGCCCATGGTGTTGTGACATGGGCCGTGATCCGGTTTCTCCGGCCAGGCGCGCTTTGGCCGACGCACGCCCTTGTGACAGGCTGGTCTTTGTGCCGCGCGGTCACCTCGACTAGGATTGCCGTTCTGCAGCAATGAGGAGTGTTGGGGTGGAGTTGCGCGCGCAGTTGCAACGTGCGGGGCTGGTTCTGGCCGCCACGGTGGCCGGAGTGATCACGCTGGCCGGTTGCCGGACCGGCGAGCAGCTTGCCCGTGCCGAGGATACCGGCCATGCCGTGATCGCCCAGGTCGATGACGATGCGGTCGATTTCGCGCCGTCCCAGGGCCATGTCCTGCCGCTGGAGACCACGGCCTCTGGTGCCTATCTTGCCGCCCAGGCCGCCTTCGTCGACCGTGACATGGTCGCCGCCGCCGACTACCTGATGATCTCTCTGGCCGATGATCCCGACAACAAGGACCTCATCCGCCAGGCCCATTTCGCCCTGGTCTCGGCCGGGCGTGTGCCTGAGGCGCTGCCGCTGGCGCGCAAGCTGGTGGTGGGCGAACAGGCCGAGCAGCTTTCGCCGCTTACCCTGGCGGTCGACGCCCTGGATCGCGGGGATGCGCAAGCCGCCTACGAGGCGATCGGCTACCTGCCGCTGTCGGGCTACGGCCTTGCCCTTGTGCCGCTTTTCGAGGCCTGGATCGCGGTCGCCGAGGGCGATCTCGAGGGCGCGGTCGCAGCCATCGGACCCTACGACCTGGGCGATGGTTTCGATGCCCTGCGCGCCTACCACGTCGCCCTGATCGAGGATCTGGCCGGAAACCCCACGGCGGCCGATGCCGCCTTCCGTGTTGCGCTCACCGCCCAGGACGGCGGGTCTTACCGCGTCGTGCTGGCCTATGGCAGTTTCCTGGAGAACCGCGGCAAGAGCGCCGACGCGCGTGAGGTCTATGAGGACTTCCTGCTCGCCAATCCCAATTCCCTTTGGCTGGAAGGCGCCATTGAGCAGCTTGAGGCGCCCGGCGACGTGCGCCGCCTGGACACGCCAGAGGAGGGTGCGGCCGAGGCCCTGTTCGCCGTTGCCGGCGCCGCCCAGCAGGGCGGCAGCCCCGAGACCGCGCTCGCCTATGCCCAGCTCGCGGCCTATCTCGCGCCCGACAGCGATGTGGTGCACCTGTTGATCGGCGACGTGCTGGAGCTGGAAGGCCGTCACGCCGATGCCATCGCAGCCTATCGCCGGATCAGCGCCAAGTCGCCGCTGTCCTGGACCGGGCGGCTGCGCACAGCGATCAACCTGGATGACAGCGGTGCCGGCGACAAGGCGATCGCCCTGCTGCGCCAGATGGAGCAGGAACGCCCGGACCGGGCCGATGCCCTGATCGTGCTGGGCGATATCCTGCGCGTGAACGAACGCTGGGACGAGGCGGTGGCTGCCTATGACGACGCCTATGCGCGCGAGGGCGATGCCGCCGTTGACGACTGGAAGCTGCACTATGTCCGCGGCATCGCGCTGGAGCGCTCTGGCAACTGGGAGCGCGCCGAGGCCGACCTGCTGCGCGCACTGGAAATCCAGCCCGGCCACCCCTTCGTGCTGAACTATCTGGGCTACACCTGGGTCGACATGGGCATCCACATGGAGGAAGCCCTGGCGATGATCGAACAGGCTGTCGCCCAGCGCCCGACCGATGGCTTCATCATCGACAGCCTGGGCTGGGCCTATTACCGCATGGGCCGGTATGAGGAGGCTGCGGCCCAGCTCGAAATGGCGGTCGAGTACGAACCCGGCGATCCCGTGGTCAACGACCACCTTGGCGATGCCTATTGGCAGGTCGGCCGGCGCAACGAGGCGCGTGTGCAGTGGCAGCGCGCCATGTCCCTGGCGGGCGACGATCAGGAACTGATCGATGCGATCCGCGCCAAGCTGCAGTCGGGCCTTGGCGACGACTGAGGCCCTGGCCGGCGGCATGATGGCGCGGGCCAAGGTCAACCTCTACCTCCACGTCACCGGGCGCCGTGCCGACGGCTACCATGAACTCGACAGCCTGTTCGTGCGCACCGATCTTTGTGACCGTCTGGCCCTGCACCCTGCCGAGGCCGACAGTCTGACGGTCGAAGGTCCGTTCGCTGCGGCGCTGGCGGGCGAGGCGCCTGAAGGCAATCTGGCGCTGCGCGCGGTGTCGGCGGTGCGGGGGCGTTGTGGCCGGTCCGGGCCTGTGGCAGTGACACTCGAGAAGAACATCCCCGTGGCCGCCGGTCTGGGTGGCGGATCGGCCGATGCCGCTGCGGCCCTGCGCGCGGCCAACACCCTGTTCGATGCCGGGCTCGACGAGGCCGCGCTCGCCGAACTCGCCGCTGGGCTGGGCGCCGATGTGCCGCCCTGCCTCCACGACATGCCGCTGGCGGTCCGCGGCATCGGTGACATCCTGACGCCGCTTGCCTGCCTGCCCGGCTTTGCCCTGCTGCTGGTCAATCCCCGCGTGGCGCTTGCGACCGCCGATGTCTTCCGCGCGCGAACGGGCGGCTTCTCACGGCCCGCGCCGATGACCACCGGACCGGGCGATCTCGACGGACTGGTCGCTGCCCTGGCGGAGCGCCAAAACGATCTGGAAGCGGCCGCCATGACGCTGGCGCCGGCGGTGGGGGAGGTGCTGGAAAGCCTACGTTCCCTGCCCGGTGCGCGGCTTGCCCGCATGAGCGGCAGCGGCGCGACATGCTTTGCGCTGTTTGCCGACCTTGCGGGCGCAGAGGCAGGGCAGGCGGCGCTGGCGCGGACCCGGCCGGGCTGGTGGGCCGCCGCGACCGGCGTGGCTGGAACGCGATAGTGCTTCACAGCCCGGCGGCGAATCGGTAGTCAGGCGGCCATGAGCGAACCTTTGATCGACCAGCTTGGCCAGCGCCTGGAGCGCCGCGACGCCACCGTCGCGGTGATCGGCCTGGGATATGTCGGCCTGCCGCTGGTGCTGGCCTCCCATGCCGCGGGCTACCGCGTCATCGGCTTTGACCTCGATCCCGAAAAGATCGCGCGGCTGGAGGCGGGTGAAAGCTACATCCGCCACATCTCCGGCGAGGCGATCGCCGAGCTCGCCGATTCCTACCGCTTCACCGCGACCACGGAAGAAACCGTGCTGGCCGGGGCCGACATCATTCTGATCTGCGTGCCCACGCCGCTGACCGCCAACCGCGAGCCCGACATGCGATATGTCGAGGGCACGGCGCAAACCATCGCGCGCCACCTGCGGGTGGGCCAGCTCGTGGTCCTGGAATCGACGACCTACCCCGGCACCACCGACGACCTGATGAAGCCGATCCTGGAGGCCCGTGGCCTCGTTTCGGGCCGGGATTTCCTGCTCGCCTTCTCGCCCGAGCGTGAGGATCCCGGCAACATCGACTATTCCACGACCCAGATCCCCAAGGTGGTGGGAGGCGACGGCGCCGCGGCACGCGATCTGGCCTGCATTTTCTACGACAGCATCAGCGCGGCCGGCACCGTGGCCGTCACCGACGCGCGGACCGCCGAGGCGGTGAAGCTCACCGAAAACATCTTCCGCTCGGTCAACATCGCGCTCGTGAACGAGCTGAAGCTTGTCTACGACAAGATGGGCATCGACATCTGGGAGGTGATCGAGGCGGCCAAGACCAAGCCCTTCGGATACATGCCGTTTTATCCCGGCCCCGGGCTTGGCGGTCACTGCATCCCGATCGACCCCTTCTACCTGACCTGGAAGGCGCGCGAGTACGAGGTCGCCACCCGCTTCATCGAGCTGGCGGGCGAGATCAACACCGCCATGCCCGCCCATGTCGTGGCCCGCCTTGCCGAGGCGCTCGACCGCCGCCAGGCCCGCGGCCTCAACGGTGCGAAGATCCTGCTGGTCGGCATGGCCTACAAGAAGAACGTCGATGACATCCGCGAAAGCCCGGCACTGAAGCTGATGAGCCTGCTGGAGGAGCGCGGCGCGAAGGTCTCCTACCACGATCCCTACATCCCCGTGATCCGCACGGGCCGCGAACATGCCGAGCTTTCCGGTCGCGAGAGCCTCACCTGGGATGCCGCCCTTGCCGGCGGCCACGATGCGGCACTGATCGTCACCGATCACGGCAGCGTTGACTATGCCGCCCTGGTCGCCGCGCTGCCGCTGGTAGTCGACACGCGCAATGCCACGCGCGGGGTCACAGAGGGCCGCGAGAAGATACTGCTCGCCTGATACCCTTGCGCGGGCGCTGCCTTTCTGGTTTGAAGGCGCCGCTGTTGGGGCGTGGCCAAGCGGTAAGGCAACGGGTTTTGATCCCGTGATCCCTGGTTCGAATCCAGGCGCCCCAGCCAGCTAGCTTCCGTCAGCGCACAACGCGCGCCTACGGAAGCTGCTGTCCCCCGACTTGATCGGGGGGCCCACGCCCAATCAGCGGGCCGATCGGGCAGCGCGCTCCTTCAGGGCTTCATAGATCGGCGGGTCGCGCAGGATTTCGGCGACCAGCATGGCGCCGAAACATCCCGCAAGCAGGGGCAGGAGCAGGCTCGAACTGCCTGTCATCTCTATGACCAGGATGATGCCGGTCAGGGGCGCGCGCACGGTGCCGGCGAAAAAGGCGGCCATGCCGACAAAGGCAAAGGCTTCCGGCCTAACCGCCATGCCGGGAATCGCGGCGTCCACGACATAGCCAAAGGCCAGCCCGGAGACCGCACCCAGGACCAGCAGCGGGGCAAAGAGGCCGCCCGGCGTTCCGGCGGCATAGGAGGCCGCACCCAGAATCAGGCGGAACAGGAAGATCGCCGGCAGCGCCAGCAGCACGTACTGACCGTTCAGCGCCGCCTGGGTGATGTTGTCGCCGCCGCCCACGAGGTGCGGCGTGCTCCACGCCAGAAATCCCACGACCCCGCCGATGACGCCCGCGCGCAGTTCGATAGGGCCGCCGATCCGGTCGGCCAGGGTCAGGGTGGCAAGCAGGGTCTTGTTGTGGCCGACGGCCAGCAGGCCGGCAAGCAAGCCAAACAGGAGGAACAGGAACAACACCGCGACACCGCCCGAGGCGAGCTCGGCCACGCTGAAGTCGAGCTCATCGCCCAGCAGCGAGCGCGAGACCGCGATCGCGCCGACCGATGCGCCAAGGGCGACCAGGGCAATCCGCGGATCGAAGCGCCCGACCAGTTCCTCCAGCACGAAGATCGCGCCGGCGCCGGGCGCGTTGAAGGCCGTCGCAAGACCGGCCCCTGCGCCGCCCGCGATCAGGGCGCGGCGATCCTCGTTGTTGCGCCGAAAGAGCATGCCGACGATGTGCCCGGCGGTGACGCCCATCTGGACGCTGGGTCCCTCGCGGCCCAGGGCAAGACCGCTGCCGATGGCCAGAACACCACCCGCGAACTTGACCGGGATCAGGCGCGGCGCCGCCGGCGGCAGGTCGCCCTCGAGCACGGCCTCGACATGGGGAATGCCGCTGCCGGCCGCATGGGGCGAAAAGCGGCGGACAAGCCAGGCGGCCAGTGCCGATGCCAGTGCGGCGCCGATGACCATCGCCAGCGGCACAAGCACGGGATAGGCATCCGATTGTGATACGACCATGCCCCGAAACGCCTCGGCACGTTCCAGGCAGTAGCGAAAGGCCGCGCCGATCAGCCCGGCACCCATGCCCACGAGAATCGAAAGCAAAGCCAGGAACGCCATCGTGCGGGTTTCGGCGACGGACTTGGCCGCCAGCGATTTGATGAACTTCATGGGTCGCGTGCTGTATGGCTACGACCGGCCGCTGTCGGCCGATCCAGCTCCCACGTTAGTGCATGGCACCTTTCGTGGCCAAGCCGCTTCGCCGCCCAGGGACGGGGTCAATCCACCAGCGCGTCGGCACGCAAACCTTCCCGTTCCAGATGGATCGGCAGCACCCGGCCGTAGAGCTGGCGCGTGCGTTCCACCCGGCCGACCATGTCTGGAAAGGCGACATAGCTGAATATGCCGACATAACGGTTGCGGCTGCCCTCCACCGGGGCGACGCGGTGCAGGGAATAGCGGCCCTTGAAGATCTGCAGGTCGCCGGGTTCGAGCACCAGGGTGCGGACCTTGCCGCTGGTGCCGTCGAGCACGGCGCGCACACCCTCGTAGTTCTCGTCGTCCGCGCTGCGCAGGTTTGGGGCGTATTGGAACTCCCCGCCGGACTGCCCGTTCTGGATCGCCAGGGTGACGGTGAAGTTGTTGGTGTCGAAGTGCCAGGGGAAACCCCCGCCCGGCTCGACGACATTGACGATCACGTCGGCCAGGGGATCGGCATAGGGAAAGAAACTCTCCTCCTGCAGTGCCGCCTGGATGAAGGGCGAGAAGGCCGGCCAGGCATAGATCGCGCGCAGGATCGATTGCGGGCCGAAGTTGTCGGCCGGGACAAAGGCGTTGGAGCGATCGTAGTAGCGGCGTCTGGGGTGCTCCGGCGCCAGGGTGGGATCGTCGAGCGTGAAATAGGCGTTGGTGCGGTTGAAGGAGCGATGCGCGTCGGGCGCCACCCGGTCGGCCTCGGCGGCCAGGGCGCTGATCCGTTCGGGCCGCACGAACCCCTTGAGCACGGCGCAGCCGTCGCGCTCGAGCGCGGCGTGCAGGCCGTACATCATTGCCGCGTAACCGGGCGAGCCCGGATCATCGACGGGATAGCGGTCAAGATCGACGTAGTCCTCGACACGGATAGGGTGCGCCATGGCGCGTGCTCCACAGGAGGGGCGGCAGCCAGCATCGGGTCGTCTGCCGGGCGCCGTCAATGGGCGGTTGGCGGCGGTTGCTCTGGCGTGGTCTGATGGGCCGGCAACACGAGGAACACCATGGCGAAGATTCTTCTGGTCACCGGCGCCAGCCGTGGCATCGGGCGCGACACCGCGCTGCTTGCGGCCGAACGCGGCTACACGGTGGCGGTCAACTACACGCGTCACGAAGCCGGCGCGCACGAGGTGGTCGAGACCATCGAGGCGGCCGGCGGCAGGGCCGCCGCCTTCCAGGCCGATGTCTCGCGCCCGGAAGAGGTCGAGCGCCTGTTTACCGAGGTCGACCGCAAACTCGGCCGGCTTGACGCTCTGGTGAACAATGCGGGCGTGGGCTACAGCCAGAGCCGCATCGAGGACATCGCACCCCACGACATGGTGAAGACCTTCGAGGTCAACGTCTTCGGTCTGTTCTATTGCTCCCAGGCGGCGGTGCGTCGCATGTCGACCCATCACGGCGGCAAGGGCGGGGCGATCGTCAACATTTCCTCGGCGGCTGCGCGCACCGGCGGTGTCGGGGCCTTCATCGACTATGCCGCGTCGAAGGGCGCGGTCGATGTCATCACCACGGGCCTGGCGCGCGAGGCGGGCGGCGCCGGTATCCGCGTCAATGCCGTGCGGCCGGGCGTCACCGAGACCGACATGATTGCGGAATCGCGTATCACCAAGCCGGAGTGGCTGGAGAACGTCGTGGCGACCATGCCCATGGGCCGCATCGGCGAGGTGCGCGAGATCAGCCATGCCGTGCTCTGGCTGCTCTCGGACGAAGCCTCCTATGTCACCGGTACAATCATCGATGCATCCGGCGGGAGGGCCGTGCCATGAGGCGTGTTCTGGTTGTTATGGCGCTGTCGTGGCTGGTGTCCGGCGCGGCGCAGGCGGATGGCAATGTCGAGGCCGGCCGCGCCTTTGCCATGGAGAACTGCTCCCGCTGTCATGCGGTCGAGGCCACGGGGGAGAGCCCCCGCGCCGATGCCCCGCGCTTCCGCAATTTCCAGACGATGTGGCCGCTGGAAAGCCTGGAGGAGGCTCTGGGCGAGGGCATCGTGGTGGGTCATCCCGACATGCCCCAGTTCGAACTCGACGGGCAGCAGATCAACGATCTGCTCGCCTATCTTGCCTCCCTGCCGGCCGATTGATCGCGCTTGCAGGAACGCGGGTGGCACCCGACCTGTTAGAAGAAGCATTCCGAAAAGGATTCAGACATGGCGTTCGAGGACTTGGAGGCCGAACTCGGCATCCTGCTGGGCCAGCTCAACGAGGGCACCGGCGACAAGCAGGAACTCTACGAGACGCTGCGCGAAAAGCTCAACGAGATGCGCGCCTACGGCATGCCGATCCCCGAGGATCTGCTGGTTCTGGAAAAGGAGCTTGAGGCCCAGTTGTTCGGCGGGGAAACCCCCGGCGCCTGAAGCCGGGTAGAGGTCGCGGGGGCCGCCATCCGACGGCCCCCGGTCCCGTGGCGGCTCAGGCCGCCTCCCAGCCCATGACGGCCTTGGTCTCGAGGAAATCCTCGAAGCCGTACTTGGCGAATTCCCGTCCGTTGCCCGAGGTCTTGTAGCCGCCGAAGGGGGCGGCCTGGTCGACGGCAGCACCGTTGAGGTGGACCATGCCGCTCTGCAGGCGCGCGGCGACGTTGCGGGCGTGCTCCAGTTCACCCTGGACATAGTTGGAGAGGCCATAGGGCGTGTCGTTGGCGATCGCCACGGCATCGTCCTCGTCCTTGTAGGCCAGGATCGAGAGCACCGGGCCGAAGATCTCCTCGCGCGCGATGGCCATGTCGTTGGTGACATTGCCGAAGACCGTGGGCGCGACGAAGTAGCCGGCGTTGAGGCCATGGGGCCGCTCGGTGCCGCCGGTGACCAGCGTGGCGCCCTCCTTGATGCCCGTGGCGATCATGTCGCGCACCTTGTCGTACTGGCGCTCGTAGGCGATGGGACCCAGCACGGTCTCCTCGCTGGTGGGATCGCCGACCTTGATGGCTTCGGCGGTGGCCCTGGCGATCTCCATGGCGTCGGCCATGCGCGCGCCGGGCACCAGCATGCGCGTGGGGGCATTGCACGACTGGCCGGTGTTGTTCATGCAGGCCTGCACGCCGCGGCGCACAGCCTTCTCGAAGTCGGCGTCCTCCAGGATGATGTTGGCCGATTTGCCGCCCAGTTCCTGGGTGACGCGCTTGACCGTCGTCGCGGCCTTCTGCGCCACGTCGATGCCGGCGCGCGTCGAGCCCGTGAAGGAGATCATGTCGATGCCGGGATGGGAGGACATCGCCGCGCCGACCACCGGACCCTCGCCGTCGACGAGGTTGTAGACACCCGCGGGTACGCCGGCTTCCTCCAGCACCTGCGCCAGCACATGGGCCGAAAGCGGCGCGATCTCCGAAGGCTTGTGCACCGTGGTGCAGCCCACCGCCAGCGCCGGGGCGAGCTTGGCCGCGATCTGGTTGAGCGGCCAGTTCCACGGCGTGATGAAACCGACGACGCCGATCGGCTCGCGGAAGACGCGACTGGTCTTGCCTGCCGGCTCCTCGAATTCGAAGTTCTCCAGCGCCTTGCGCGCCTGCATGAAGTGGCCGAGGCCCGAGGGCGCCTGGGCGCGGGCCGCCAGCGTCGCGGGCGCGCCCATCTCGGCGGTCACGGCCTTTGCGATGTCGTCCATGCGGTTCTTGTAGGCCGCGATGATGCGGTCCAGCAGATCCAGACGCTCTTCCCGGCTGGTCTGCGAATAGATCGCAAAGGCCGCACGCGCCGCAGCGACGGCCCTGTCGATGTCGGCCGCGCTGCCCGGTGAAATGGTGCCCACAGACTGTTCGGTCGCGGGGTTGATGACATCCTGTGTCCGGGCTTGCGCCGGGGCGGTCCAGGCACCGTCGATGAAGAATTTCGTGCAGTCGTACATGCTGACCTCTTCTTGTTGCTTTTGCCGGCCCTTCACCTGCCCAGAAGGGGCCGCCGCAACGGGAATTCAACCACTTGACGGCTCTTCGTCCGCGGAAGATTCAATATGTCCATGGATCGCGCCGTATCAGGAGGCAGCACCATCAAAGTGGCTGCGTTTTAATGCATTTTACGGTGATTCCTACAAATTACAGCTTGTGTTGAGGCACTGCGCATAAACTGGCATCTTCCTGCCTTCGGGAGGACGGATGCACAATCT
>CALGGB010000272.1 GCA_937880925.1 uncultured Rhodospirillaceae bacterium | reverse complement strand
AGCACCAGATAGGCCTTGTCGATCATGTCGTCGCTGGCGTCCTGATTGGCGATGTTGCGCACCAGGCCGCAGACCCAGGTCATGGCCCCTTCCTTGGGGTTCATGAATTCGACCGACACGCCCTGCTCGCGCAGCGCCGTGATCGAGCTGTTCCAGGTTGCAGCCGCGACCAGTTCGCCCGAAGCCAGCGACTGTTCGACGTCCGACATGTTCGCCGCGTAGTAGCGCAGCAGGGGAAGCTGCTCGCGCAGCAGATTGGCGACCAGTTCCATGTCGGCGGAATCGGTGAGATCGAAGGGGTTCTCCAGGCCACCGTAGATGCCGGCCACGGCGACGCCGTCGATCAGGCTGTCGATCATGGACAACCGGCCGGCATACTTCTCGTCCCAGAGAATGCCCCAGGTGCCGTTGCCGACATATTCGGGCGCCAGATCGGTGCGGAAGGTGACCGAGGTCTGGCCCCAGTCCATCGGCACGAAGACACGCTCGCCGTCGATCACCGAGTCCCCGACATCCTTCAGGCTGGGGATGATCTCGCTCCAGTTGCTCAGGCGGCTGGTGTCGATCGGGGCCAGCAGGCCCGCATCGTACCACTGGCGGATCTTGTACGTGCAGGGCGCCATGATATCGGGCGCAAAGCCGGCACGCAGCTTGGAAAAGGCCTCTTCCTCATCTGCCCAGAAGGAGAAGTTGGCCGAGCATCCGTATTTTTCGATATAGGCCTGATGGAAGTGGACCTCGTCATAACCCGACCATGTGAAGACCAGCGGATGGTTGTCGCCGCAGGGCTCGGCCGCGATCTCTTCGGCGCGGGCGCCACCGGCAGTCATCGGCACCGCTACGCTGGCAAAACCGAGCGCGCCGAGGAACTTCTGCACCTGACGGCGCGAGTAGCGTCCCTCCTGAATGCCATCGACCACTTCGTTGACGTCAAACTTCTTCATCATCACTCCCTTGCGGCTGGTTCTTGTCTGCCGCCTGTGTTGCCCAAAGACGGATTATCCGACCATGATTGGCCGGGGTCAACACGAGTTGCCTCTTTTTTGTGCGATGCTTTTGGCGTCTTCTCCCGGCTTCAACTCATCCTACCCACGAGGAAATACCGGATGATCGGAAGAATTCTGGCCTATAGCGATCGAATCAGCACACGTTCCGGCGAAACAATCGCTTTCAAGGTGAGTTGCGACGGGCCGGACCACTATGAAGCCGAAATCGTCCGTCTGTGGTCGGCGAGCGATGCCGAAGGGGGGCCGGGCCTGCGCGAGGCTGTCGTGGCGAGCCCGGCCCACGGCCGCTATGCGGGCCGCTACCAGCCGATCCGCGCTGGTTCCCACGCCGTGATTCCCGATCCCGGCGTTGCGAACCTGACTGCCTTCACGGTCGCCTGCGCGATCTGGCCGACGACGCCGGGCAACGGCGAACAGACCATCATCGGCTGCCTGGAGCAAAGCGGCAAAAGCGGCTTTATGCTGCTGATCGATGGGGCCGGACGACCCGTTCTGCGCCTGGGAGGGAAGTCGGGCACCAGGGACATCGCCGCCGACACCTGCCTGATCTCGCGCACCTGGTACCAGTTGCTCGCAAGCTGGGATGCGAGCAGCGGCCAGGCAACCCTCACCTGCGTGCCTTACCCGGCTTCTCCCAGTCCGTTGCGCACGGCGCGGGCCAGAGCCCATGTGCCCGACGCTTGGCCGGCAGCCAGCGGGCCGCTGGTCATGGCCGCATCCCTGGACCGCATGGGCCATGCCCGCTGCCACTACAACGGCAAGATCGAGGCGCCACGCCTGCTCGGCGTTGCACTGGAGAGCGCACCGGCCCTGTTGCTCGATACCCAGGAGCCACCTGAGAACCTGCTCGCCGCAACGCTGGGCTGGTGGGACTTCGCACGGGAAACGCCGACACGCCGGATCATCGACCGTTCGCCCTGGGGCCGCCACGGCCACACGGTGAACCTGCCCGCCCGCGCCATGAAAGGGCTGCGCTGGGACGGCAGCGCCATGGACTGGCGCGCCCGGCCCGAGCACTACGGCGCCATCCACTTTCACGACGACGATCTCGACGACTGCCGCTGGGAGACCGATTTCACGCTGACCGTGCCCGAAGACATGCCAAGCGGATGTTATGCGGCGCGGCTGCGGAGCGGCGAGGACGAGGAATACGCTCCGTTTTACGTGCGTCCCGCCGTCGACGGTCCCCACGCCGACATCGCCTTCCTGGCCTCCACGGCCAGCCACAACATCTACGGCAACTATCACAAGGCCGCCTATTCCGGGCACAGCGAGGTGATGAACAGCGGCTTCACCATCCTCTCGGAAGCCTCCGAATATCTCAGCCGCCACCCCGAACTCTCCGGCTCGACCTACGACTGGCACACCGACGCCAGCGGCATGGCCTATGCCACCCGCCTGCGGCCCATGCTCAACATGCGGCCCAAGACCGACCTCTGGTACTACGATGTTGATTCGCTCGTGGTCGACTGGATCGACCGTTGCGGCCTTGCCTGCGATGTCGTCACCGACGAGGACATGCACCTTGAGGGGCTGGCGGCGCTGGCGCCCTACAAGGTGATCGTCACCGGCCATCATCCCGAATACTACAGCCCGCGGATGCTGAAGGCGCTGGCAGCCTTCACGGAACGCGGCGGGCGCCTGATGTACCTGGGGGGCAACGGCTTCTACTGGAAGATCGCCTTCGATCCCGAAAACCCGGCGATCGTCGAGGTACGGCGCACCGAGGGCGGCATCCGCGCCTGGTCGGCCGAACCCGGCGAGGGCCACCACAGTTTCGACGGCGACTACGGCGGCCTGTGGCGGCGGGCGGGTTTTGCGCCCAACCGTCTGGTCGGCGTCGGTTTCACGGCCCAGGGCTTCGACGGCGCCGAGCCCTACTGGCGCATGCCGCACGCCGACGATCCCCGCGCCGCCTTCATCTGGGACGGCATAAAGGACGAGAAGATCGGCGACTTCGGCCTCTTCGGCGGCGGCGCTTCGGGCGTCGAGACCGACCGCTACGACGCCGATCTGGGCTCTCCGCCCCATGCCCTGATCGTCGGGCGTTCCAGGGACCACACGCCCGGCATCTTCCGCGTGCCCGAGGAACTGCTGGCCACCCACAACATGATCGACGGCACGACGAACCCGCTGGTGCGTGCCGACCTTGTGTTCTTCGAGACCGCAGGCGGCGGGGCGGTGTTTTCCGTCGGCTCCATGGCCTGGGTCTGCGCCCTGCCCCACGCCGGCTACGACAACAACGTCGCCAGGATGAGCGAGAACGTGCTGCGCCGCTTTGCCGATCCCGAACCCTTTGTCATGCCCGTCGAAGACCGCATGGACGGGCGCGATCAGCAGACCCGCGAGGCGGGCGCGGACGGCGTGGTCGAGGGGCTGGGCTACCGGACATGAAAAACCTCTCCTTGCGGGCCTTGACATCGCCCGCCCGCGAAAGCATTTTCTCCCCAGCGCCGATTTGAACGACAGCTTGCGGGGCGCTTTACAAATTCCAGCTAAAGCGCCGTTGCACGAACACCGCACGGCATCCGCTGGGCGGTGTTTTTTGTTGTTGTGAGTTCGGGGACTGGTCCTCCCCCGGCGCTGGCCGGAACGGACCCGCGGGATTTGATGGGCAGCTTGCGTCCGCGTCACCAACCGCTAAAGCGCCACGGAGCGATCTCCGTGGGCCCTTAACGCGGACCTGGAGATCGACCGATGACCACCACACAATTTTCCTTCCGTTCCGGCTTCAACGGCCTGCGCGACCATGTCGCGGCCACACCCGAGGCCGCGCTTGCCACCTTCAGCGCGGCCAGCCACCAGGTCGAGGGGCTGTGGAGCAAGGCCGCCGTGCGCGACTTCACCCTAGACATCGACGAACCTGCGGCACTCGGCGGCACCGACAAGGGCCCGAACCCGGTCGAACTGATCCTCGCCGCGCTCGCCTCCTGCCAGGAGATCACCTACCGGCTCTATGCCGATCGCCTGGGCGTGCCGCTCGATGGCGTCGCGGTGACGGTGGAGGGCGACATCGACCTGCGCGGCTTCACCGGCGCCGACGATGCGGTGCGGCCGGGTTTCACGGACATCCGGGTGAAGGTCGATCTCACCAGCAGCGCGCCGCTGGAGGCGCTGGAACGGGTGAAGGCGACCGTGGACCGGCACTGCCCGGTGCTCGACATCGTCAGCAACGCCGTGCCCACGGCCATCACGTTTACTTCGGCAGAGGCTCACATTCCGGCGGCGGAGTAGCCCCTGTCGAGGTTGCGGCGGGGGGCGGCGCCTAGCCGCGCCGTCCCCCCCCGCTCTTATACACGAAGCAAATGAAGGCGAGCACAGCCATGACCGACAGCCAGCATCCCGAAACCCTGGTCCTGCACGCAGGCTTCCGCAAGGACGAGACGACCAATTCGGTGGCCGTGCCGATCTACCAGACGACCTCCTACCAGTTCGACAGCACCGAACACGCCGCGAACCTCTTCGCGCTGAAAGAATTCGGCAACATCTACACCCGGATCATGAATCCGACCGTGGACGTGCTGGAAAAGCGCATCGCGGCCCTGGAAGGCGGCGTTGCCGGCCTGGGTCTGGCCTCGGGTCAGGCCGCGAGCCTGTTCGCGATCCAGAACATCTGTCATGCAGGCGACAATTTCGTAAGTTCCACAGACCTTTATGGCGGAACGTGGAACCTGTTTGCGAATACCATGAAGACCATGGGCATCGAGGTCCGCTACGTCGACCCAGCCGATCCCAAAGGCTTCGCCAAGGCGACCGACGAACGCACCCGTTGCTACTACGCCGAGACCCTTCCGAACCCCAAGCTGCAGGTCTTCCCCATTGCCGAGGTCGCCAAGATCGGCCGCGAGCTGGGCGTGCCGCTGATCATGGACAACACGGCGGCCCCCACCCTTTGCCGGCCCTTCGACCATGGCGCGGCGGTGATCGTCTACTCGACGACCAAGTACATCGGCGGCCACGGCACCTCGATCGGCGGCATGCTGGTCGATGGCGGCAACTTCGACTGG
Organism: uncultured Rhodospirillaceae bacterium; assembly: GCA_937880925.1. Classification (GTDB taxonomy): domain Bacteria; phylum Pseudomonadota; class Alphaproteobacteria; order SP197; family SP197; genus CALGGB01. The sequence goes on along the minus strand of CALGGB010000272.1, from coordinate 9,651 downwards.
GAGGCCGCGGGCGACCGCTTCCCCATGCTGAACGAGCCGGACGCCAGCTACCACGGTGCGGTCTGGACGGAGGCGGTGAAGCCGCTGGGCCCCATTGCCTACATCATCAAGGCCCGCGTCACCCTGCTGCGTGACGTCGGAGCGGCCATGAGCCCGTTCAACGCCTTCCAGACCATCCAGGGCCTGGAAACCCTGCCCCTGCGCATGGAGCGTCACTGCGAGAACGCGGCCAAGGTCGCCGACTTCCTGAAAGGCCACCGCAAGGTCGCCGGCACGATCTACCCCGGTCACCAGAGCGGCGAAGCCCGCAAGCGCGCCGATACCTACCTCAAGGGCGGCTTAGGCGGCCTGGTCGGCTTCGAGCTGAAGGGCGGCAAGGAAGCCGGCCAGCGCTTCATCGATGCGCTGGGGCTTTTCTACCACGTCGCCAACATCGGCGATGCGCGCAGCCTGGCGATCCATCCGGCCAGCACCACCCATTCCCAGCTTTCGGCCGAAGACCGTCTTGCGACCGGCGTCTCGGACGGCTATGTCAGGTTGTCGGTGGGCATCGAGCACATCGACGACATCCTGGCCGATCTGAAGCAGGCGCTGGACGCCGCATGAGGACGTGACGAACCCAACCGGAACCTTCCCCGGCGCCTATCCCACCACCCGGCTGCGCCGCAACCGGGTGGATCCGTGGACGCGGGCGCTGGTCGCCGAGAACGTGCTGACAGCGGCCGACCTGATCTGGCCGGTGTTCGTGCGCGAGGGTGAGAACGTGCGCGAAAAGGTGCCCTCGATGCCGGGCGTCGAGCGCCTGTCGGTCGATCTCTGTGTCGAGGCCGCCCGCGAGGCGCGTGATCTGGGCATTCCGGTCATCACCCTCTTCCCGCAGACGCCCCAGGGTTTGAAAAGCCCCGAGGGCACCGAGGCGCTGAACCCGGAGAACCTCGTCAACCTCACCACCAGGGCGATCAAGGCCGAGGTGCCCGGCATCGGCGTCATGGTCGATGTGGCGCTGGACCCCTACACGACCCACGGCCACGACGGCCTGCTCGAGGGCGATGTCATCCTCAACGACGCCTCGGTCGCGGTGCTGGTCGAACAGGCGCTGACGCAGGCGCAGGCCGGTTGCGACATCATCTCGCCCAGCGACATGATGGACGGGCGGATCGGCGCGATTCGCAAGGGGCTGGACGGCGCCGGTTTCGAGAACGTGCGCATCATGTCTTATGCCGCCAAGTACGCCTCGGGCTTCTACGGCCCATTTCGCGATGCCATCGGCTCGGGCAGCAACCTGGGTGCCGGCGACAAGCGGACCTACCAGATGGTCAGCGCCAATGGCGACGAAGCCCTGCGCGAGGTCGCCTTCGACCTTGCCGAGGGCGCGGACATGGTGATGGTGAAGCCGGGCATGCCCTATCTCGACATCGTGCGGCGCGTGAAGGAGACCTTCGGCGTGCCGACCTTCGCCTACCAGGTCTCGGGCGAGTACGCGATGATCCAGGGTGCCGTGGAGAACGGCTGGCTGGACGGCAACAAGGTCTGGCCCGAGGCCATGCTCTGCTTCAAGCGCGCCGGTTGCAGCGGCGTTCTGACCTATGCCGCGCTTGCCATCGCCCGCCGTCTCAAAGGCGCCTGAGCGGGCTTCAGCCGCAGATTTCCTCGAAGAAGGCCGCCATCTGGACATCGTGCCAGGGTGCGGTATCGCCGCGTCCGTGGAACCCGACATGGCCGCCCCGCCGGGTGATCAGCGGCGTGATCGCCCGTGCGCGCGACCAGTCGAAGGTGCGGTAGGCTGCATCGTCGATCCAGGGATCGTCGAGCGCGTGGATCACCAGTGTCGGCACGGCGATCGCGGGCAGCAGCGGCAGCGACGAGGCCCGAGCGTAGTATTCCGGCGCACCGGAGAACCCGTGGCGGGGCGAAACGAACCTGTCGTCGAGGTCGTAGATCGTCTCCACCGCCTCGATTACCGTCCGCTCCCGCTCCGATAGCGCCCGCCCCGGCGCCCGCGCCTCCTCCTTCAACTCGTTCAGCAGCCAGCGCATGTAGATGCGGTTGCGTGGCCGGTAGAAACACGCCGAGGTCGCGGCGACATTGATCGGCGCGGAGACCGCAACAGCCGCGCGCAGGCCCGCTGCCCTACCCTGCTCGCCCAACATGCGCAGAAGCAGGTTGCCGCCCAGCGAGTACCCCGCGGCGACGACGCCGTCGCGGGTCAGTTCCGGCGGCAGCACGACCAGCGCCTCGGCCAGGTCCGGCGTGGCCGCGGCATGGTAGAGGCCACGGCAGGTGGCAACGGAAGGGCCCGCGCCCCGCAGATTGAGGCGGAGAACGGGGAACCCGCGCTGCAGCAGATAACGCGCGCTGGCCCGCACATGGATGCTGTCCTCGCTGCCGCTCAGCCCATGAACGAGCACCGCCAGGGGCAGGCCACGTGGCGCGGCGGGCCGGTGCAGCAGGGTCCACAGGCGATCACCGTCGGCCATGGGGAGGTAGAGACGCTCGGCCGGCCAGGGCGAAAGGTCAGGCGCAATACGCAGCAGCATGTTGCGCACCGTCTGCAAGTCGCCGCCCAGCCAGGGCGGCCGCGGCCGGAATGGCGTTTCCTCGCTCAACGCACCATGCTCAATCGATCAGGTCTTCGCCCCTGGGATGACCCAGCAGCCAGTCGCGCACCAGATGCACCTGCTCGTCGTCGGCCAGCCACAGCGGATGGGTGATGTTGTGGAAGGTGAAGAGCATGGCGTGCGGACCGCGATGGGTCATCTCCTCGGCGGTGCCCTGGTCGAGGATGCGCGAAACCGCCCCGCGCAGCGCCATCACCGGCACCTTGATGCGGTCGTAGAGTCCCCACAGATCGACATCGACAGGCGTCATGCCGTCCATCGGCGCGGAGATGCCGGGATCGTAGTGAAGGAAGAGCGAGCCGTCCTTTTCCTTGCGCACGCTGTTGGCGGCGAGTTCCTCCCACTGTTCGTTGGTGACAGGGCCATAGGGCGTGAAGCGGCCCTTGAGGTAACCCGAAACCTCGGCAACGGAGACCAGCGGCGGCGGCGAAGCGACGGCAGCGGCAATGCCCGCGAGCGCGTTGGAGGAAATGAAGGGGCCGACGTCGTTGAGCACCAGGCGGCGCAGCGGGGCGTTCGAGACCGCCAGGCCCATGCCGATCAGCCCGCCCATGGAGGTGCCGATCCAGTCGACCTCCTCCAGCCCGAGCTTCGACATGGCGTGAACCATGTGCTGGACGTAGTTGGGAATGGTGTAGCCCTGCGGGTCCTCCAGCCATTCGCTCTTGCCGCGGCCGACCATGTCGAAGGACAGCACGCGCCAGCCGGCCTCGACGAGGCCCTCTGCGAGCCAGCGGAAATCGTAGGCATTGCGCGAGATGCCATGGACGCAGACCGCCACGCGCTCGGCCTTGGGCGAACCCCACTCCAGATAGTGCAGCCCAACCTCACCCGTGCCGTGGGGAACACGGATCGTCTTGCTCTTCATCGATGTCATGCTCCCGCCGCGCGCGCCGGCACGGTGCTGTTGATCTCCCCGGCATGTTCGATCTCGACGAAGGTGTCGGGGTAGAAGCCGTTGAAACTGGTGCGCAGGGCGTTGCCGTAGGCCCCGACCTGGCCGATCTCGATCCAGTCCCCCTCGTCGAGGTCGTCGGGAAGATGGAAGGTGAACGGCAGGATGTCGATGGAATCGCATGTCGGCCCGGCCACGGTAAAGTCCGCGCCGGTCTGCGACAGCGGCCCCTTCAGACGCACGGCGCGCACCGGCATCTGCACCCGCGCGGTCACCATCTCCGACAGCGAGCCGTAGATGCCGTCGTTGATGTAAACCTGATCGCCCTTCCTCAGCAGTACCTGTGTCACCAGCGACATGCCGCCCGCAACCAGCGCCCTGCCCGGCTCGCACATGGTGATGCAATCGCGCCGCAGGTTCAGCGCCTTCAGGCCGGTCTCGATCTCGCTCATGTAACTTTCCAGCGGTGGCAGTTGCACGCCCTGATAGGCCGCCGGGAAACCGCCGCCGACATCGAGCATGGCGAGTTCCACCTTGGCGGCATCGAGCATATCGCCGACCAGCTCCAGCGCCGTGCGATAGGCACGCGGCAGGAGGCACTGCGAGCCGACATGGAACGAGATGCCGGTCTGCATGCCCCAGGACTTGGCTTCCTTGAGGACATCGGCGGCCTCGGCCGGACGGATGCCGAATTTCTTGGAGAGATCGTAGGCCGCCCCGGCCGCCGGCGTGGCGATCCGCACGACACAGGTCACCCCCTCGCCGCCGGTCTCATCGATCACCTTCTTGAGTTCGGCCGGGTGATCGACCACGAAATCGCGGATGCCGTAGACCTCGTAGGCCGCGCGAATCGCCGCGCGGGCCTTCACGGGGTGCATGAAATAGGCCCCGGCGTCGCGGAACTGCTCGCGCACCTGGGCGATCTCGGGCAGCGAAGCGGTATCGAAGTGCCGGATGCCCGCGTCGTAAAGGATCTGCAGCACCTTGGGGTGCGGGTTGCACTTGATGGCGTAGAGCACCCTGCCCGGAAAGGTGTCGAGGAAATGACGCGCTGTCTGCGCCAGAACCTGGGGATGCAGGCAATAGACGGGATAGCTGGGTTCCAGCGCCCGGATCATGGCATCGACGGTGTCGAAGCGGTCGCGTTTCATCATTCTTCCCCGGCAAACAACCAATATGACGCTCCCGGTGACGCGACGAAAGCCTTGCCGCGACATGACCGCATTGCACGGGCATATTGTGCGGGCTAGAAGGCAAGTCTCTTGCTGGGAAGGGTTTTCGATGGTTCAGGGGCCTCTGTCGGGCATCACCGTGCTCGACCTGACGCGCGTGCTCGCCGGTCCGTTCTGCACGCTCATCCTTCAGGATCTGGGCGCGCGGGTGATCAAGGTCGAGGTGCCCGGCCTGGGTGACGAGGCCCGTGGCACCGGGCCCTTCGTCGACGGCCATTCGACCTATTTCGCCTCGATCAACCGCGGCAAGGAGTCGATCGCACTCGACCTGAAGGACGAAACCGACCGCTCGATCTTCATGCAGCTTGCCGCCCGGGCCGACGTCCTGACCGAAAACTATCGGCCCGGGGTGATGGATAAGCTCGGCCTGGGCTGGGAGACGCTGCACGAGCACAATCCCCGCCTGATCTATGCCGCGGTCTCGGGCTTCGGCCACAGCGGCCCCTACAGCCAGCGCCCGGCCTACGACATGGTGGTCCAGGCCATGGGCGGGATCATGAGCATGACGGGCCACCCCGGCGGCGAACCCACGCGCGTGGGGACTTCCGTGGGTGATGTCACCGCCGGCCTTTTCACGGCCATCGGCATCCAGGCGGCCCTGCGCCATCGCGACCAGACCGGCGAGGGCCAGAAGGTCGATGTCGCCATGCTCGACTGCCAGCTTGCGATCCTGGAGAACGCCATCGTGCGCTACACGGCAACAGGCGACATTCCCAAGCCGCTGGGCTCGCGCCATCCCTCCATCGTGCCCTTTGCGGCCTTCCCCACCGCCGACGGCCATGTCGTCATCGCGGCCGGCAACGATGCCCTCTTTGCCCGCATGTGCGAGGCGCTGGAGCGGCCCGACATGGCCCGTGATGCACGCTACCAGACCAACGCCAAGCGCGCCGAACATGTCGGTGCCCTGGCGCTGGAGATCGAGGAAGTCCTGCGCCACAAACCCACGGCCCACTGGCTCAAGGCGCTGGAGGCGGCCCGTGTGCCCTGCGGCCCGATCAACGACATCTCCCAGGTCGTGGCAGACCCCCAGGTCGCCGCGCGCAACATGCTGGTGCGCGTCGATGGCATGGAGGACGGGCCGATCCGCGTTGCGGGCAATCCGATCAAGATGTCGGCCATGGAGGACCCGGACCACAGAGGCCCGGTGCCACGCCTGAATGAACACCGCGAAAAGCTACTTAATGAGTTTAAGATAACTACCTAAATCTATGAAAAAAAGCACAAAAGGTCGTTCAACGCTAGGAACACTGTTCCGCCTGACCTGCGGCCTGCTTGTGCTGATCGTGCTCGCTCTGGGTGCCCTGTTTGTCTGGTTGCGCCTGTCGGTTCCCATGATCGACGGCACGATCAGCCTTTCCGGCCCCAACGCGCAGGTGGAAATTCTGCGCGATGGCTGGGGCATCCCGCACGTTCTGGCCGAAAGCGCCGATGACGCCTATTTCGGACTGGGTTATGCCCATGCCCAGGACCGCCTGTTCCAGATGGAGCAGCAGCGCCGCCTGGCCCAGGGCAGGCTTTCGGAGCTCCTGGGCTCGTCCACCCTCTCCTTCGACCGCTTCCTGCGCACCCTGGGCCTCTATCGCGCCGCAGAGCAAAGCGTCGCCGCGCTTGATCCCGAAACTCGCGCGGCCCTGCAGGCCTACGCTGACGGCGTGAACGCCTATATCGCCAGCCATGAGGGCGCGCTGGCGCCGGAATTCGCCCTGCTCCTGGCCGACGATCCCGAACCCTGGCGCCCGGCCGACAGCGTTGCCTGGCTGAAGGTGATGGCCCTGCATCTGTCGGGCAACTGGCGCGAGGAGGCCCTGCGCGCCCGTCTGGTCGCCGCCCTGGGCGAGGAAAGGGCCGGCAGTTTCTTTCCACCGCATCCCGCCGATGCCCCGACCATCCTCGATGCCGCAAGATTGCCGGCGGGCGCCTGGCCGCAATCCCTGCTCGACCTGCTGCCCCAGTCGGGCAACGGTTCCAACAACTGGGTGATCGACGGACGCCACACCGCCAGCGGCCTGCCGATGATGGCGAACGACCCGCATCTGGGCTTCTCCATGCCCGCCGTGTGGTATCTGGCCCACCTGGAGGCGCCAGGCCTTTCGGTTGCCGGCGCCACCCTGCCCGGCATCCCGATGATCGTGGTCGGCACCAACGGGCGCGTTGCCTGGGGCATCACCAACACCGGCCCCGATACGCAGGACCTGTTCGTCGAGCGCCCGGCCCCCGAGGATGCGACGCGTTACCTCACGCCCGAGGGCAGCGCGCCCTTCGAGCGGCGCGAGGAGACGATCGGCGTGCGTTTCGGCGAGGACGTCACCTTCACGATCGAGGAAACCCGCCATGGCCCGGTCATCTCCGGCATTCGCGAAGAAGCCGACGACCTGGGCGAGCAGGACGGCGATGTCGTGGCCCTGGCCTGGACCCTGCTCAACGGCAACGATCGCACCATGCAGGCGGGCATGGCGCTGCACACGGCCGAGAACTGGCCCGATTTCATGGCTGCGGCGCGCCTTTACGACGGGCCGCAGCAGAACATCGTCTTTGCCGACCGGCGCGGCAACATCGGCCTCATCGCCCCTGCCCTGATCCCCGTGCGCGCCGGCGGCGAGGGCCTTGTCCCCTCGCGCGGCTGGACCGGCGAAGGCGACTGGACAGGGTTTGTCCCCTTCGAGGAGCTGCCGCGCCTGCGCAATCCTTCCTCGGGCATGATCGCCACCGCCAACGAGAGGCTGGTCGGGGACGATTACCCCTGGTTCCTCACCAACGACTGGCAGCCGGGCTACCGCGGCGATCGCATCCGCGACCTGCTGGCCACCCGCGACGACCACGATATCGCAAGTTTCCAAGCCATCCAGAACGACACTCTGTCGCTCTTTGCCGTCGAAATGCTGCCCGTGGCCCTGTCCGGCACGCCGGAAACCGACGCCGGCCGCGCGCTGAAGGCCCGCCTGGCGGGCTGGGACGGCACCATGGCCGCCGACGAGATCACGCCGACCGTGTTCGAGGCCTGGTACCGGGAACTCACGCGTTCGATCTATGCCGACGATATGGGCGATCTCTTCCGCGATGCCTGGTGGTTCCGCACCACATTCGTCCAGGCGGTGCTGGCCGGAGAGGCCGGCCCGTGGTGCGACGACGTGACGACCGAGGAAACGGTGGAAACCTGCGATCTGCTGATCGGCCAGGCCTTCGATCATGCGGCAGCCTTCCTGGAAGTCCGCTACGGTCCCGATCCCGCCGACTGGCGCTGGGGCAAGGTCCATGCGATCCACCTCAACCATCGCCTGTTCGGCCTGATTCCGGGCATCGCGGGACTCACCGGCGTCGACATGGAGTTTGGTGGCGGGCGGTTCACGGTGGCCGCGGGCGGCTATGTCTTCAACGACGACAATCGCGTCTTTGAGGCGGTCCATGGTCCGGCCCTGCGGGCCATCGTCGCGCTGGGTGACCCCCAGGGCGCCCGATTCGTCATTCTGCCGGGTCAGTCGGGCAATCCCTTCTCACCCTATTGGGACAACATGGCCGCACGCTGGCTGGCCGACGATCCCATCCCGATCCCTCTGGGACGCGAGGGCATCGACGTGCAACACCGACTCTTGCTCGAACCCGCCCCGATACCCTAGAGCAGAACTCCAACTCCGCCCCTTTAGGGAGACGACGCCTTGGACATCTACAGGCTGCATCAGGGCGATGCCCCGCTGATCGTGAGCATGCCCCACGTCGGCACCCACCTGCCCGCGCCAATCTCCGACACGATGACGCCGATCGCGCGCCACGTCGTCGACACCGACTGGCATGTCGACAAACTCTACGACATGGCTGCGGCCATGGGTGCCACGACCATCGCGGCGACCCACGCGCGTTATGTCGTCGATCTCAACCGCGCACCCGACAACCGGCCGCTCTATGCCGGTGCCGACAATACCGAACTGGTGCCGCTGACCACCTTCGATCACGAACCGATCTACCTGCCTGGCCAGGAGCCCCACCCGGAGGAGATTCGCCGCAGGGTGGATACCTACTGGACGCCCTATCACGACCGGCTCGCCAGCGAGATTGCCCGCCTGCGGGAGCGTCACGACAAGATCGTGCTGTGGGAAGGGCACTCCATCCGCTCCCACGTGGCGCGCTTCTTCGAGGGCCAACTGCCCGACTTCAACCTGGGGACCGGTGGCGGGACCAGTTGCGATGCCGGGCTGGCCGAACGCATCGAGACCGAAGCGGCGGCCAACAACGCCTTTACCAGCGTCATGAACGGGCGTTTCAAGGGCGGCTACATCACGCGCCAGTACGGCCAGCCCGCAAAAGGCGTCCATGCCATCCAGCTCGAACTTTCGCAGATCACCTACATGGAAGAAGATCTGCCCTTCCGCTATCTGCCCGCCACGGCCGAGCCGACCAGGGCGGCAATTGCCCGCCTGTTGGACGTCTGCCTGGAATGGACGGCGGCCTGAAGCTTCAGGCCCACTCGGTATCGAGCGGATCGGGCGTCATCTCGCGGTAGGCGCCCTGATAATAGAGCAGTGGCCCGCCGGGTGAGCCCATCTGCATGTTGAAGGCCTCGCCCACGAAAATGACGTGGTCGCCGCCATCGTAGTGGAAGCGCGTGTAACACTCGAAGGTCGCGAGCGAACCGGGGAAAAGCGGGCATTTGGTGACCCCGGTCGTGTAGTCGATGCCCTTCCACTTCTCCAGCCCGGGACGTGCGAAGCGGTCCGAAAGCTTGCGCTGGTCGCTCTTGAGCACATTGACCGCGAAAAAGTCGGAGCTTTCGAACTTGTTCAGGCTGTGGGCCTGGCGCGCCAGGCTGAACAGCACCAGCGGCGGATCGAGCGAAACGGAATTGAACGAATTGGCCGTGATGCCGAGCAATTCCCCTTCCCGCGTGCAGGACGTGATGATGGTGACGCCCGTG
>CALGGB010000271.1 GCA_937880925.1 uncultured Rhodospirillaceae bacterium | reverse complement strand
GTGTTGCCGATGCCTGCAACCTCTGGAACTAGGAAGGTTCTCCATGGCCATGGCGCCACGCGGCGTCAACGACGATCAGGCCGACTACTGGAACGGCGATGCCGGCCAGCGCTGGGTCGATGGCCAGGAAGCGATGGACGCCATGCTGGCGCCCTTCGGCGAGGCCGCGATGGAAGCTGCCGGTGTGGCGAAGGGCGCCGAAGTGATCGACCTGGGCTGCGGCTGCGGCGGAACGACCCTGGAACTGGCGCGGCGCACCGGCCCCATGGGTCGTGTGATCGGCATCGACATCTCGACGCCCATGCTGCGGCGCGCCCAGCAACGGGCGAGCGAAGCGGGCCTTTCTCACACGCTGTTCATCAACACGGACGCCTCGACCCATGGTTTCGAGGCGCAGAAGGCCGATCTGGCGTTCTCGCGCTTCGGCGTGATGTTCTTTGCCAATCCCATCGCCGCCTTCGCCAACATCCATCGTGGGATGCGCGCCGAGGGGCACCTTGCCTTTGCCTGCTGGCGGCCGGTGGGGGAGAACGAATGGGTGACCGTGCCCCGTGAGGTGGCGTTGCGCCATGTCGCGCCGCCCGAGCCGATGAAGCCGGGTGCGCCGGGGCCGTTCGCCTTCGCCGAACCCGCCCATGTCGCCACGGTGCTGGGGCGCGCGGGTTTCCGCGGCGTTACCCTGGCGCGTTTCGATCACGCGATGCGCCATGAGGGCAGCGTCGAGGAGGTGGCCGATGCGGTGGCGCGCATGGGTCCTGCTTCGCGCCTGATCCTTGATGCCTCCGAGGACGAACGCAGCCGTATCCTCGATGACATGCGCGAGACTGTTTCCAGGCGCCATGACGGCAAGGGCGTCGACCTGCAATCGGCCGCCTGGATCGTCACGGCAAGCGCCTGAGACAGGCAGAGGAAACCAGCATGAGCGACCAACCGGTGGTTATCGTGAGCGGCGGCGGCAGCGGCATGGGCGCCGATGCGGCGCGCAAGCTGGCCGCGGACGGCTGGCGCGTGGCCGTGATGTCCTCCTCGGGCAAGGGCGAGGCGCTGGGCAGGGAACTGGGTGGCATCGGGCGCACCGGCTCCAACCGTTCGGTGGACGATCTGCAAGCCCTGGTGGATGACACGATGGCGGCCTGGGGCCGCATTGATGCGGTGGTCAACAGCGCGGGCCATGCGGCCAGGGGCCCTGTGCTGGAGATTGCCGATGAGGACTGGCACGCGGGCATGGAGATCTATCTGCTCAATGTCGTGCGGCTGGCCCGCATGGTGACGCCCATCATGGCGGGGCAGGGCGGCGGCTCCATTGTCAACATCTCGACCTTCGCGACCTTCGAACCCGACGCGGCCTTCCCGCTCTCGGGTATCTTCCGCTCCGGGCTGGCCGCTTTCACCAAGCTCTTTGTCGATGAACACGCGGCATCGAACGTGCGGATGAACAACGTGCTGCCGGGGTTCATCGACAATTTCCCGGTTGCCGAGACAAACCTCTCGCGCATTCCTGCGGGGCGTTACGGCAAGGTGGCGGAGGTTTCCGAACTGATCGCCTTCCTGGCGAGCGAACGGTCGGCCTATGTCACAGGCCAGAACATCCGCATCGACGGTGCGCTCACCCGTTCGGTCTGAGCCGGCGGGTGATGTCGCTATGCCAGGCGCGCAGCCGTGCGACCAGCCGATTGTCGGGCAGCAGGTCGGGGTCGGTGGGCAGCCGGTAGAGCCATGCCGCGCCCTCCCGGTGATCGGGTGGGACAAGGGCAGAGATCATGGCGCGCGCCGGCCGGTTTTCATCGAGCACGGAGGCCTGGAAGCTCTTGATGCCTATAGCGCGGGCGCGGTGCATCAGGGCGGCAAGCAGCAGCGTGGCCACGCCGCGGCGCTGCCAGGCGTCCAGGACTGTCAGCGCCAGGTCGGCGTGGTCGGGTTCGTCGACGAGGCGCACGAAGCGGCCCAGGGCGATGCCGCCCTGGGGGCCGAACACGGCCAGGGCTACGTGGTTGTTCTGGTCGACTTCCGTGAGGTAGGCGATGTCGCGTTCGCGCAGGCGGGGATCAAGCTTGTGGAAGCGCAGGTAGCGGCTGCGGTCCGAGAGGTTGCTGAAGGCGGCAAGGAAGACCTCGCGGTCGGCGGGGCGCAGGGCGCGCAGGATGACCGGGGTGCCGTCCGAAAGCCGGAAACGCGCCACGCCTAGCCGTCGCCTGCCAGCCGCTCCAGCGCCGCGTCCATCAGGAGCTGGGGGTGGCTGGTGGAGGGCGTGAAGCCCAGCCGTTCATAAACCGCCGCGGCATCGTGGTTGGACGCATCGACTTCCAGCTTGAGAAAGCCGTCGCCGCGTTGTCGTGCCATCGCGGCCATGTGAGCGAGCAGGCGGCGACCGTGGCCCCGGCCGCGCTCGGCGTCATCAACGAAGAGATCGAGCACGAAGATGCCGCCGCACCCCAGGGATGTGGAGAAGATGGGGTACCAGGTTGCCATGGCGACCGGCCTGCCGTCACGCTCCAGCAGTTCGGCGAGCATGGCGGGCGGCGAACCCGCAAGGGCGCGGGCGATATCCTCCACGGTCGCGGGCATCGCCTCGCGGGCGTGGACGTGGTCCTCCAGTCGGGCGACGAAACGGTGGACGAGTTCCGCATCGGCCGGTGTGGCGCGGCGGATGGAAAGGGCGTCTGTCATCACTTCTCGGTCAGCTTGAATTCGATGCGGCGGTTGCGTCGCAGCTCCTCGGAGCTGTTGCCGCTCTCGATCGGCTGGAACTCGCCGAAGCCCGTCGCCGCAAGCCGGTTGGCGGGCACGCCCTGGCCGATCAGGAAACGAACGACGGCGGTGGCGCGCGCGGTCGAGAGTTCCCAGTTGCTGGGGAACTGACCGGTGTTGATCGGCACGATGTCGGTATGGCCATCGACACGCAGAATCCAGTCGACCTCGCGGGGAATCTCGCGTGTCAGATCAATCATCAGGCGCGCGATCTTGCCCAGCTCGGCCTTGCCGGCCTGCGAGATCTCCGCACTGCCGCTGTCGAACAGGAGCTCGGAGGGCAAAACAAAACGATCACCCACGACACGGATGTCGTCGCGGCCCTGCAGCACGTTCATCAGCTGCTCGAAGAATTCGCTGCGGTAGCGGGCCAGTTCCTGGACCTTGCCGGCAAGGGCGGCGTTGAGACGGGCGCCCAGTTCCTCGATCTGCACCTGGTTGGCCTCGGCCTCGGCCTCGCTGGCGTCGAGCACCTCATTGAGCGCGGCGATCTGGGCGCGCAGCGCGGCAAGCTGCTGGTTGAGCAACACGATCTGGGCAAGGCGGCGGTCGGAGATGCGCAACGCCTCGTCGCGCTCCTCTTGCGTCATCGTCACGGCCTGGGCGAGTTCGGTGATGCGGATGTCGCGTTCCTCGATCTCGCGCTGGGCAAGAACGGTGCGTTCCTCCTGGTCGGAAACGCGGGCCTCCAGTTCCATGGTGCGGTCGCGCTCCGCGGTGATCTCGGCGAGCAGGGTCTCGATGCGCTCGCGGCTGGCGGCGAGATCCTCGGTAGCCTGCGCTTGGGTGGCCTGCGCCTGCTCCAGCAGCAGGACCATGCGGCCGACCTCGGCCTCCATGTCGTCGCGCGCCTTCTTCAGCGCGTCGAGGTCGCGCTGCAGGCTGGCGATCTCGGCGAGTTTCATCTCGATGGTGTCGCGCCCGACGGTGACATCCTGCATCGCGCGGTCGAGGTCGGCCTGCAACAGGCCGATGCGCGCCTGGGCATCCTCCAGGGTTTCGGTGGCATCATCGGCGCGCTCCTGCGCGGCGGCCAGGCGATCGACCAGACCGTCGCGCTCTGCCGAGAGGATGGCGAGCGCCTGCTGGGCCTCGTCGCGACCGGCGTTGGCGCTCTGCAGTTCGGCCGAAAGCTGGGCGAGCTCCAGGCGCATATCGGCATTACCGGATTTCTCCAGCGCCAGCATGTCGGCAAGCTGGGCAACGCGGTCCTCCAGACGGGCGAGCGCCTCGTCGCGGCCGGTAAGCGCGATATTGAGGAAAAACTGCGCCAGCATGAAGACGACCAGCGCGAAGATCAGCACCATCAGCAGGGTCGAGAGTGCATCGACGAACCCTGCCCAGGTATCGCCGCCCTGCTGCGATCCGCGGCGCGAGCGTCTGGCCATGACGGCCTAACCCCTGTCGTCGCGCGGGCTGGCGGCGAGCGTGCGGGCGAGCAGCTTGATCTCGGCGCGCAGCTCGTCGGCAAGCTGGCCGCGGCCGGCGATGGTTTCCTCGAGCAGGCGGGTCATGACGACATCGAGATTGCGCAGGTGCGCGCGGCTCGCTTCATCGATGGCGTTGCCGGTCTGGTGCTGGGCCAGGCGCTCGACGATGGGATGAAGATCGCTCTGGCCCTGTACCAGCTTCACCAGAAGCTGCTGCTCGGCGTGCATCTGGTCGGTCAGCGTCGCCAGGCGGTCGGTCAACTGGCCAAGCTGCTGATCGGCGCTGCGCCGGCTTTCCTCGCCGCGCGCCATGGTGCGCTGCAGGCGTTCCAGGCTTTCTGCGCTCTGTTCGAGCAGGGCGCCGACATAGGCCGGAACGGACTGGTCGGTCTCGATGCCGATCGCGCCGCCGCCGGTGAGCCGGGTGATGGAGGAAAGCCACTCCTCCAGCTCGTTGTAGAAACGGTTCTGCGCCTGGCCGGCCTGGAGATCGAGGAAACCCAGGACCAGCGATCCGGCAAGACCAAAGAGCGAGGAGGAAAAGGCCGTGCCCATGCCTGCGAGCGGCCCGGCAAGGCCCATCTTCAGGTCGTCGAAGATGGCGACCATGTCCTGGCCTTCGGCGACCGTGAGGCCGGTCAGCGCGCCTGAGACCGCGCCGATGGTCTTGATCAGGCCCCAGAAGGTGCCGAGCAGACCCAGGAAGATGAGCAGGCCGATGAGGTAACGTGCAATGTCGCGCGATTCATCGAGGCGCGTACCAATGCTGTCGAGCAGGGAGCGCATGGAGGAAGGCGAAAGGCGCAGCTCGCCCTGGCGTTCGCCGACCATGGAGGCCATGGGCGCCAGCATGCGCGGTGGCGGACGCACGGAGGCGCCGGGCAGGTTGCTGCGGAAGCCCGAAATCCAGTCAACCTCCGCATAGAGCAACTGGACCTGGCGGAAGATGTAGAGGACGCCGAGCAGCAGCACGCCAAGGATCAGGCCGTTGAGCGCGGGATTGGCGCGGAAGGCCTCAAGCAGGGTACCGAGCAGGAAGACGACGATGAGAGCAACCGCGACCAGGAAGGCCGCCATGCGGAGGATGTAGAGGTGGGGCCGGGTCACGGTGCCGCTCTCATGGGCGCTGCAGGAGCATCGCCAGGTCCTAGGACTCGACCATGACGATGTCGATACGGTCCATCGGTCCGGAGTCCTCGACCTTGTCGCCCAGGGTGCGCACATCGATGCGCGTGGAGCGCACGCCGTTCTCGATCAGGTAGGCACGCACCTGAAGGGCGCGGGCCAGCGCCAGGCGGCGGGCAGCCGAGGCGGTGCCGTCGTCGCTGGAGGCATAGGCACGAAGCTGGATGCGCTGGTCGGGATTGTCGCCCAGGCGGGTGGCCAGGGCATCAAGCAGTGACTGGTCGGCATCGCTCATGGTGTCGACGCCGGGATCGAACAGGATCTGGAGGTCGAGATTGTTGTCGGCTACGTATTCGCTGGGGGGCAGCGCAACGACCTCGGTGGTGTCCATTTCCATCTCGGGCTCGGGCACCACGATGTCCTCGGGCGCGACCGGCTCGTTGAGCATGGTTTCGATCTGCTGGAAGGCATCGGCGCTGCCGCCGGTGACTTCCGGAGCGGTCGCGGCCAACTCGGGTTCGGCAGCGGCCGGCGCGACGGTTTCCGTAACCGTCGTCGTCACGACTTCCGGGGCCGGCTCCGGCATGGGCTCAGGCTCAGGCGGGCTGACGACGGTTGTGACGGTGGTGACCGTCGTCTCGCCCATGTCCAGAGTCTCGCTTACCACAACCGCGCTTTCGGGCACGGCGGGTTTGGTCGCGGGCACATCGGGGAAGACAAACTCACTGGTGGATGCGGGCGGGGTGGTTGCAGGCTGATCGAGCAGCAGAACCGAGTCCTGGGTCGTCGATGGCTGGGTCGTGGTCGCTGCTCCGCCAGAGGACGGCGCGATCAGGAGGACGGAACCGTTGGACGTGGTCACGACCGGCTGCTGCTGGTCGCCCGCGCCGCCCATGCTGCTGTTGGCAGGCGCCAGGTTGTTCAGCACGTCAAGGTTGACCTCGACTTCGGGCTGCGAAGTGCCGCCGATGATGGTTTGGGCCGTCGCAGGGATGGCGGCAAGCGCCAGGACGGCGGCGAACCCCCCGACTGTTACAAATTGGCGCATCTGGGTCATGGCTTTGATCTCAGTTCCTGTTCGCACCGCAGCGCCCCCGGACCATCGCGATCCGCGGACACCATAGACAACGCGGCCCCTGCAAACAACGTGCCCCGATCGTTACAAGGCGGGATCAGCGTCCGGCCAGGGCCTTGTGGAGCTGACCGTGAATGTGCGGATTGGCGGCCAGCACGGAACCCCGGTCAAGATCGACGGCACCGCCATCGACGGCGGTGAGGTAGCCGCCGGCCTCGCGTACCAGGACGATACCGGCGGCGATATCCCAGGCCTTCAGGCCGTCTTCCCAGTAACCATCCAGCCGTCCCGCCGCGACATAGGCCAGATCCAGCGATGCCGAACCCATGCGCCGCAGATCGCGGGTATGGGCCAGAACATTGTTCATCTGGCCGAGGAAACGCTGGCGCGCCTCCGGACTCTCATCGGCCGAGCGGCCATGGGCGACCAGGCTGGAAGCCAGCTTGTCGCGCGCCGAAACGCGCAGGCGGCGATGGTTGAGATAGGCGCCGCGGCCCTTCTCGGCCCAGAACAGCTCGTCCTTGATGGGGTCGAAGACGATGCCGGCGATCAGCTCACCATCCTGCTCGACGCCCACGGAGATGGCGAACTGGGGCACCGAGTGCATGAAGTTCAGTGTGCCGTCGAGCGGGTCGACGATCCAGCGGGAGCGGCCGTCCTTGGCCTTCACCTCACCGGACTCCTCAAGCAGGAAACCGAAGCCGGGCCGTGCCCTGGATAGCTCTTCCTTGAGGGTCTGTTCGGCTCTGATGTCGGCGGCGGTGACGAAGTCGTTGGTGCCCTTGCGCGAGACCTGCAGGTTCTCGACCTCGTTGAAGTCGCGAATCAGGGTGCGGGCCGCCTTGTCGGCGGCCTGGGCCATCACGGAGATGAGCGGGGAACGCTGTGCCACGGAACGATCAGCCCTTGGCGCGTTCGCGGTAGGTCTGATCCTCGGTGTTGACGACGATCTTCGTGCCGGCCTCGATGAAGGGCGGCACCATGATGCGCATGCCGTTGTCGCAGATCGCCGGCTTGTAGGAGGACGTTGCTGTCTGGTTCTTCACCACGCCTTCGGTCTCGGTGATCGTGAGGATCACGGTTTCGGGCAGGCTGACACCCAGGGGTTCGTCCTCGTAGGACTGCACGGTCACCATCATGCCGTCCTGAAGAAAGGCCGCCTTGTCGCCGATCAGATCGCGCTCGATGGCGATCTGCTCGAAGGTTTCGGTGTCCATGAAGGTGAAGTGGTTCTCGTCGGCAAACAGGAACTGGTAGTCCTTGTCGTATAGCCGTACCCGCTCGACGGTTTCGGACGAGCGGAAGCGCTCGTTGATCTTCGTGCCGTCGCGGATGTCCTTGAGCTCGACCTGGAGATAGGCGCCGCCCTTGCCGGGCTGGGTGTGCTGGATCTTGGTCGCCACCAGCAGGCGGCCCTTGTGCTCGATGACCATGCCGGGCCGGACCGCGTTACCGTCGATCTTCATTGCTTGACCTGATGTCAGGGGTTGTTCGGGGCGCGGAAGCTATCAGCGAGCCTTGGCCTTGGCAATTCGCCCGCAGGGGCGGGGCATACGGCCGGCATTTGGCGCGTAATGACAGGACGCCGCGGCGCCAGGTCTTTTACAATAAGCCATGTCAAATGGCCGACTCCTTCGCAATGGTTCTGTATAACACGCAGATCAGCCAGCGATGGTAGTGGCTACATAAAGAAATGTCGTGGCGATCACAAATGATGTGTCCGGCGGAGTGGTACATTCATGTATCGCTGCTGTGTCTCTGTGTGGACGAGATTTGACGTCGTTCCAACGATTTCGCACTGGTTTGGGGAGAAGCAATGAAGGTCCAGTTTCGTACGCTCTCTGCGCTGGCTCTGCTGGCGGGAGCGTTCAGCCTGGGTGGTGCGCTGCATGCCGCCGCCGAGGATGGTTTCAAGGCGCCTGACTACCTGATCACGCCCGACGAGCTGGAATCCAGCATCGGCACGCTGGAGTTCAACGACGGCGCGCCGACCCAGGAGACGGCCGACAAGGCCTGGGATGCGCTCGACTTCAACAACGCGCTCAGCGTCTATCTCAACAGCTACGGCGGCGCCTCGGCCCATGCCATCCACAAGGGTTTCCTCGATGCGGGCATCGAGGACAACACGGTCCTCATCTTCGAAACCCTGATGGACTCCAAGTCGCTGTTCCTGACGGCCAACGCCGACACGGTCTACTACCTTTCCACGATCGACCTTTCCGAGGGTCCCATGGTGATCGAACAGCCCTCCGGCGCGGTGGGCACGATCAACGACATGTGGTTCACCTGGATCATCGACATCGGCGCGCCCGGACCCGACCGTGGCGAAGGCGGCCGCTATCTGATCGTTCCGCCGGGCTACGACGGGCCGCTGCCCGAGGGCGGCTTCTTCATCGCCAATTCCAGGACCGATCACGTGCTCTATGCCGCGCGCGCCTATCTCAAGGACAACGTTCCCAAGCCCGCAGTCGACAACGTCAAGGCCAACCTCAAGATCTATCCCTACACACCGGGCGGCATCGGCTCGAGCATCGCCCAGGCGCTTGAGGGCGGCCTGAGGCTGGAGCAGACGCCGCCGGCACCCGAGGCCAAGTTCATCGACGGCAGCGGCATGGCGTTCAACACCATCCCGCCGAGCGACGCTTCTCTCTTCGACATGGTCAATGCCAACGTCCAGGCCGAGCCGGCGACCTCCTACGACGTCGAGCTGCTGGGCCAGATGGCCGCGATCGGCATCGTCAAGGGCAAGGAGTTCAAGCCAGACGCGCGGATGCAGAAGATCCTTGCCGACGCTGCGGCGGTGGGCAACGCGATCTCGCGCTCGCTCAACTGGCTGCCCCGCGAGGAGCTTGACTGGTCCTACTATCCCGATTCGAGCTGGATGAGCATGCTCTGGCAGGGCGGCGCCAACTTCGAGACGCCGCCGCCGATGATCAACAAGGACGGCATGTTCGAGCCGCTGCCGCCCACGGGTGCGCGCACGCTCAATTCGCGCACGGCCTTCTACTATGCCTACACGCTCGACTCGCCGGGCATGATCATGCGGCTGCCCCGTGTCGGCTCGCAGTATCTGATGGGCTTTATCGATGCCGACGGCAACGCCATGGACGGCGCAGAGACCTACAAGGTGGTTCTGCCCAAGGACATCCCGGCGGCGGCCTTCTGGTCCTTCACGGTCTATGACAACCAGACCCGCTCGATGCTGGAGACGCCGCAGGGCTACCCGCGCGCCGGCAGCCAGAGCTATCCCTCACCGGCGGCTGAAGCGGCCGAGGACGGCACCACGACGGTCTGGTTCTCGCCCGAGCAGCCCGAAGGGGTCGCACGTGGCAACTGGATCCAGACCGTGCCCGGCAAGGGCTGGTTCACGATCCTGCGGCTCTACAGCCCGCTGGAATCGTTCTTCACCAAGGAATGGCGCCTGGGTGAACTCGAGCTGGTGAAGTAGGCACACCAACGACCACCCGCGCTCCACAGCGGCGCGCGGATGGCCAGATCCGGGGATCGCATCGGCTCTGTGGGGCTGTTGCGGTCCCCGCTTCGTCTCGGAGCGGTGCGGAAGCTACGCGATCGACGCCGCAGCACGTGCGGCTGCGGCGGGAGCGCCTTCGGGGGCGTTCCAGACGGCGCTGCGCAGGAGGACGAAATCGGCGCCCGCAACCTTCGCGGCGGCGGCATTGTCGAGGTCGAGGCCGCCGGCGGCGACGCAGGGCAATTCCATCATCAATTGCCACCAGGTCAGAGCCTCGGCAGCTTCCGGCCCCCAGGGGCCGAAGGATACGTAGTCGGCACCGGCTTCGCCGGCCTCCATGGCCTCGTGGCGCGAGTGGCCGCAGCCCGCACCCAGGATGGCGCCTTCCGGCAGCTTCCGGCGCAGGCCCTTCACGGGACCCTGCACATGGACGCCATCGGCACCCGTTGCGGCAACCAGATGATGGCGGGCGTTGAGCAGGAAGGCGACATCGCGCTCCTGGCAGACCGGCGCGAGCGCGCGCGCGACGGCGCTGTAGGTCTCATCGTCGGCATCGCAGAGGTAGAGCTGGAAACAGGCGACGTCGGCGGCGTCAAGCGTGGCCGCCAGAACGTCGATGAAAGCCGCCGGATCCAACGCCGGCGGTGACAGGAGATAGAGGCGGCAGGGGGCCGCCTCCGGTTCCTTGCCGGCCAGGGCGGTCAGCCCTTGCCCTGGTAGATGGCAATGATCTTGTCGAGCATGGTCAGGGCATCCTCGCGCTTACGCTGGAAGGTGTTACGCCCGATGATCGAGCCCGTGGCACCGCCGGCATAGAGCTCACCGATCTCGTTGTAGATGCCGTCGAGATCCTTGGCGGCACCGCCCGAGAAGACGACGATGCGGCGGCCGTTGAAGGCGCACTGCATGACGTGCTCGATGCGGGCCTTGAGGGTCGAGATGTCGATCTTCTCGGACTCATAGACCTTCTTGGCTTCGGCCTGTTCGATATGGGCTGTCGGCGGCTTCACCTTGATGATGTTGGCGCCGAGCTGGGCGGCCATGTGGGCGGCATAGGCGGTGATGTCGATCGCCGTCTCGCCGTCCTTGGAGAGATCGCCGCCGCGCGGATAGGACCAGACCACGGTGGCGATGCCGCAGGACTTGGCCTCCAGCGACATCTCGCGGATCTCCTCGAACATCTCGAACTGATGGTCGCTGCTGGGGTAGATCGTGAAGCCGATGGCCGAGCAGCCCAGGCGCAGTGCGTCGGGGACCGAGGCGGTGATCGCCTGGTCCTTGGCGGTCGCCAGGCTGTTGGAATTGTTGGCCTTGAGGATCATCGGAATGGCGCCCGCGAAGGTGTCGGCGCCAGCCTCAAGAAAGCCCAGCGGCGCGGCATAGGCATTGAGGCCTGCATCGATCGCAAGCTGGAAGTGATAGTGGGGATCATAGGCCGGTGCGTTCTTGGCGAAGCTGCGGGCGGGACCGTGTTCCCAGCCCTGGTCAACCGGCAGGATGACCATGCGGCCGGTGCCGCCCAGGCGGCCGTGCATCAGGATGCGGGCCAGATTGGTCTTCACGCCGGGTGTTTCGCCCTCGTACCACGACAGCATCTGTTTCACGCGGCGTGTGATCTTCATGGTGGCATCCCCTGAGAATTGCGAGTTGGCGTCTGCTTAGCTTAGCCCAGATGGCTTTTCAATTTGACCCGTGCAGTGCCAGCCATTCCACGAGCGGTTCATCCACAGGTCCGCAGGCCGAAAGATCAAATGCGGCGGGAAGGTTCGCGTGGAAGCAGCAGCCGGCTGCCTCGGCCATCGCAGCGACACGAGCAACCGTATCGGCGGCTCCGCCAAGGTGCAGGTCGCGCCAGCCAAGGCGCAGGGCCAGCATGGCCGTGCCGGCGTCACCGCCGCAATCGAGCAGGGCGCGCGCGGCACCGGCCTGGTGCACCATTTCCAGGAGATATCCCGGCCCCAGCCGGGCCTGGGCGCCCGGCTCGGTGAGCAGCAACACCGGGCATTCGTGGCGCTGCGCAGCCGCAGTCGCCCTGCGCGCCTCCGCCAGCGTGCGCACAAGGACGGCCGGGGGCAGGGATTGAAAAGTCTTCTGTTGCCTATTCATCGTTCCTAGGATGGCGACACCGCCGGAGGGAAACCATGATCCTGCCCTGTCGTCACCACTATGTGCCTTATCGCGAAGCTGCGGGGGCCGCCAACATCGTGATCGACGGCACGCCCAACGACAACACGGCGCTGCCGCTTTCCCACTGGCCCAAGAGCGGTACGCCCTGGGAATTGAAGGCCGACACATCCGTGGAGGTGGTCTTCAACTATCTCGACAGCCCCGGTCACCATGTCGCGGTGGCGCCGGTGACCAACGATCATTTCGACGAGGACGGCATGATCGGGCTGTGGTGCATGATCCATCCCGAGGCGGCGCAGGAAGCGCGCGATCTGCTGTGCGATGCCTCCCGGGTAGGCGATTTCGCGACCTATCGGGACCGGCGGGCAGCGCGCATGGCCTTTGCGATCTCGCGCCTTGTGGACCGCGAGCTTTCACCCTGGGGGCGTGAAGCTTTTCCCAAGGCCTATCCCGACTACTGCGCGATGACCTACAGCCGCCTGCTGGAGATGTTCTGCGGCCTGCTCGGTGATCTGGAGGGCCATCGCTCCCTGTGGGAAGACGAGGATGCCTTGCTGAGCGCCAGCGAGAAGGCGCTGGAATGTGGTGAGGCAACCATCGAGGAAATCAGGACTGCCGATCTGGCGGTGGTGCGTGTGCCGCCGGATTGGCCCGAACGCCCCGCCCATCGCTTCACGCAGCAGCGCCGCGTGATGATCCATCCCATGGCGGTTCACAACCAGACGGCCAGCAACCGCGTCGTGACCTTTTGCGGCGACCGCGTGACCTTCACCTATCGCTACGAAAGCTGGGTGCAGATGGTGAGCCACCGTCCACCGGCCCGTGTTGATCTCAAAGCGGTGGCTGGCGACCTGACCGAACGGGAGGCTGGTGGCCATGCCTGGAGCTTCGACGGCGTCGAGCAGATCGTGCCGCTGTTGACGACCGGCGACGGGCGCAGTGGCCTATCGGAGACGGTCATTCTGGATGCGCTGGTGGTGGCGCTGGAACAGGGTGCGCCCGCCTGGGACCCGTATGACACTGCGGCCTGAGGTTCAGGCGGCGGCCTTTTCCAGGGCGGCGACGCCGGGCAGGGTCTTGCCTTCGAGCCATTCGAGGAAAGCGCCACCAGCCGTGGAGACGTAGGAGAAGGTCTCCAGGACCCCGGCATGGGCAAGGGCGGCAACGGTATCGCCGCCACCGGCGACCGAAAGCAGCTTGCCTTCCCTGGTCAGCGCCGCGGCGGCGCGGGCGACGGCGTTGGTGCCGTGATCGAAGCCTTCGAGCTCAAAGGCGCCAAGCGGGCCGTTCCAGACCAGGGTGCGGCAATCGGCCAGGCGGCGTGCCAGATCGGCGGCGCTGTCGGGGCCGACATCCAGGATCATGCGGTCGGGACGCACGGCCTCCACCGATACGACTTCCGAGGCGGTGCCCGATTCGAACTTCTCGGCGACGACCCCGTCGACCGGCAGGACGATGGTGCAGCCGGCATCGGCGGCCTTGGCGAGGATGGCGCGGGCAGTGTCGGCCATGTCGCGTTCGCACAGCGAGGCGCCGATCTCCTTGCCCTGGGCAAAGAGGAAGGTGTTGGCCATGCCGCCGCCGATGGCGAGCACGTCGACACGCGAAACGAGGTTGCCCAGCAGGTCGAGCTTGGTCGATACCTTTGCGCCGCCGACGACGGCGGCAACGGGACGCTGGGGATTGCCCAAGGCCTTCTGCAGGGCGGTGAGTTCCTGCTCCATCAGGCGCCCGGCCGCCGCGGGCAGGCGCTCGGCAAGGCCAACGACCGAGGCATGGGCCCGGTGGGCGGCAGAAAAGGCATCGTTGACGAAGATGTCGCCGAGACGGGCCAGGGCGTCGGCAAAGGCCGGATCGTTGCCTTCCTCGCCGGCGTGGAAGCGCAGGTTCTCCAGCATCACGATATCGCCGTCGGCCATGGCGGCGACGGCCTGCTCGGCCTCTGCGCCGGTCGAGACGGGAACAAAGGTCACCTTGCGGCCCAGGGTCTCCCCAACCGCGGCGGCGATGGGCGCCAGCGACATCTCGGCCACCACCTTGCCCTTGGGCCGGCCGAAGTGGCTGAGCACGACGACACGGGCGCCGCCAGCAGCGAGTTCCACGACGGTCGGCATGGCCCGCTCGATGCGCGTGGTGTCGGTGACCCTGCCGTCCTTCATGGGGACGTTGAGGTCGAGGCGGACCAGCACGCGGCGGCCCTTCACGTCGAGGTCGTCGAGGGTGGCGAATGCGGTCATGGCTGGATGGTCCTGGTGGCCGCCCCCGCGGGCGGGGGCGGCCGTTGGAGACTAGCGGAGCTTGCCGATGGCGACGGCGGTGTCGCTCATGCGGTTGGAGAAGCCCCATTCGTTGTCGTACCAGGCCAGGATGCGCACCAGGCGCTTGTCGATCACCTTGGTCTCGGTGAGATCGAAGGTGGAGCTCGCCGGATTGTGGTTGAAGTCGATCGAGACGAGCTGCTCGTCGTTGAGCCCCAGGACGCCCTTGAGCTTGCCCTTGGCGGCCTTGGTCATGGCCGCGTTGATCTCTTCGGCGGTGGTGTCCTTGCCGGCCTCGAAGGCCAGATCAATGAGGCTGACGTTGGGCGTGGGCACGCGGATCGAGGTGCCGTCGAGCTTGCCGGCCAGCTCGGGCAGGACGAGACTGACGGCCTTGGCGGCACCGGTCGAGGTCGGGAT
>CALGGB010000270.1 GCA_937880925.1 uncultured Rhodospirillaceae bacterium | reverse complement strand
GCGCTTCTGGCGATATCGGCCTGCGCAACGATGCCGCAGCATTTGCCTTCGTCATCGACCACCGGAAGCCGCCGAACCTGATTGTCTTCCATCTTGGTGCAGCATTCGTCGACGCTTGCATCGGCGGTGACAGTAACAGGTGATGATGTCATCACCTCCTCAACGCGTTGGTCGGAGGAATTGCCTTTGGCAACACAGCGGCAGGCGATGTCCCTGTCGGTCACCACGCCCACCAACGCACCGGAATCATCGACAACGGGGATTTGGCCGCAATCATTATCGACCATCAGTAAAGCTGCCTCTTGCACGGTGCTCGATGGATTGCAGCATGCGGGGTTCGATGTCATTACGTCTTGGGCCTTCATGTCGCCTCCTACTCTTCGAAAATTGTAGTTTGATATGACAGAACTACGGTCTCCCCTTACCATGTGTTCCTATTTCAAAGCCGACTCGTTGGTCTTTCGCGCTGGTCCGTATTATCGGCTGCCGAGGAAACCCGAGGCTCGGCAGGAAGGGTGCCGTTAGTTAAATCCAATGCCCGCTCGCTGCGGAAATTGCTCTCGATGTGAGGGAAATCGATCGTTATTTCGTAACAGGGAGAAGGACTGCGTTTTCCCGCACGCTTTCGGGTTGGAAACTCTGTTAGATTGAGGTTTTTAGGCACCGCTCAAGGGTCGTGAGGTCGTTCAAAGTCGAAGCAAGGATCATATCTTGACTGACAACTCCGATAAACCTGTCGTGATCGTTACTGGCTCGAGCGGCTATATCGGCTCAGCCATCGTAAAGAAGCTTGCAGCGAGATACCGCGTGATCGGATTCGACCGCGACGCCGCTCCCCATCCCCCGGCAGAGGCCGAATGCGTCTGTGTCGATGTCACCGACCAGGCGAGCATCGATGCCGCCTTCGAACGCGTTCGAACCGCCTATGGCAAAAGGATCGCCTCCTTCGTCCACCTTGCTGCCTATTTCGATCTTACCGGTGAACCGAACCCCAAATATGACGCGGTGACGGTCAAGGGAACCGGTCGATTGCTCGACGCACTTCAGGATTTCGAAATCGACCAGTTCGTGTTCGTGAGCACGATGCTGGCCCATGCCCCCATCAAGGGCGGCGGGCTGATCGACGAGACCTCGCCGCTGGACACGGATCTGCCCTACCGCGAATCGAAGGTCCGCACCGAGCAGTTGATCCGCGAGAAGCGCGGCGACATCGATGCGGTCTTCGTGCGGCCTGCGGGCGTATACGACGATGAAGGCCATTCGGCGTTTCTGGCACAGCAGGTCGCGCGAATTTACGAGAAGCGGCCGAGCGCCCGCGTCTATCCCGGTGACCTCGACACCGGACAGCCATATTTGCACCTTGAGGATTTGCTCGACGGGATCGAGCGAATCGTCGACCGGCGGAGCGAGCTTCCCAGTGAATGGCCGGTTCTTCTCGGCGAAGATGACGTGATGTCCTATGGCGAACTGCAAAAGTCGCTTGGACGCCTGATCCACGATGAGGACTGGACGACGCGCACGGTGCCGAAGGGCCTCGCCAAGACCGGCGCCTGGGTCGAAAACGAAGTGCTTGGCGAAGAGACTTTCATCCGGCCGTGGATGGTGGACATTTCGGAAGACCACTACGAACTCGATCTCAGCAATGCGCGGGAAAGGCTGGACTGGACGCCGCAGCACAGGCTGAGGACCGCACTCCCGCGGATCGTCGAAGGTCTGAAAGCCGATCCTTCGGCCTGGTACGCTGAGAACAAGCTCAATGCCGCGCGGGTGGCCGGCAGCAATTTCGATGAAGCCGATGAGGCAGAGCCTGCCCCGCTAAGCGAAGATGCTCTGGCGGACCACGCCGGTCACATGCGCAAGATGCATTTCAACATGCTCTGGGTTCATTGGTTTACGATGTTGCTCGGCCTATGGCTCGCGACCACACCGTTTGTCTTCGGGACCTTCGACCAGAGCGAATTTACCGCTGCAGTCACGCGCATAACCGAGGATCGCGATCTCTGGGATCCCGCGCTACGAAGCTGGCTGACAGCCTGGAACGATTTGGTGAGCGGCGTGCTGATCATGATCTTCGCGGCCATTTCCCTTTCGCCGCGCGGAGGCTGGGCGCAATGGGCGAACACCTGTATCGGCATCTGGCTGCTCGGCGCCCCGCTGGTATTCTGGACGCCCGATGCTGCCGTCTATGCCAACGACACTTTCATCGGCGCACTGGTGATCGCTTTCACCATCCTGGTGCCCATGATGCCGGGCATGGCTCCGGAAGGCATGATGGACGACAGCGACGTGCCGCCGGGTTGGACCTATTCGCCCTCGACCTATGTCCAGCGCATGCCGATCATTATTCTCGGCGCCGTCGGTTTCTTTCTTTCACGTATCCTCACGGCATATCAGCTCGGCCATATCGACGGCGTGTGGGAGCCGTTCTTCGCTTCGCCAAGCGCGCTCAACGGGACCGAATACATCATTACCTCCGATGTCTCCAAGGCCTGGCCGGTGGCCGATGGCGGCATCGGTGCGATGAGCTACATGTTCGAGATCCTGATGGGCGTCATGGGCGGCAGGGCCCGCTGGCGGACCATGCCCTGGATGGTGACACTGTTCGGCATCGTCGTCGTGCCCCTCGGCGTGATCAGCATCTACTTCATCATCATCCAGCCGATCATGATCGGCACCTATTGCACGATCTGCCTCATGGCGGCGGCCGCGATGCTGATCATGATCCCCTATTCGCTCGACGAGCTGGTCGCGATGGGCCAGTTCCTGGTTCTCAACACGCGGCGCGGGCGACCGTTCTGGCGCTCGTTCTTCCGCGGCGACGCGCTGCCAGGCGGCAGCAAGGACTCACATCCCGGTTTCGATGCTCCGCTCGCGGCGATCGGCGGTTCGGCGGCGCGCGGGGTCACGGTCCCATGGACATTGGCCATCAGTGTGCTGATCGGTGCTTTCCTGATGTTCTCCAGGCTCGTTCTTGGGAATGTACCGCCTCTTGCTGACAGCGACCATC
>CALGGB010000269.1 GCA_937880925.1 uncultured Rhodospirillaceae bacterium | reverse complement strand
CAGCACGACGTGGCGCACCAGCCGGTCGTCGGCGACCGCGTTGAGCAGAAAACCCTCGAGGTAGCTGGCGTTGGCAAAGTAGAGGCTCTCGTCGACCCGCACCGCCAGCACATGCGGCAGGGTTGTCACCGTGTGGCGGCGCACGTTGCGGAAGTGCTCAGTGTTGCCGACGCGCCCGACCACCGCGACATGCGGCCGGCTGGTACGCCACAGGTGCAGGAGAAGCGAAAGCACGATGCCCGCGACAATGCCGAGTTCAACGCCGATCGCCAGCACCGCACCGAAGGTGACGGCCTGGGCGGCGGCATCGGCCTTGTCGTAGCGCCAGGCCCGGCGGAAGCTCGCGACGTCGATCAAGGCCGCGACGGCGACCACGATGATCGCAGCAAGCACCGCACGCGGCAGGTCGTGGAACAGGGGCGTCAGCACCAGCAGCGTCACACCGATCAGCAGCGCCGTGATGATCGAGGCCAGCGGCGTCGCCGCGCCGGAGCTGAAGTTGACCACAGAGCGGCCGAAGCCGCCCGCAACCGGATAGGCGCCAGTGAAGGCAGCGCCGATGTTGGCGCTGCCCAGCGCGATCAGTTCCTGGTTGGCGTCGATCCTCTGGCGGCGCTTGCTCGCCAGGGCGCGGGCGACAGAAACGCTTTCGAGAAAGCCGACGATGGCGATCAGCACCGCGGCGGGCGCCAGTTCGGCCCACAGGTCGGGGTCAAGCGAAGGTATGCCGAGCGCCGGAAGGCCTTCCGGTATCGCCCCCACCGTTGCAACACCGGCGCCGCCATCAAGGTGCAGAAGTCCCGTCAGGAGGGTGCCACCGGCAACCACCACCAGCGGGCCGCCCTTGGCAATGGGGCCGACGAGGCCGCCGGGCACGCCGATGGCCTTCAGAAGACGCGCAACCGGCCCACGCCAGGCAAGCAGCAGGACAATCGAACCCAGTCCCAGGCAAGCCGTGGCGGCATTGGCCGTGGTCAGGTGCAGGACGCTCTGCCAGACCGTGTCACCGAACGGCAGGCCACCCGCCATCTCAAGCCCCAGCAGGTGGCGAAGCTGGCTGAAGGCGATGACCAGGGCCGCGGCACTGGTGAAGCCGGAGATCACCGGATGGCTGAGGAAGTTGACCAGCAGGCCCAGGCGCAGCAGGCCCATGGCAAGCAGCAGCAAACCGGAGATCAATGCCAGCACCAGGGCGACCTCCAGCCGCCCCGCGCCACCCGTGTAGGCCGCTGTTGCGCTGGCCGTCATCAGCGACATGATCGCCACCGGCCCGACGGCCAGCGCCCGGCTGGTACCGAAGATGCCGTAGAGGACCGGCGGGATCAGACTCGCATAGAGGCCGATCTCGGGCGGCAGGTTCGCGAGCATGGCGTAGGCCATGCCCTGGGGCACCAGCACGATGGCAACGATGATCCCGGCCATGATGTCGCCGGGCAGGTCATCGCGCCGGTAGCGCGGCAGCCAGCCCGCGATAGGCAGGTAACGCGCCAGGGCGCGCATGGCGAGCACCTTATCCGACGGACAGGGACGCGGCGCCCTCGGCCGCGGTACGACGGTTCCAGGGCATGATGGCCAGCAGGCGGGCCATGCCGCAGAGCCCGGTTGCCCCGGCAAAGATGAGCCCCGCACCGACAGCGGCACAAACCAGGATGAACCAGGCCGAAACCAGCGCCGCAAGGATCACGCCCAGCACAACGAGCGATCCAGCCGCGATCATCACCTGGCGCTGCATCGGCATGGGCGCGCGCAGGTTGCGCTCGACCGGCAGGCCGGCCCGTTTCCAGCCCTCCAGCCCTCCTTCGAGGCAGAGCACCGTATCGAGCCCGCAGGCCGCCAATGTCGTCGCGGCCTGTTCGGTACGGCGACCGCTGGCGCAGTGGAAGATCGCACCGGTGATGCCCTCGCGCACGAAGCTGCCGCCATCGAAGCGCGACAGGGGCATCGAGCGCGCGCCCGCGATGTGCTCGCGTGCATGTTCGTCCGGTTCGCGCACATCGACCAGCACGGCCTTGCCCGTGGCGATCATCTCGGCGGCCCGGCCCGGACTGATGGTCTGGTTGGTCTTCATCGCTCTGTCTCTCCATGAGGCCCCTGCCCGTCCTCGAGCGGAGCGCAATAGGTGCGGTAGAGAAAATCGAGCAGCCGGGCGATGTCGCCGCGCGCCAGGGCGTAGTGGATGGTCTGTCCCTCGCGCCGGGTCGTCACCAGGCCGTCCTTGCGCAGCAGGGCAAGCTGCTGGGACATCGCCTGTTCGCGCATGTCCAGCAGCCTGGCCAGCTCGCCGACCGAACGCTCCCCTTCGACAAGCTGGCAAAGGATGAGCAGGCGCTTGGGATTGGCCAGCACCTTCATCAGTTCGGCGACCTCTGCGGCCGTCTCGTGCATTCTCTCTATTTTCATACTTGCATACATATGATGTTATGAACATATGGTTCAAGGGCAGCAACCGATCCGAGCATTTCTGTCTTGATCACGATCAAGGAGGCGCCGGGGTCGGGCGGCCATACTGAATGCCAACGACGGAGGACGACACCATGAATCCCAACGTTCAGGCCTTTTTCGACGAGGCGACCTTCACCGTTTCCTATGTCGTCTCGGAACCGGAGGGGAACCGCTGCGCCATCATCGACTCGGTGCTCGACTACGATCCCAAGGCGGGCCGCACGTCGACCGGATCTGCCGACGCAATCATTGCCCATGTCCATGAGCGCAATCTGACAGTTGACTGGATCCTGGAGACCCATGCCCACGCGGACCATCTGACCGCGGCTCCCTACCTGCAGGAAAAACTCGGTGGCAAGATCGCCATCGGCGCCCACATCGCCGACGTGCAGGGAATATTCGGCAAGGTCTTCAACGCCGGGCCCGGCTTCGCCACCGACGGCAGCCAGTTCGACCATCTCTTCGCCGATGGCGACAGCTTCCGCATCGGCAAGCTGGAAGGCCGTGTCATGCATACGCCCGGCCACACCCCGGCCTGCCTCACCTATGTGGTCGGCGACGCAGCCTTTGTGGGCGACACCCTGTTCATGCCGGACTTCGGCACCGCACGCGCCGACTTCCCCGGCGGCGATGCCGCCACCCTTTACCGCTCGATCCGCAAGGTCCTTTCCCTGCCGCCGGCAACGCGCCTGTTCATGTGCCACGACTACAAGGCACCGGGCCGCGACGTCTTTGCCTGGGAGACGACCGTGGCCAGGGAGAAGGCCGAGAACGTCCATGTCCATGACGGCGTGAGCGAGGCCGAGTTCGTCGCGATGCGCACCAAGCGCGACGCCACGCTCGACATGCCCGTGCTCATCCTGCCCGCGGTGCAGGTCAACATGCGGGCCGGCCACCTGCCCCCGCCCGAGGACAACGGCACCACCTACCTCAAGATCCCCGTCAACGCGCTCTAGGAGGCCCACAACGGGCCGGAGGAGACGACCATGGAGAAGATCGCACGCCTGACACCCTTCCTTTCTGTGACCGACCAGCTCGCGCCCGAGGATGTCGCGCGGGCAGCGGCGATGGGCTTCTGCGCCATCGTCAACAACCGGCCCGACGGCGAGGCCCAGGAACAGCCCGCCGGCGCCGCTATCGCCGCCGAGGCCGAGCGGCAGGGCCTTGCCTATCGCCACATCCCGGTGGTCTCGGGCCAGGTGAGCGCCGACAACGTGACCGCGTTCGCCGATGCGCTCGACAGCCTGAAGGGACCGGTGCTGGCGTTCTGCCGCACGGGCACCCGCTCGACCACCTTGTGGGCCCTCTCCCAGGCGCCGCGCCTGGCCCCCGAGGCCATCCTCCATGCCGCCCGGGAAGCCGGATACAATCTCGAAGCCCTGCGGGACCGCCTGGAGCAGGCCTGGCAGGGGAAGAGCCACGGCGCCACGGCACTGCCCGAATCGGCGCGCGCACCCAGCGCGACCTACGACATCGTCGTCGTGGGCGGCGGCGCGGCCGGCATTGCAACGGCAGCCAGCCTGATGCGGCGGCGGCCCGGCCTGACGGTCGTCGTCATCGAGCCCAAGGAGCACCACTTCTACCAGCCCGGCTGGACCCTGGTCGGCGGCGGCGTCTTCGACAGCACGAAGACCGACCGTGCCATGGCCGATGTCATGCCCAGGGGTGTCTCGCGCATCCGCGCCGCCGTGGCCGGCTTCGAGCCCGAGGACAACCGTGTCGTTCTGGAGGACGGCGTACGCATCGGCTACCGCATCCTGGTCGCCGCACCCGGCATCAAGCTCGACTGGGAAGCCGTGGAGGGCCTGCAGGAAACCCTGGGGCGCAATGGCGTCACCTCCAACTATCGCTTCGGCATGGCGCCCTACACCTGGGATCTGGTGCAGACGCTTGACGGCGGCGAGGCCCTGTTCACCCAGCCGCCGATGCCGATCAAATGCGCCGGCGCGCCGCAGAAGGCAATGTACCTCGCCTGCGACCACTGGCGGCGCAAGGGCACGCTCTCGCGCACCCACGTCCAGTTCAACAATGCCGGGCCGGTGCTCTTCGGCGTCAAGGAGTTCGTGCCGCCGCTGATGGCCTATGTCGAGAAGTACGGCATCGATCTGGCTTTCAGCAGCAACCTGCGCGCCATCGACGGTCCGGCACAGAAGGCCTGGTTCGACGTCAAGGACGCCGAAGGCAAGGTGACGCGGGTCGAGAAGGCCTTCGACATGATTCACGTCTGCCCGCCCCAGTGCGCACCCGACGTGGTCAGGAACAGCCCGCTGGCCGATGCGGCCGGCTGGGTCGAGGTCGACAAGGACACGCTGCAGCATGTCCGCTTTGCCAATGTCTTCGGCCTGGGCGATGCCGCCTCCGCGCCCAACGCCAAGACCGCCGCCGCCGTGCGCAAGCAGGCGCCGACCGTGGCCGATAACGCCCTTGCCGTGCTCGACGGCAAGACGCCGCGGCGCATCTACGACGGCTACGGCTCCTGCCCGCTGACCGTGGAGCGCGGCAAGATCGTGCTCGCCGAGTTCGGCTACGGCGGCAAGCTGCTGCCCACCTTCCCCTTCCTGGATCCCACGAAGCCCAGCCGCCTTACCTGGCTGCTGAAGGAGAAACTGTTGCCCTGGATCTACTGGGACCTGATGCTGAAAGGCAACGAGATGCTGGTGAAGGCGGAGCTGCGCAACTGAAATTGCCTCGCACTTGCGATTGCGTCATAACCGGGCATCGGCAATGCAGGATGGGAAGCAGGCCATGACCGGGACCAGCGGATCGCGCTTCAGGGATGTCGTGACCTCCGAGGAGGAGTTGCGCGCCATCGCCGGCGACATCTATCCCGGCGCGGTGACCAAGGTGATCGACCACCTGGACGAGGACAGCCAGGCCTTCATCGCGCATGCCCCCTTCCTGCTCCTGGGCTCGGCATCGGCGGAGCTTGGCGTCGAAGTTTCGCCCAAGGGCGATCCCGCCGGTTTCGTGAAGATCATCGACGACAGGACGCTGGCCATCCCCGACCGGCCGGGCAACGCCCGCATGGACACTTTCCGCAACGTGCTGCGCGATCCCCATGTCGGCATCATCTTCCTGGTGCCGGGGCGCAAGGACACCCTGCGCGTGAGCGGGCGGGCCCAGATCGTGCGCGACATGGATCTGCGCCAGTCCATGGCGGTGGACGGCAAGGTTCCCGATCTCGCCCTGGTGGTGGAGGTCGATCACGCCTTCTTCCACTGCGCCAAGTGCGTCGTGCGCTCGGGCCTGTGGGACAAGAGCAAGTGGCCCGACACCTCCGGTATGCGCAGCCTGGGGGCGGCACTGATCGCAGCGGCGACCAAACGGCGGGCCGCGGCAGCCGAGGCCAAGGCGGTCGACGACGAACTCGCCCAGGACGAGGTCGAGGGCCTCTACTGAGCCATTCAAGGGCTTCGCGGCGCCACGGCCCTTGAACGCTTGTCCGACAAGTGCCTACGATCCCCGGCCGGGCCGCATCGGGCGGCCGCATGCTGACGGGACAATGCTCCATGGCCATCGAAGTGCGCCCCCTCTCCTCCGCCATCGGCGCGGAGATCCTTGGCGTCGACCTCTCCCAGCCGCTCGACAACGCCGCATGGTCGACCATCTCGGACGCCTGGGACCGCTACATGGTGCTGTTCTTCCGCGACCAGCACATCACGCCCCAGCAGCACATCGACTTCTCCCGCCGCTTCGGCACGCTGGAGGAATATCCCTTCGTCAAGGGCATCGAGGGTTATCCCGAGCTGATCGACATCGTGAAGATGCCCGACGAGGTCAAGAACTTCGGCCACGGCTGGCATGTCGACATGTCGTTCCGCGAGGTCCCGCCGACCGGCGCCGTGCTCTACGGCCTGGAGGTGCCCCCCGTCGGCGGCGACACCATGTTCTGCAACATGGAACTTGCCTACGAGACGCTCTCGGAGGGCATGAAGAAGTTCGTCCACACCTTCCGCGGCGTCCACGACTCCCTCGACCCCGCCGGCCACAGCCAGAAGTACAAGGGCATGAGTCTGGCCAAGAAGGAGAACCTCTCCTGGGAGCACCGCAGCCATCCCCTGGTGCGTACCCATCCGGTCAGCGGGCGCACCTCGCTGTTCATCAGCCCCGACTACTGCTGGGAGATCGAGGGCATGGACGCAAAGGAGAGCCGCATGATCCTCGACCACCTGGAGGCCCACGCCACCCAGCACGAGTTCATCTGCCGCTTCCGCTGGCAACCCAACTCCATCGCCATGTGGGACAACCGCTGCACCATGCACAACGCGCTCAACGACGATCTGGCGGCTCGCAAGGGCGCCCAGGGATTCAAGCGCGTCATGCGCCGCTCCACGATCAAGCACTAGGAGCCATGGCATGAGCGGCCTCGTCGACTGGCACACCCACTGCTTCCTCGAGGAGCACCGCACCGACGAGGACCGCAGGCTGTGGTCGCAGCGCGGCGTCATGGCCGGCGGGCCGATGGCCTCGCCCGAGCAGCACGCCGCCGCCATCGCCGAGGCCGAACCTTCCCAGTTCGTCATCGTCGCCATTCCCAAGCGCGACGGCATCGACACGCCGGCCGAATTCATCGCCGCCCAGGTCGCCCGTTACCCCGGCCGCGCCGTGGGCTTCTGCTCGGTCGATCCCGAGGTCGACAAGGACGCCCCCGGCCTCTTCGAGCACGCCCTCGACCTCGGGCTCAAGGGCCTCAAGCTGTCGCCGACCTACCAGCGCATGGATCCGGCCGGCAAGGCCTGCTGGCCGCTCTACGAGATCGCCGTCGCGCGCAAGGTGCCGATCATGTTCCATTGCGGCGGCGCCTATACCGGCAGCCTGGAATTCGCCGATCCCTGGCTGCTCGACAAGGTCGCGCTCGCCTTCCCCGACCTCAGGATCATCGTCGCCCATTTCGGCCAGCCCTACATGGAGCAGACCGCGGTGATGATGCGCAAGAACGAGAACATGTACGCCGACCTCTCGGCACGCTTCCATCGGCCCTGGCAGCTCTACCACGGCCTCATGGTCGCCGGGGAATACGGCGTCACCGACCGCCTGCTGTTCGGCTCCGACTATCCCGTGCGCACCACCGCCCAGGCCATGGCCGAGTTCCGCGCCATCAACGACTGGGGCGCGGGCATCGCCATGCCCCGCATCCCCGAGGCGACCATCGAGGCCATCCTCCATGAGCGCCCCCTCTCCCTGCTGGGCATCGCCCCCGACCCGGCGTGAGCGCCGACAGTGAAGAGGCGGCTGCGCCGCCTACCCCCCATCCCGCCCTTCCCCCTCAAGGGGGGAAGGAAAATTCCGGAACCGGCCGCCAAGTCCCCTCCCCCCTGGAGGGGGAGGGTCAGGGTGGGGGGGACGCCACCGGCGTTACGGACGAACGCCTGCCCGTCACCGTCGTCACCGGCTTCCTGGGCAGCGGCAAGACGACGCTGATCAACGGTCTGCTCAAGCACCTGGACATGGCCGAGACCGCCGTGCTGGTCAACGAGTTCGGCGAGATCGGGCTCGACCACCTGCTGGTCGAGGCGATCGACGAGACCACGGTGCTGATCGGCGCCGGCTGCCTGTGCTGCACGGTGCGCGAGGACATGGTCGCCGCACTCGACGACCTGCTGGCCCGGCGCGAGGCCGGCACGGTGCCCGCCTTCCGCCGCGTCCTGCTGGAGACCACGGGCCTCGCCGACCCCGCCCCCATCCTCCACACCCTGCTCGCCGAGAGCGGCATCGCCGCGCGCTGCCGCATCGACGGCATCGTCACCACGGTCGATGCCCAGCACGGCGCCGCCGGCCTCGACCGCCATGACGAAAGCCTGCGCCAGGCTGCGGTCGCCGACCGCCTGGTGCTGACCAAGACCGACCTCGCGGCAGCCGCCGATGTGACCGCCCTGCGCGCGCGGCTCTGCGCACTGAACGGAGGCGCAACCCAGCTCACCGCACCCGTGGCGCCCGCCGACCTCTTCGGCGCCGATACCCTGGCCGATGCCGCCCATGTCGCCCGCTGGCTCGGTCACGATCCTGCCCACCGCCACGACAGCGCGGTCGGCAGCCTCTCGCTTACCGCTTCGGAGCCCCTGCGCGTCGACCGGGTCGTCGCCTGGATCGAGAACCTGCTGCTGGACCACGGCGACCGGCTGCTGCGCCTCAAGGGCATCCTCGATCTTCAGGGCAGCGCCGTGCCGGTCGCCGTGCACGGCGTCCAGCACGTCTTCCACCCCCTGCAGAAGCTTGCCGCCTGGCCGCCGGGTTTGCGTTCCTCGCGCCTGGTGTTGATCGGCCGCGACCTGCCCGGCGAGGCCATTGCCCAAAGTTTTGCCGCCCTTGCCTGTCAGCATCGTTGACAGGCCGGGCCGCGCCCTCCCAAATCGCGGCCGCAACGAACATCGGGGATGAGCCATGGAAGAAATGAACCACGAGGTGCTCCTGACCTGCGCGGTCACCGGCGGCGGCGACACCGCCGGCAAGTCCGACAAGGTGCCTGTCACGCCCAAGCAGATTGCCGCGGCCGCGATCGAGGCGGCCAAGGCGGGCGCCTCCATCGTGCACTGCCACGTGCGCGATCCCGAGACCGGCCAGAACGCCTTCAAGACGGAACTCTTTGCCGAGGTCGTCGAGCGCATCCGCGAGAGCGAGACCGACATCGTCATCAACCTGACCGGCGGCAACGGCGGCGCCATCGTCGTCGACGACAACAAGCCCTACGAGTGGCAGGAGGGCAGCGACCTCACCACGCCCGAGGGCCGCGTCGCCCATGCCGTGAAGCTGCAACCCGAGATCTGCAGCCTGGACACGGGCTCGATCAACTTCTCCGACAACACGGTCTATCTGGGCCATGCCAGCGCCCTGCGCGAGATGGCAAGGCGGATGCAGGCCGCGGGCGTCAAGCCCGAGATCGAGGTCTTCGACGTCGGCCCCATCATGCTGGCGCGCCAGCTCATCGCCGACGGGGTGATCGACTCTCCGCCGCTCTTCCAGTTCTGCATGGGCATCGGCACCAACGCGCCGGCCGACACCGAGGTCCTGCTCGCCATGCGCAAGATCATCCCGCAGGACGCGATCTGGTCGGCCTTCGGCATCTCGCGCTGGCAGATGCCCATGGTCGCCAAGGCGGTGCTGCTGGGCGGCAACTGCCGCGTCGGCCTGGAGGACAACCTCTACCTGGAGCGCGGCGTGCTCGCCTCCAACGGCCAGCTCGTCGAGAAGGCCCGCGGCATCATCGAGAGCCTGGGCGCCCGTGTCCTCACCCCTGAGGAAGCGCGCAAGAAACTGAAGCTGAAGAAGCACACACGCTAGCAGCGGGAACGCACAGGGGATCGCCCGGTCAGTCGGCCAGGGCGATCCTCTCGCGGCGCGCCAAACGCGCATCCTCGGGCGTGCCGAGTTCGCGCGCGAAGCGGTGGCCGGCGTAAACCGCATGCACGATCGCAGCCGGCGCCAGACAGTCGCCGACCCGCGCCAGCGTGGCGATCCCCGCTCCCTTCAACGCTTCGCCATCGCCGGCAAGCGCGTGATAGAGCCCGTCGATGGGCGCACGCGCCGTCACCGGAATCACCGTCGCAGCGGGCAATTCCATCGCCACGCCGGTCGCCATGTGGCCCAGGCGCAGGACGCCCGCCCCGCCCTGGACAACCGCGTGGTGCGTCACCATCGCCACCCCCACGTCATGAAGCCGCGCGATGTTTCGCATGTACTCCAGCGTGTCCTTCTGGAAGGCGCCGACATCGGAGGCCGGCGTTACCAGGGTGACGACGTGGCCTGCGGCCGCCAGCTTTTCGGCGATCACGCTTGCCATGTAGTAGTGATCGTCGTCGTAAACCACGACGGGGCCGCTGACCGTGGACCCGTCCATGATTGCGTCCGGCGTCACCACGGCCAGATCCCCCCAGGCGACCGGGCGCTCATGGGCGCGCCCCAATCCGTCGTCGCGCCAGCGCGCGCCGGTGGCGATCACGACATGGCGCGCGCCGAATTCCAGGACGTGATCGGGCTCCAGTACGCTGTCCAGGTGCAGCGCCACGTTCGTCATCTTCTGGATCTGCCCCAGACGCCAGTCGCGCACGCGCAGCCAGGTATTGAGGCCCGGCAGCCCGCCCGCTTCGCGCGTGACGCGACCTCCGGGCTCGTGGGCGGCATCGGCGAGCGTCACGGCATAGCCGCGCTGGCCCAGGGCACGGGCGGCCTCCAGCCCCGCCGGACCGGCACCGACCACCAGCACGGCGCCGTCGTCATGGGCGGGCGCAATACGTTCGGGGTGCCAGCCACGCCGCCACTCCTCGCCCATGGTCGGATTCTGGGTGCAGCGGATCGTCGTGTTGGAAAGGTGACCCGACGCGCAGATGTTGCAGCCGATGCACTCGCGGATGTCCTCGGGCCGCCCCTCCTCGATCTTCTTCGGCAGGAAAGGGTCGGCGATGGAGGGCCGCGCCGCGCCGATCATGTCCATGATGCCGCGCCTGACCAGCCCCGCCATGGTGTCCGGGCTGGTGAAGCGGCCCACGCCTACCACCGGTTTGGTGGTCAGGGCCTTGATGCCGGCCATGTAAGGCTCGTGGTGGTTCTCCTGCACGAAGCGCGACGATGGCGAATCATCGACCCAGGTGCCGACCACGATGTCCCAGAGATCGGGCAATTCGGCGAGCATGGCGATGACCTCCAGTCCCTCGTCGGCCGCCTGCATGCCCAGTTCGCCGATCATCTCGTCCAGGATCAGGCGCACGCTGACGGCGCAGCCGTCGTCCACGTTCTCGCGCGTCACCTCGATCAGCTCGCGCAGCAGACGCACCCGGTTGACCAGCGGACCGCCGTACGCATCGGTGCGCGGGTTGCGCGGCGAGAGGAACTGGAAGGCGATGGTCGAGAAGTTGGCATCGACATTGATGATGTCGGCACCCGCGCGCCGTGCCCGTGCCGCGGCCTGGCCCCACCATCGCCGCAGGTCGGCGATGTCGTCGCGGTCCATGGCGCGCACCTGCAGCGGCGTCATGGCACCGACCGGCCGGGCCGCCGGGCCCATGGGCACCTCGCGGAACTCCTTGTTGGCGTTGTAGTAGGCGGCATAGGCAAGCTGCACGCCGAGCAGGCCGCCGTGTTCGTGCACCTTGTCGCAGATCAGGGCCAGCGCGGGGATATCGCGGTCGTCCCACAGGGTCATCAGCGCCTCGGGCGCGACGTCGCTGCGGGGATGGATCGAGCAGTGCTCGGTGTTGACCACCGCCCAGCCGCCCTCGGCCTTCACGCCGCGCATCTCGGCGACGCCCCGGGGGCGCACGCTGCCCATGCCGTTGCAGTGGGGCGTCTGGTAGAAGCGGTTGGCGGCGGTCAGCGGCCCGATGGTGACGGGCTCGAACAGGATATCGTAACGGGGATCGCGCATGGCTCTTTCCGCGGCGGCTGGAACCGGGAAACCGCCCGGCGAGGCGACGTTACGGTCCCCGGCAATGGCTTGTCACCTGTTGCGACAGGCTCGCGCCATGCCATCATCGCCCTTCCCGAAGGAGGCACGCCATGCCCGATGACGCACTGAACCCCTGGGGCATCTCCCCGGCCGCGGCCGCCCTGCACCGCGACGCCCTGGTCTGGGACGATCACGGCGGCTGGGCCTGGTCGGGTGCCGACAAGCTGGAGCAGCTCGAACGCTGGCGCGCTTCCGGTATCGACTATCTCTCGATCAACGCGGGCTTCGACGTCATGCCCTGGGAGCTGACCCTGGAAGCGACCTCGAAGTACCGTCACTGGATCCGCATGCACCCCGAGCACTACGTGCAGGTCGAGACCGTCGCCGACATCCATCGCGCCAAGGCCGAGGGCAAGCTCGCCCTTACCTTCGATCTGGAGGGCATGAACGCGCTGAACGAAGACATCGGCATGGTCGACCTCTACTACCGCCTGGGCGTGCGCCACATGCTGTTTGCCTACAACCGCAACAACGCGGCGGGCGGGGGCTGTCACGACGAGGACATGGGGCTCACCGCCTTCGGGCGCGAGGTGGTGGCGGAGATGAACCGCGTCGGCATGGTGGTCGATTGCTCGCATTGCTCCTACCGCACATCCATGGAGGCAATGGAACTTTCAAGCGCCCCGGTGATCTACAGCCACGCCAATGCACGCGCCCTGTGGGATCACGAGCGCAACATCCGCGACGACCAGATCCAGGCCTGCGCGGCGACCGGCGGCGTGGTCGGCGTCACCGGCGTCGGGCGTTTCCTTGGACCGGACGGCCCGACCATCGGCCACCTGGTCGAACACATCGATTACATGGTGAACCTCATCGGCCCTGAGCATGTCGGCTTCGGCATGGACAGCGTGCTCCATGTCCACAAGCCCGGGAGCACCTTCAAGCGCAACCGCGATTACTGGCCCGAAAGCCAGTATCCCGACGGCGGTTCGGGCTACATCAGCCCCGAGGACCTGCCCCGGCTCACCCAGGCTCTGCTCGACCGCGGCTACGGCGAGGATGCCGTCCGCGCCATCCTGGGCGGCAACTTCCTGCGCGTGGCAAGCCAGGTGTGGAAGTAGCAAGCCTCAGGCGGCCACGGGCGGGCGCATCGTCTCCAGGCCGTCGCATGCCTGCAGGCTGATGCAGATGCTGGAGAGGCTGCGCTCCTCCTCGTAGGGCCAGGGGCGGCCGCGGTGCATGGTGGCCCGCTCGTCCCAGACGATGACGTCGCCGACCGTCCAGCGGTGGCTGTAGACGTAGTGCTCCTGGGTCGCGAAATCGGTCAGCGCGTCGATCAGGGCCTGGGCCT
Source organism: uncultured Rhodospirillaceae bacterium (assembly GCA_937880925.1). Taxonomy (GTDB): domain Bacteria; phylum Pseudomonadota; class Alphaproteobacteria; order SP197; family SP197; genus CALGGB01. The sequence continues at coordinate 11,207 of CALGGB010000269.1, read as the reverse complement.
CGCCATCCTCCATGCCGACGATGCCGAAGGCGTGGGACGCCAAATAGAGCGCCTCCTCGCCGTTGACCGGATTGGTCAGCACGGCGCGCCAGGCGGTGTCCTCCCACATGGTGATGCGCGGATCGCGGGCCAGTTCGGGATCGAGCTTGGCGCGCGAATGGGCGTAACGGTGGCGCACCACGGCATCGCGCACGCGCGCCTTCAGCGCCTCGGGCAGATCCTGCCAGGACGCGCGGGTGGAGACGAACTCCGTCTCGCCGCCCGAGGAGGTGACGATATGGGCGGCCAGGATGTTGGCCAGCGCCGGGACCGGCAGGAAGGTCGAATCGGTGTGCCAGAACTGGTTGGCGCGCAGCCACAGGGTATCGGGCTCGTTGACCCCGGCGACGACGCCGTCGGCCCGCCGGTTGGTCATCACCGACATTTCCGGTTTGGGCATCACCGGCTCCTTGGAGCGCACCTCGATAGGCCCCCAGAGCTCGCCGAAGGCCATGTGCGCGGCGTGGTCGAGTTCCTGACCGCGGAACAGCAGCACGGAGTGCTGCTCGAACAGATCGCGCAGTTCCCGGTAGCCGTGTTCTGCAGTGACGCTGCGCAGGTCGAGATCGTGGACCTCGAGACCGAAACGGGGATGCAAGGGCGTGGTCTTCATCGTGCGGCGCTCCCTGGAGCCTGACTGCATCACGATTTCAGCAGCGCCGGGCGGCTTCAAGGGGAATGTGTGAACCGCGCGCTCAGTCGACCAGGTGGTCGCCGCCGTCGAGCGCCAGAAACTGGCCGGTGATCGAGGGCGTATGCGCAAGGAAAGCCACAGCGTCGGCGATGTCCTGCAGGCTTGCGCCCCGCCCCAGCGGCAGCTTTTCGCAGCGCTGCTGGAAGGCTTCCTCGGTCTGGCCGGCCTCGGGCAGGGTCGGGCCGGGGCCGATGGCGTTGACCCGCACACGCGGTGCCAGTTCACGGGCCAGCAACCGGGTCGCCGTCCACAGGCCGGCCTTCGACATGGAATAGCTGAAGTGCCGGGAACGGTTTCCCAGCACGCGCGAGTCGATGATGTTGACGATGCTGCCCTGGCTGTCGCCGGGCAGGGCCCTGGCGAAGGCCTGCATCAGCATCACCGGCGCCAGGGCGTTGACGGTCTGGTGGCGCATCCAGCCGTCCTGCGTCATGCCGTCGAGATCGTCCCACTCGTAGATCGAGGCATTGTTGATCAGCAGGCCCATGGGACCGCCGACAGAGACCGCCTCGGCGAACATCTCCTCGATGCCGCCGGACTCGAAGTCGCCCTTCACGATCTCCGCCCGGCCGCCCAAATCGCGGATTTCGGTGCAGGCCGCCTGGGCATCCTCGCCGGAATGGCGGTGATGGATGACCACATGCCAGCCCAGACGCCCCAGCTCCAGCGCCACGGCCCGCCCGATCCGGCGCGTCGCACCGGTGATCAGCACACCGCGCGGACAGCCCAGTTCCGGTGTCCATCTGCCGATCTCGCGCACCGCTGGCCCTACCCTGGCGGCAGAGACACCGACATCGAGAAACGAGGTGCGCGAAGCGATGGTGGACATGAACTCCTGCCGTGCGGTCAGCGGCCGATGGCGCTGAGAAACTCCCTGCGAATCTCCGGATCGCTGCGAAAGCGGCCAAGATACTGCGAGGTTACCATGGAAACTCCCGGCTTGTGCACGCCCCGCGTGCTCATGCAGTGGTGCTCGGCTTCGATTACCACCGCCACGCCCTCGGGCTGAAGCTCCTGCTCGAGCACCTGGGCTATGTCGGCCGTCAGGCGTTCCTGGATCTGCAGGCGGCGGGAATAGATATCGACCACACGGGCCAGCTTGCTGATGCCCACCACGCGGTTGCGTGGCAGATAGGCGACATGGGCTATGCCGATGATGGGCACCATGTGGTGCTCGCAATGGCTTTCCACGCGAATGTCGCGCAGCAGCACCATCTCGTCATAGCCACCGGATTCCCCGAAGGTGCGCGCCAGAATTCCGGCCGGGTCCTCGTCATAGCCGCCAAAAAAGCTGTTGTAGGCCCGGGCAACGCGGGCCGGCGTGTCACGCAGACCCTCCCGGTCCGGGTTGTCGCCCGCCCAGCGGATCATGGTCCGCACAGCCGCCTCGACCTCTGCCAGGTCCGGCCGGTCGTCGACCCGCGACATCGCGCCGCGCGTCACTTCCACGTCTTTCAAGGATACGTTCATGCCCCCTCCAGCCTTGCTGCAAGGTGATACGCAACTCAGCCGACCCGCGGATCACCTGGCCGGCAAATGATTCGGCAAGCACCGACAGGCCGGTTAGGGCGCCTGTTCGAGCGCCAGAAAGGCCTGGAAGCTGTCGGCGAGCCCGGCGGCCTGGGCCCGGGCAAAGGCCCGGTTGGTCTCACGCTTGCCCTGGAACCCGGCCAGAGCGACGGCATTGGCCGGGGGCGAAAGGCCAAAGGCGCCAGACTGCAGCCCATCGAGAATCCGTCCATAGGCGGCATCAGCGACCTCCGCCGCGTCCGGGCGATGACAGATCGAGGCCGGATGCACGACATAGTCGTAGAGCGGGCGCATGACCATGACGTAACGCCCCGCGCGATCCAGCACCTGCAGGTTCAGCAGCACGTCCTCGGCAAAGCGCAGCGCGGGCCAGCCCTCGCCCAGAAGGTCTCGGCGCACCAGGGGATGCAGGGGCACGCCGCAGTCCATGATGTCATCGGCGCCGATCTCCCTGTCGGGCGATCCCGGCGGAAAGGCATGGCGCAGGGTTACACCGTCGGTATCGACGACATTGACGCAGTCGGCCGCGACGCCGCTGCCCTCTGCGGCCGCCAGCAGGACATCCAGCCGCTCGGGCGCAAAGCGGTCGTCGGCATCCAGAGCCGCGACAAAGCGCCCCGACGCCACTGCAAGCCCGGCATTGCGCGCCGCGGCCGGGCCGGTGCCGATGCCGCCGCTGGACATGAAACGGACCCGGCTATCCTGGCGCGCCCCGTTGCCGACGTGACCGCGGTAGTCAACGCCGTCGTCGGCGACCACGATCAGCTCCCAGTCCTGCCGCGTCTGCGCGCGCACGCTGGCGACGGTGGCGGCCAGCGTTTCCTGCGCCCGGTAGGCCGCGGTGATGACGGAAATCGTGACGTCTTCGGTCATGGCGTTACCCAGGCACGGCAGCCGGCCACCGATGTGACAGGGATCGGCGTGTGCCGCCGATCACGTCGTTTGGCCGCTTCCCGGCGGGCGGGCGATGCTGCCTGCGGCGGCCCCGGCGATGGCGTTGTCGTCGCGATCCTCGTCGGGAGCATCGGCGACCCGAACCGTGACCGAATGATCGGCAAAGCGGATTCCATTGGCCTCGAAGACCTGGCGCAGCGAGGTATAGACCCGCTTGCGCACCTGGAACTGATCGCCCGGCCGGGTCATGAACTTGACGCGGATGACCATCGCCGACTCGTCCATGCGGTAGACGCCCTGGGACTTCAGCGGCTGCAGGAACAGCGGACCGAGTTCCGGATCGTCCAGAAGCTCCTGGCCCAGTTTCTTGACCAGCTTGTGCACCAGGTTCGGGTCGGTGTCGAAGGTCAGCCGGAACGGCAGCTTCATGATGATCCAGTCACGCGAATAGTTGGTCATCTGCTTGATGTCGCCGAAGGGCACGGTATGGAGCTGGCCCATGTGATGGCGCAGCTGCATGGAGCGGATGGAGATCTGCTCGACGCGCCCCTTGGTACCGCCGACATCGATGTACTCGCCGCGCCGGAAGGCATCGTCGATCAGGTAGAAGGTGCCAGAGAAGATGTCCTGGATCAGCTTCTGGGAACCAAAACCCACGGCCAGGCCAACGATGCCGGCGCCGGCAAACAGCGGGCCGATGTTCACGCCAACCTGGCTCAGCGCCATCATGATGAAGGTCGCCAGCATGAAGATGAGCATGGCGTTGCGGAACAGGGGAAGCAGCGTCGCCAGGCGCGAGGCGCTGGTATGTGCGGCTTCATCGCCGGGCTCGGGCACGACAAAGCCGCCCTCCTCCTCGATCTTGCGGTCAAATGCGATGCGCACGGCCATCCATGCGAGATAAAAGACCAGGCCCACCACAACGATACTCCAGAGCCCCGAGAACAGCCCCGTCTCGTTGCCGGTTCCCGTGCTCCAGAGTTTCAGGATCAGCCAGACGCTCGCAAGCCAGGCGGCGATCGCCGCTGCATGGTCGCCCAGCTCGCGATAGGTGCGCATGCGGGGGCGTTCTTGGCTCTCCAGCGGCGGCAACGTGTGGCCATGGTCCTCCTCAGGCTCCGGCTCCACCGGTGGCATCAGGCGGCGCGCGCGCCGGGCAATCCAGTCGACCAGCATGATCCCCAGGCCATAGACCACGACACCCAGGGCGATGGCATAGAAGGGCGCACCGAGCAGGCCCGTGGCATGGGGCATGTCGAGCACCAGGCGCACGGAGGTCACAAGCCAGGCAGCGATGACATAAGGCGAGGCCAGGCCATGCCAGGACGATGCGAGAAAACGGCGCAGGTCGACCGGTCCCCGAGGGCTTTCCCGGCCCAGGATGATGCCGGCCACGGCCCTGCGTTGGGTGACGAACATGGCGCACAGCAGCAAGACAACAACCAGATTGGCAAGGATGCGCTGGAGATCGGAGAGGTCCTCGGACAAACCCAGGCGGTCGTTCCAGGTGTTGAAGGCGAGCAGTGTGAAGCCAATCGCCACCAGTGCGGTTATCCAGCGTGCCAGGATGACGGCATCGCGGTCACCCAGGTGGATCATGCGCAAGGCGGGATGACGCGGCGCATAAAGCGCCAGGAAGGCGGTGCGCATGGCGCAGAACCCGGCATAGGTAAGCACGACAAGGATCGCCGTATTGCGCACGGGTTCCGGCTCGGCGGCAAACACCAGGATGAGGCCCATGGCGATGGTCACGGTGACCGCCAGCACCATCAGGGCGAGGCTGGCTTCGGCGAGCAGGAACAGGATCTTTTGTGTGCGCGAGGCGGGCGGGCCCGCCAGCATGGCGGCAACCCGCCGGCGCGCGGACGCTGTCAGCAACAGGGCGCCCGCCTTGCCCAGCGCCAGGAACAGCACGGCAAGGCCCAGGGCCAGCCACGGCCAGGACGACTCACCGTCACCGGCACGGGCAACCAGATCACCGATCCGGGCCGGCAGTTCATCCGCCTTGGAGAACATCTGACCCAGCCGTTCGCGCAGGGTGGCGGCCTGGCTTTCGATGGAAGCGATCAGCGTGGTCGGTGCGCTTTCCGGCTGCGCCGAAGCTCCGGCTGCCGGAGTCTCTCCCAGAACGATCACGGGCACACCCTGATCACGGGCAGCAGAGATGACATCGTCCAGGGTCTTGTCCTGGGCCCAAACAGCAGGTTGCCCCAAGGCGAGCCACGCACCGAACGCCAGAGCGATCAGCAACCACGCAGACCGTGCCATCCCACTTCCCCCCCGAAACCTTGCCCCGCGGCCACTTCACTTGCCGCCAGGCAAGTATGCCGACAGCCGGCGCGCCGGTCGACTGCCGAGGAAACCACGCCATGGGCCGACGCGCGACATGCCCCCAAGAGGATGTCAGCGCAACTCCATGAGGACCTCGTTGCGCCGTAGGAAGGGGATGGTCCAGGGAGGGTCGTAGCCTGCAACCTGATAGTCCGGCGAGACCTCAAGGCCATGCTGGTCGATCCAGGCACGCAATCGCTCTGCCTCGATGCGGATCGTTTCTTCATCCATCCATCCCGAAAAGCGCAGGCTCGCCATTCTTGGCCCTGCGATATCGACGATCTCGATCAGCGGATCTGCCGGCCGGGGAGCAGAAGCAGCATTCATGCCTTCAGGCAGGACAAAGGCCATCCACCAACCTTCTCCGTCGGCCTCCATCAACACCGGCGCCGTCATGGCGATGTCCTGGCCGGAGGATGCCATCAGCACCGGCGCCGTCATGGCGATACTGTCACCGCTGATGTTGTCGCCAGAGATGTAATCAAAGAGGCGGCCGAATACCTCACCGCTCATGTCTTCATAGGATGCGGCCACAAAGGTCCGGGCAATCGTGTAATCGGCATATTGCCGCACCTCCACATCGCCGTCGCTCTCAAGAACGGTGTAGCCGGCTTCCTCAACACCCTGCACGCCGAACACCGAGCAGCCCGCAAGCATGAAGCCGGCAAGGGCCGCCAGCAGGGGCGAGGGAATGCCTATCTTCCACATCATCGTTATCTCCACTTCGGGAGGCTTCTACGGATGACGGGCAGTATCGGTTTCAGACCTCAGCGACGGGTCTCGTCCTCCTCGTCACGGGTCGAGAGCGGTTCGTCCTGCACATCGGCCGCCGCATCGTGGCCGGATCGGGAGACCGAGCCGCGTGGAGGATAGTCCAGTGTTCCGGCCAGCTCCGCCAGATGCTGTTCCGCCATGTTCGGGAACGGCAGGGAACCGTCCTTGCGCCACTGCGCGACTTCGCCCTCCACATCCTTTCCGCGCTCTTCGTCGATGCCGCTGTCCTGGCCCTGATAGACCGTCCTTGAAGGGAACGCGAAGCCCGTACCCGCCTCGCGGACAATGGTCTTGATGCGCAGGAACACATCCTCGCGCACGGCGTAGAAATCGTTCCAGTCCCGCGTATCGACATAGATGCGGATGTCGACGTCGAGGGAAGATTCACCGTAGCCGGCGAAGCGCACACGCACCGTGTCGGTCTGGACCTTGGGATGGGCAAGCAGCATCTCGCGCAACCGGGCAAGCAGGTAACGCAACTGATCGTCCCCGGTCTCGTAGCGGAGCTGGATCCGTGTCGTGACCAGCATGCGGTCGCAGCGCGCCCAGTTGACGATCTCCATGTCGACGAACTTGGCATTGGGGATCGAGATCAGGGTGCGATCGAGGGCGCGAACCTGGGTGGAACGCACGCCGATGGATTCGATTGTCCCGCTCATGCCGCTGAACGAGCAGTAGTCGCCGACCCTGACCGGCTTGTCGGTGAACAGTATGAAGCCACCAATCAGGTTTTCGAGCGTCGGACGGATCGCCAGTGCCACGGCAAGGCCGCCGACGCCAAGACCGGCCAGCAGAGGCAAGATGTCGAAACCGAGCAGCATGAGCTCGTAGATGACGAGCGCTCCGATCGCGCAGATGCCGACGATGCTGGCAACGATGCTCACCAGGCTTGCGTTGATGCCGCCCTCGGCGATCCTCGGTGAAGCGATGATGGTGCGCGCGATGGCGGAAGCCACACGCCACACGATGAAGGCGTCGAAGGCGATGTCTGCAAGACCGACCAGGGTGACCAGGTGCACCAGCAGCTCGCCCGTGATGTTGATCTCGTAGTCAAGGATGCTCAGCATCCAGTTGATCTCGACCACGGCCAGGGCGGGCGCCAGGATCAGAATCCAGTGACCCAGGGTGGGACGGGTCATCGCAGCCAGTGCGGACACCGTGCGGAAGGTGAGCCAGATCAGCAGGCCGGTGAGCGCGATCGTCAGCGCCAGCCCGATCCATTGCCAGAGGGTCTGGTCTGCATAAACGCTCTTCGTCCAGTCCGGCAGATCATTGACGAGCGGCCCGAGGAAATGCGCGCCGGGCACCAGATAACCGGGGTAAGAGATGTAAAACTCGTAGAAACCCGGCGAGATATCCGGCGACTGATACTCCAGGAGCTCGTGCAGGTCCTCGACGTGCCGGTAGGGGAGATCCTCCAGCAGAGCGTACATCCCGGGCAGCGCCGCCACCGTGGTCTGGTCGAAGAGGAATTCGCCCACCCGGTCTCCGTCCTCGATCCGTTCGATCTCGATCTCGGTGCCGGGAAGTCGCCAACGGTAGGGATCGTCCTGATCCTCGGGCTCTACGATTTCGGTCTCTCCGGGCACCGCATCGATCAGTGGCAGGGCCAGACGATCGAGCACCTCTTTCAGCATCAGCGCGCGCTCGATGCCGAGGTCCTCGCGCTGCGCCATCGGAATCTCGCTCAGGTCGAAGGCCGAAACGGCCTGCTCGATCAACAGCCGGGCCCGCTCGTCCGCCTCGCGCGCCTCGGCGAGCGTGATCTGGGGCGGCGTGGCATCGAGTGCTGCCTGGGCATCCTGTGCAATGCGATAGGCGTCGTTCATGCTCGCCAGGAAGCTCTCGAGGGTGGCGAGCGGACTGGAGAAATCGCCGCCCTTCAGGCGCGTGGCGAGAATGCTGCTGTCGACGCCGAACGGGCCACCGGGGGCAAACCAGTCCATGTGACCACCGAATTGCCCCGGCTTGTAGGGCAGGTGCTCCACGCGACGGTAGTCGCGATCAAGCCGGCCGACGGTGAGCGCCGAAAAGAGATAGTCACCGTCAAAGACGCCGCCCTCGTGGCGGACGATCTGCATCCGCGTGCCCGGGATTGTCCAGACCGCAATGTCCTGTTCGGCAACCTCCACGTCGCCGGGTATCTCGGCGAGCGGGGGCAGTTCGATGCGGTCGAGAACCTCGCGCAGGAGCAGAATGCGCCTGGCCTGTTCCCGCAGCGACATGCCGTAGGGTGTGGCGCTGAAGTCCATCGTCTCGCGCAGGCCGCGGAACAGGAGATGATGGCGGTCGGAAAACCCCTCGGATTCCCAGATCAATGCAATCTCGTCGGAGAGGCGGAGGAAACTCTCCAGCGTGTCGCGCGGACTTGACGTATCGGCAGGATGAAGCGGGTTGAGGTCTTCGGAGACGGCTGCGGCGGGCGCCAACCCGACCAGGATGATCAGGATCAGGACCACCTGGGAAAACCGCGCGAACCAGGGCAGCGTTGCATGCTCTGCCCTTCGATCAGGAGCACGCTCCATGAATCGTCTGCAACAATGCAATGTCGGAATCCTTTCCGAGTCGGGCGCCTCCACCAGGCCCCCAATTCTCACTCGAACATCCGGTATGCACAACCCGACGCGCCCGGCAGACGGCACGTTACCGCACCCCGCGCCATGGTGCCGGGTCAGGTGGGAGATAGGAGGCGGAATCGGCACCCACGCGACAAAGAGCTTTGCCATCTCCGTGCCTGTCCATGATGATGGTCAAGCAACAGGCGGGCTCGACGGCATACGGCAAGGGAGCCACTTGTTCCATCAGTCCACTCGGCCCGCTCTGAAACCCCAGCCCATGGATTGGCCCCAAGCATGTCCACCAGCAACACGGTAAAGGGCTGCTGCCCTCTGGACTGCCAGGACACCTGTGCCTGGGTCGCGCATGTCGATGACGGGCGCGTCACAAAGGTCCAGGGCGCCGCCGAGCACCCCATCACCCGCGGCGTGCTCTGTGCAAAGGTCAACGACTATCAGGCCCGCACCTACGCGCCCGACCGTCTGCTCCACCCCCTGCGCCGCAGCGGGCCCAAGGGCAGCGGCAACTTCGAGCGCATCACCTGGGACGAGGCGCTCGACAGCATTGCCGAACGCTTCACCGCAATCATCGACGAGCACGGCCCAGGTGCGCTGTTGCCGATGTTCTACCTGGGATCGATGGGCGTTGTGCAGCGCCACGCTCCCATGCGGCTGTTCAATGGCCTGGGCGCATGCAGGCTGCACGGCGAGGTCTGTGGCGCTTCCATGAGCGCGCTCTACGCGGAGGGCCACCCCGTGGGCTTCGACCCCGAGGAGATGGCGCAAAGCCGCTACATCATCCTCTGGGGCATCAACATGCTGTCGACCTGCCACCATCACTGGCAGTTCATCAAGGAAGCCCGCGAACGGCATGGCGCACGCGTTGTCTGTATCGACCCGCGCCGCACGCGCACCGCAGCCCAGTGCGACGAACACATCGCGATCCGGCCGGGCAGCGATGCCATCCTGGCCGCGGGCATGGCGCACGTGATGCTGGCCGAGGGGCTTGCCGATCTCGACTTCGCACGGGCCACCGCCGCCGACCTTGACGATTTCAGCGGGCAGGTCGCAGCCTGGACGCCCGAGCGCGTTGCCCAAGCCTGCGGTATCGGCGCACAGACTGTCGTGCGCCTGGCTCGCGAGTTCGCGGCGGCCAGACCCGCGGTGCTGCGCGCCGGCGTTGCCCCGCAGCAGACGGTCCGCGGTGAGGCCTTCGTCCGCTCACTGTCGGCGCTGGCCATGCTTGGCGGTCACTGGAAACATCGCGGCGGCGGGTTGTTCATCTTCGATGCTCCCGCCTTCGATGAATTCGCGGCCGGACGCAGCGATCTCGCTCCCGGGCCTCAGCGCAGTATCGACCTTTCCGCCCTGGGGCAGGCGCTCACCGACATCGATCCGCCGATCAAGGGCCTCATGGTGTGGTGCATGAACCCTGCCGTCATCCAGGTCGATAGCGGGCGGGTCCGTCGCGGTCTGGCGCGAGAGGATCTGTTCACGGTCGTGCTCGAGCATTTCATGACCGACACCGCGCGTTATGCCGACATCGTGCTTCCCGCGACCACCCAGCTCGAACACTTCGACGTCGTGGGCGCCTGGGGCCATCACTATCTCACCGTCAACAACCCCGCGATTGCCCCGTTGGGCGAAACGAAGTCCCATGGCGAGATCATGCGCCTTCTGGCCCCGCGCCTGGGTCTGGATCATGCGGCCTTCAACGAGAGCGACGAGGAGATTGCTGCGGCCACCCTGCCGGACGGCCTGAGCCTGGGCGACCTGAAGCGGGACGGCTGGAAAAAGCTGTCTCCGCCACGCCCCGATCCCTCGCAGGGACCTGCGGTTCTGCGCTTTGCCGGTGACGACCCGACACCTCTCCCCACCGGCGGCCTTCGGCTGCTGACGCCAAAGTCGCACTACTTCCTCAATTCAAGCTTCGCCAACATGCCACGCCAGCGAAAGGCACAGGGCGCACCGGTTCTGGAAATGCACCCCGACGATGCGGGATGTCTAGGCCTGGAGAACGGCCAGCTGGTCGCAATCTCCAATCAGCGCGGCGAAGTCCGGGCAAACCTTCAGGTCAGCGACACCATAGTCGCCGGCGCCGTTACCCTGGTCGGCAAGTGGTGGAGCGAGCCTGCCGAGACCGCTGCGCTGGCGAACATGTTGACGCCGTCTCTCTGGTCTGCCGGAGGCCAGCCCGCCTACAACGACACCTTTGTGAGCGTCGAGGCGGTGACGGCCTAGACCGCCGTCTCCGGCGGACCCGCGTCAGCCCGCCGGCCCGCGAAGATAGGGTTCCTCGCCATCGTCATGCCAGACGCGATAGCGGGGCAGCGCATCGTGAATTTCGAGCCAGGGAAGGCGTTCCCGGTGGTGAATATGACACTCCGGAG
>CALGGB010000268.1 GCA_937880925.1 uncultured Rhodospirillaceae bacterium | reverse complement strand
GCGGGCCTGGCTGCGGCGCTGGAGCGTCTGATCCGCGACCCTGAGCTGCGCGCCCGCCTGGGTGCTGCGGGCGAAGCGCGTGTGCGCGATGAGTTTGCCATGGAAGCCGGGATCGATGATCTGGCCGCCCGCTTCGGCCTGGAGGACGGGGCGTGAGGATCGCGTTCTACGCCCCCATGAAACCGCCCACGCACAAGGTGCCGTCGGGCGACCGCGCCATGGCGCGCCTGCTGATGGCGACCCTGCGCCGGATGGGCCATGACGTGGAGCTTGCCTCCGCCCTGCGCAGCTACGAGGGCAAAGGCGACGACGCCCGCCAGCATGCCATCGCGCGGCGCGCCATCGCCGAGGCGCAGCGCCTGGGTGAGGCCTGGGCGGGCAACGCTCCGGATTTGTGGTTCACCTATCACCTCTATCACAAGGCGCCCGATCACATCGGCCCCCGGGTCGCCGGCGCCCTGGGCCTGCCCTATGTGGTGGCCGAACCTTCGGTGGCGCCCAAGCAGCGGCGCGGGCCCTGGGCGGCGGGTTTTGCCCTGTCGCTGGCCGCGCTGGCGCGTGCCGATGCCCTGCTGCCGATGACCCGCGAGGATGCCGATGGCCTGTTCGCCGCGGGCATTCCGGCCGAACGGATCGTCGCCCTGCCGCCTTTCCTCGATGCCGCGCCCTATGACCGGGTGCGCCGCGCAGAGCGGCGCAGGACCCTGGCTGCGGCATGGGGCATCGATCCGCAAAAGCCCTGGGCGGTGGTCGTCGCCATGATGCGCGCGGGCGACAAGCTTGCCTCCTACCGGGTGCTGGGTGAGGCCCTGCCCGCCATCGCGGGCGAACACGAGCTGGTGGTGATCGGCGACGGCCCCTGCCGGGCCGAGGTCGCCGCTCTGCTTGGGCCCCGCGCCCATCTGGTCGGCCGGGTCAGCCCCCGCGCCCTGCCGGGCTGGCTGGGAGCCTGCGACCTCTTCCTGTGGCCGGCGGTCAACGAGGCCTATGGCATGGCCCTGCTCGCCGCCCAGGCCGCAGGTCTGCCTGTGGTCGCCGGGCGGGCGCGCGGCGTGCCGGGCATCGTCGCCCACGGCAGCACCGGCCTGCTCACGCCCGAAGGCGATGCGGCGGCCTTTGCCGCCGCCGCGACCACCCTGCTTGCCGATCCGCGCCGCCGCGCCGCCATGGGTGCGGCCGCGGCCGCCCATGTCCGCGAGCGCCATGGCAGCGATGCCGCGGCGAGCGTTCTGGCGCGCGCCCTCGATGAAGCCTGCCGCCGGAGACGGTCATGACGGCGATCGCCCTGCTGCGCCACGCGCCCACGGACTGGAACGTCTCCGGGCGCATCCAGGGCCGCACGGAGCGCGCGCTCTCAGACGCCGGCCGTGCCATGGCGCTGAGCTGGCGCCTGCCCGCCGCGCTGGCGGGCTGGCGGGTCGTCACCAGCCCGCTGGGGCGCGCCCGCGACACCGCGCGCTGCATGGGGCTGGAGACCGCCGCGATCGAGCCGCGCCTGATCGAGATGGACTGGGGCGCCTGGGCCGGCGCCACCCTGGAGGACCTGCGCAGCGCGCACGGCGCCGCCATGGCCGCCAACGAGGCGCGCGGTCTGGATTTCCGCCCCGAAGGCGGCGAGAGCCCCCGCGAGGTTTCCCTGCGCCTGGCCGACTGGCTTGCCGAAGTTGCCGGCGACGGCGTTCCGGTGGTGGCGATCGCCCATCGTGGCGTGCAGCGCGCGGCACTGGTGCTGGCCTGTGGCTGGGACATGACCGGCAAGCCGCCCCTGCGCATTGCGCGCGATCAGGCCCTGATGCTGCAGGCCAGGGGCAGGGAAGTGTGTCTGGCCGAGCCGGCGCTGCTGACACTGGAAACCGTCTCGTGAGCGGCGGCGTGCTGTTCTGGGTCCAGCACCTGCTGGGCAGCGGTCACCTGCGCCGCACGGCCGCGCTTGCCCATGCCACGGCGGCACTGGGCATCGAGGCGACCATCGCCAGCGGCGGCATGCCGCTCTCTCACCTTGACACCGGCCCGGCCCGGCTCGTGCAGCTTCCGCCCCTGCGTGCCGGCGATGCCGGGTTCACCGCGCTCATCGATGACCGCGGCCTGCCTGCCGGTGACGCCGTGATGGCCCAGCGCCGGGCGCTGCTCGAGGCGCTGGTGGGCGAGACAAGGCCCAGGGTGGTCGTCACCGAAACCTTTCCGTTCGGCCGCCGCAGCCTGCGGACCGAGGTGCTTGCCCTGCTTGCCGCCGCCGAGGCCCTGCCCGAGGCGCCGCTGGTTGTCGCCTCGGTACGCGATATCCTGCAGCGCGAGACCCGCCCCGACCGTATCGCCACCATGATCGAGACCGCCCAGGCGCGCTACGACGCGGTGCTGGTCCACGGCGACCCCGCCCTGGTGCGCCTGGAGGAGAGCTTCCCCGCCGCGACCCTGCTGGGTGAGCGGGTGATCCACACCGGCTACATCGCCACGGGCCGGGCGGCTGCCCGCACGTCGGGGGGCCCCGGCAGCGATGAGGTCATCGTCTCCGTCGGTGGCGGCGCGGTGGGGGAGCGGTTGCTGGCGGCCGCTGCGGCGGCGCGTCCGCTCTCGCGCCTGGCGGCGGCGCTGACATGGCGCCTGCTGGCAGGTGATGCCGGCCTGGCGCGCCACGACCTGAAGCCGCAATCCGGTCTTGTGATCGAGCCCAACCGGGCCGACTTTCCCGCGCTTCTGGCCAACTGTGCCGTTTCGGTTTCCCAGGCCGGCTACAACACCGTGACCGATCTTTTCGCCGCGGGCGCGCGGGCCGTGCTGGTGCCCTTTGCCGGTCAGGGCGAAACCGAACAGAGCGAGCGGGCAAACCACCTTGCCCGTAAAGGGCTGGCGGTGGTTGTGGCCGAGGACCGGCTCGATCCGGCGGCCCTGGCCGCCGCGGTGGACGAAGCCCTTGCCCTGCCGTCCCTGTCGCCCGGCATGCTGGATCTCGACGGTGCGGCCGCCAGTGCGCGGCTGCTGGAAGCATGGGTGCGCCATGGCTGACTGGGACGCGCTGCAACGCGAACTCGATCTCTGGGTAGATGCCGGAAAGACCGCCACCTTCTGGTGGCGCGACGACGATGCCGGGCCCGACGATGGCCGCCTGGCGGGCCTGCTGGAACAACGCCGCGGTCTGGGCGTACCGCTGGCGCTTGCCGTGGTGCCGGCCTGGCTGGAGGAATCGAGCGCCGCCCTTCTGCGCGCCGATCCCGGGGCCGGCGTACTCCAGCACGGCTGGGCCCATGCCAACCGGGCAGGACCGGAGCGGCGCAAATGCGAGCTGACGGCAGCCCGGAGCGGCGATGATCTGGAAAACTGTCTCAGCCGGGGACAATCACTGCTTGCCTATGCCCTCGGGTCGCGCTTCCATGCGGTCATGGTACCGCCGTGGAATCGCATTGACGCGACCGTCGCCCAAAGCCTCGCCGCGCGCGGCTTCGTGGGCCTGTCGACCCTGGGTCCGCGCCCCGCGCCGGTGCGCGATGGCCTGAAGCTCGCCAATGTCCATATCGACATTGTCGGCTGGAAAGGCGGTGGCGGCTTTGCCGGTGAGGCCACGGTGCTGGCCGCGGCCTGTGACCATCTGGCGCGCCGCCGCACGGGCAAGGCCGATGCCGACGAGCCGACCGGCCTGATGACCCATCACCGCGTCCACGACCGTGCTTGCGATGCCTTTGTCGAACGGTTTGTGACGGTCGTCCGCGATCATCCCGCCGGCCTCTGGCAGGATGCCGCGACAATCTTCCCGGCGGCGCCATGACCAGCCCCACTGCACCGCTATACCGTTACGAGACCAAAACGCTTGTCGCCGATTACCTGCGCGCGGGCGTGGGGGCCTTTCTTTGTCTGGCGCCGCTGCTGGTCATTGAGAGCGGCTCGGTCATGGTTTACATCCTTGGATTACTAGGGGCTGTGTTTCTTGTTTTCGGCGGGCGCACCTTCTTGCGTCACCGTTCGGCCGTGGGGCTTTCGGCCGAAGGCTTGCAGATCCATGGTCCCTGGCCGCGGACCCTGGCCTGGCGTGACCTTGCCGTCATGAAGCTTGCGTACTTTTCGACCGGGCGAACCAAGGCCAAGGGCTGGATGGAGCTGACGTTGCGGGGAGGCGGTGGCCGGATGTCTTTTGATTCGTCGCTTGATGGTTTCGACGCCGTGGTCGCCGCGGCGCTGCATGCTGCCTGCACCAACGACCTGGCGCTATCGGACGTGACGCGCGCCAATCTCGACGCCATGGGTTTTGCCACCTCGCAAGGCAGCCTGCCGGATGACCATCTATGACCGGCACACCCGAAACCCTCGCCGCCCGGCCGCTGATCGAGATCCGCGACCTGAAGGTCGACTTCATGGTCGGCGATGGCGCGGTGCAGGCGGTCAAGGGCGTGTCCTTTGCCATTCCCGCGGGGCGCACCCTGGCGCTGGTCGGCGAATCCGGTTCGGGCAAGACGGTGATCAGCCAGACGATCATGCGCATCCTGCCGCAGAACGCCTCGATCACCGGCGGCCAGATCCTGCTGCACGATCCCGCTCGCCCGGATGCGCAGCCCGTCGATATTGCAGCCCTGCCGGCCGATGGTGCGCAGATGCGTCATATCCGCGGCGGCACCGTCTCGATCATCTTCCAGGAGCCGATGACCTCGCTCTCGCCGCTCCACACCGTGGGCGACCAGGTGAGCGAGGCGCTGTTCCTGCACAGGAGCTGCGCCAGGCCGGAGGGCAAGGAACTTACCATCGACATGCTGCGCCTGGTCGGCTTCCCCGATCCCGAAAAGGCCTATCGCAGCTATCCCTTCGAGCTGTCGGGCGGCCTGCGCCAGCGCGCCATGATCGCGATGGCGCTGGTCTGCCGCCCGGCCCTGCTGATCGCCGATGAGCCGACCACCGCGCTTGATGTGACGATCCAGGCCCAGATCCTGAAGCTGATCGCCGACCTGCAGAGCGAACTGGGCATGGCGGTGCTGATGATCACCCATGATCTGGGCGTGGTCGCCAACGTCGCCCAGGAGGTGGTCGTCATGTACCACGGCCGCATCATGGAACAGGGCGGCCTCCGCGACATCTTCACCGATCCGCGCCACCCCTATCTGAAGGGCCTGCTGGCGGCCGTGCCGCGCTTCGACATGGAACCGGGCGAGCGGCTGGTGCCGCTGCGCGAGATCAAGCACGAACCGGGCAGCTCCATGGGCACCCGCGCGCCCTGGCCCGAGGACGCCAAGGGCCCGCTGCTTTCGGTCGAGGGTCTCTCCAAGGGTTTCGACGTGCGCAAGGGCGGCTTCATGACGCGCGGCACCGTGCGCCATATCGCGGTCGACGACGTCAGCTTCGAGGTCCGCCGCGGCGAGTGCCTGGGTCTGGTCGGCGAGTCCGGCTGCGGCAAGACCACGACCAGCAAGATGATCATGAAGGCTCTGACCCCCGACAGCGGGCGCATCGTCTTCAACGACCGCGGCAACCACGTCGATATCGCCGCCCTGGAAGGCGACAAGCTGTTCGACTACCGGCGCAAGGTGCAGTTCATCTTCCAGGACCCGTTCGGCTCGCTCAATCCGCGCATGACGGTTTACGACATCATCTCCGAGCCGCTGCTGATCCATAAGGTCGGCACCCAGGCCGAACGCGCCGAGCGGGTGATGAAGCTCATGGCGCTGGTCGGCCTCGACGCGCGCCACCTGCGCCGTTACCCGCACAGCTTCTCGGGCGGCCAGCGCCAGCGCATCGGCATCGCCCGCGCCCTGGCGCTGGAACCCGAACTGCTGATCTGCGACGAGCCGGTCTCGGCCCTCGACGTCTCGATCCAGGCCCAGATCCTCAACCTGCTGAAGGACCTGCAGGCCGAGCTGGGGCTGACCTACCTCTTCATCTCGCACAATCTGGCGGTGGTCGACTACATGGCCGACCGCATCGCCGTGATGTGTTCGGGCCGCCTGGTCGAGACCGCGCCGCGCGCCGAACTCTTCGCCAACCCGACCCATCCCTATACCCGCGCCCTGCTTGCCGCGGTGCCCGAGCCCAACCCCGACCGGCGCCTGGATCTCACCGCGCTGATGGCCGGGCGTGCTTCCCAGCCCGATGCCTGGCCCGAGCCCTTCACGGTGCGCGAGGGTGCGGGCCTGCGCATGGTCGATATCGGCAACGGCCACATGGTGCGCGCCAGCGCCGTGCCGGACGGAGCAGCGGCATGATGCGCCGTTTCCTCCTCGCCTTCGCGCTGGCTGTTCTCGCCATCGGACCGGCACGCGCGGTCGAGGACGTACCCTACTGGGCCGAGGAGATTGCCGAGGGTGAACTGCCGCCGCTCGCGGAGCGCCTGCCGGCCGAGCCGCTGGTGGTCGATGACGACCGCGCCGTGGGCGACTATGGCGGTGACTGGCGCATGCTGATCAACCGGGCCAAGGACACGCGCCTGCTGGTCGTCTTCGGTTATGCCCGCCTGGTCGGCTATGACGACAACCTGGAGCTGGTGCCCGACATCCTGAAATCCTACGAGGTCGAGGACGGGCGTGTTTTCACCCTGCATCTGCGCGAGGGTCACAAGTGGTCGGACGGTGCGCCGTTCACCGCCGAGGACTTCCGCTACTATTGGGAGGATGTCGCGCTCAACCGCGATCTTTCTCCCGCCGGCCCGCCCACCATCATGCTGGTCGACGGCAAACCGCCCGTGTTCGAGGTGATCGACGAGACCACGGTGCGTTACACCTGGGACGGCCCCAATCCGGATTTCCTTCCCGCCATGGCCTCGGCCGCGCCGCTCTTCATCTACCGGCCGGCGCACTTCCTGAAGCCCTACCACGCCGAATACGGCGATCCCGACGAGCTGGCGCGCAAGGCCGCCGAGCGCAGCCTTTCGGGCTGGGCGGCGCTGCACAACGATCTCGACAACCTCTACAAGTTCGACAACCCGGACCTGCCCACGCTGCAGCCCTGGCGCATCACCACGGCCGCGCCGGCGCAGCGTTTCGTGGGCGAGCGCAATGCCTATTACTACAAGGTCGATGCGGAAGGCCGGCAGCTTCCCTACTTCGACCGTGTCGTGATGGACGTGGTCGACGCCAAGCTGATCCCGCTGAAGACCTGGGCCGGGGAATCGGACCTGCAGGCGCGTGGCCTATCGTTCTCCGACTACACCTTCCTCAAGGAGGGAGAGGACCACAACGACTACCAGGTGCGCCTGTGGCAGACCGCGCGCGGCAGCCAGCTCGCGCTGTATCCCAATCTTTCGGCGGCCGATCCGGTATGGCGC
>CALGGB010000267.1 GCA_937880925.1 uncultured Rhodospirillaceae bacterium | reverse complement strand
CGGCAACCAGGAAGACCGTGACCCCGGTCAGGCGGAATGCCAGCTTGAGAAACAGCGAAGGCTTGCGGCCTGCCATCAGGTCTGGCCGTCCGCCCGCTCCTCGGTCAGAAGGTAGCCGATGCCACGCAGGGTATGGATGCCGACCTCGGCACCGGCCTCTACCAGTTTCTTGCGCAGACGATGCACGGCGACCTCCACCGAATTGGCCGAGCCGCTGTCGTCGTAGCCGTAAAGCGACTCCTCGAGCAAGGTCTTGGGCACCACGCGGCCGGCACGGCGCATGAAGTGCTCCAGAACACTGAGTTCGCGGCGCGACAGCGGAAGCACCGCTCCATCAATCATCGCCTCGCGCGAAACCGTGTCGAGGTGCAGATTGCCGCTGACCAGTTCCGCGCCCAGGGCACCGCCGGGGCGGCGCAGCAGCGCATGCAGGCGCGCAATCAGCTCGGGCATGTCGAAGGGCTTGAGCACGTAGTCGTCTGCGCCCAGGTTGAGGCCGTTGACCCTGTCCTCCAGCCCGTCCCGGGCAGTGAGGATCAGCACCGGAACGCCATGCCCGGCAGCCCGCAGATGCTTGAGAACGACAAGGCCATCGTTGTCAGGCAGGCCAAGGTCCAGGACGATGACGTCGTATTGCAGGACGCCCGCGGCAGCTTCGGCATCACCGGCGGTGGCCACGGCATCGACGGCAAAGCCCGCCCCTCGCAGAGCCTCGGCAACGATCGCCGCCAGTCTCTGGTTGTCTTCGACCAGAAGTACGCGCATGGCGTTGCCCCGATGCCCCCGTGCCGGCCTCAGCGCAGGACGTATTCGATGTTCGAACCGTCCTCGCCGCTGAAGCGCACCTTCACCAGAACACCGTTGGGGTCGTACCACAACTCGCGTGAGAGGTCCCCGGCCAGCACATAGTGGCTGGCCTTCACCGGCCCGGACAGCCCCTGTACCTCATCCTCGCCGACGCGGGTGACGGTGACGTCCATGGCCGATCCGTCGAGCGTGTTGAGCAGGGTGGTCTTGGGCTGGGCGACGATGCCGTCATTCCACAGGCTTGCCGGCAGGAGTCCGGCGGGGCGTTCGCCGGCCACCCCATTGTCTGCGACGCGGGTCGAGGCATCGTCGGTGGTGACCACCAGTTCGTGGTCCTCGCCATCGTCATCGGTGCTGCTGTTCAGGCTGAACAGGCGACCGTTTTCCCAATGCTCATGGCCCTCATGCTCGAAGCGATAGACCGTGACGAACATCATGGAGACCTCGATGTCCGTCTCGATATCGACATCGACACTGCCGTCTGCACCGACGTCGAAATGCAGGACATGGGTGCCGATTTCCTCGCCATCGCGCAAGACGGTGAAATCCAGCTCGCCGGTGGCGGGAACGGCGGCAGCCTGCACAGTGGCAGAACAAACCGACAGACCCATCGCAACCAGGGCAGCAGGGAACCAGCGGATGGACATGGGATGGCCTCCAGACACAGCTTCAGGGAAATCTGCTTCTAGGAGCACCGGCTTACCGCCGCCTTACCGTCCGTCAATGGCCGGAGGCCGGCGCTGCATCCTCGATGATGAGCTGGGCGCGCTCGGCGCCCTGCCAACGGTCCATGCGCAGCTTCCCGGCCAGATGCAGTTCGCTGCCGCCGCGCGCCATCAGAGCCATGCCCAGCGGTTCGCCCGCCGCACGGAACGCAATGGCTTTCAGGCGCGCACCGTCGCCCCCCGCCAGGATGCAGCGCACATGGTCGGCCCCCACGACATCGGCCCGCACCACACGCGCGCCTGCGATCACGAAACGCGGCTCGGCATTGCCCACGCCGAACGGGCCGATCCGTTCGATCTGGCCCAGCAGCTCGACCCCCGCAGCGCCGACAGCCAGAGCGCCATCGATCCCCAGTTCCGGCAGAACGGGCCGCTCGGAGACCGCCCGTTCGAGCCGGTCGCAAAGGAAACGGGTTACGTCGGAAAGACGGCCCTCTTCCACCGTGATGCCGGCAGCCATGGGATGACCACCGCCGTTGATCAGCAGACCTTCCTGACGCGCAGCCGTCACCGCCGCGCCCAGATCGACACCGGCCAGCGAGCGCCCCGAACCCTTGCCGATACCATCGGCCAGGGCGACGACAAAGGCCGGGCGGTTAAACCGCTCGACCACGCGGCTGGCAACGATACCGATGACGCCGGGATGCCAGCCGCCGTCGGCCACCACGATGCAGGCGCTGTCCGCCTGAGCCTCGGCCTGGCGCAGCGCGGCCTCCAGCACGCCCTTCTCGATTGTCTGGCGCTCCACGTTCAGCGCATCCAGGCGCAGGGCCAGGCCGCTTGCGACATCGCCATCCTCGGTCGTCAGCAGGCGTACGCCGAGATCCGGCTCGGCAACACGGCCGCCCGCGTTGATACGCGGACCCAGGATAAAACCGGCGTGGTATGCGCCGGGCGCCTCGGTCAGGCGGGCGACATCGGCCAGCGCACTTAAGCCACGGTTGCCTCGCGCGGCCATCGCCTTGAAGCCCTGTTGCGCCAGCGCGCGATTGAGGCCCGTCAGGGGGACGGAATCACAGATCGTGCCCAGCGCCACCAGATCGAGCCAGCGCATCAGGTCCGGCTCGCTGCGCCCGTTGTAGAAGTCGCGCCGGCGCAGTTCCCGGTTGAGCGCGACGACGGCCATGAAGGTGACGCCCACGGCGGCGAGCTGGCCCAGGCCGCTGCTGTCGTCGATCCGGTTCGGATTGACCACGGCGCAGGCCGCCGGCAGCGTCGCCTCCGCGGTATGGTGATCGAAGACGATAACCTCGATACCGGCTTCATGGGCCAGCCGCAGCGGCTCGAATGCCGAGATGCCACAGTCCACGGTGATGACGATACCGGCGCCGCGTTCACGCAGGGAGAGCAGCGCGGGCGCGTTGGGGCCGTAGCCCTCCTTCTGACGATCGGGAATGTGGACGAGACTGGGCACGCCCAGAGCACCCAGGAAGCGCACCAGCAGGGCAGATGACGTGGCGCCATCGACATCGTAGTCGCCGAAGATGCCGATGGTTTCGCCACCAGCCACCGCATCGGCCAGCCGTGACACAGCCGCGTCCATGCCCGCCATGGACGATGGATCGGGCAACAGGGCACGCAGGGTCGGATTCAGGAAGTCGGCCGCCTCATCGGCGCCAACCCCGCGCGCGGCAAGAACCCGCGCCACGATCTCAGGGAGGTCCAGACGTTGGGCCAGAGCCAGGGCCAGCCGATCGTCCTGCAGACGGTTGCGCCAGCGGCGGCCGCCAATCGAACGCTCGACGCCCAGCGCCGTGCCCGACACCGATCAGCCGCCGAGTTCGAAGGTCTTGCGGTCCAGGTTGTGCTCGGCGCTGACGACGCGGACCGTGCCCGTGCGCGAACGCATGACGATCGACTCGGTCATCAGGCGGGAACCCCGGCGATGGACGCCGCGCAGCATCCAGCCGTCGGTGACGCCGGTCGCGGCAAAGAAGATGTCACCATGGGCCAGCTCGCTCATGGCGTACTTCTTGCCGAAGTCCTCGATGCCCATGCGCCGGGCGCGCGACTTCTCATCGTCGTTACGGAAATTCAGCCGGCCCTGGAACTGGCCGCCGGTGCACTGCAGCGCCGCAGCGGCGAGGACGCCCTCCGGCGCGCCGCCGATACCCATGTAAAGGTCGATGCCGGTTTCGGGCCGGGTGGTCGCAATGACACCCGCCACGTCACCATCCGAGATCAGGCGGATACGTGCGCCGGCCTTGCGCACGTTGGCGATCAGTTCCTCGTGGCGCGGGCGGTTGAGGATCAGCACCACCAGATCGCCGACCGCAAGACCGCGGGCCTCGGCCAGGCGGTTGAGGTTCTCCTGGGGCGTGAAATCCAGATCGACGATGCCCTCGGGCAGGCCGGCGCCAACCGCGATCTTGTCCATGTAGGTATCGGGCGCGTGGAGGAAGCCGCCATCCTCGGCGAGCGCCAGAACCGCGAGCGAATTGGCACCGCCGGTGGCGCAGATCGTGGTGCCTTCCAGCGGATCGAGCGCGATGTCGACCTTGGGACCGCGCCCCAGACCGACCTTCTCGCCAATGTAGAGCATGGGCGCCTCGTCGCGTTCGCCCTCGCCGATCACGACGGTGCCTTCGATCTCCAGGGCGTTGAGGCCGCGCCGCATGGCGTCCACGGCCACCTGATCAGCCGCCTTCTCGTCGCCACGCCCCATGAGCGAAGCCGATGCGATGGCGGCCGCCTCCGATACCCGCACCGCTTCCAGTGCAAGATCCCGATCAAGACTCATCAATCCCCTCCATACGAACGGCCCAGCGGCCGCCGCTCACAGATCTTCGATACGAATGACCTGGGGCGGTTCTGCGACCGCCTCCAGCCTGGCCATGCGGGTGAGTGCGGCCTGCATGGCACGTTCCTCGGTCTCGTGCGTGGTCAGCACGACGGGCACCGTCTCGCCGGGATCGCGGCCACGCTGAAGCAGGCTTTCGACCGAAATCTTCTCGTCGCGCAGGATCGCCGAGACATCGGCGATGACGCCGGGGCGATCGACAACCATGAGGCGGATGTAATAGGCGCCGTAACGTCCCTCGATCGGTGCCGACGGGATGTCGGCAAGCGATGCTGCCGGCACGTTGAACAGCGGCAGACGCTCGCCCCGCGCGATATCGACCACATCGGCGACCACGGCCGATGCCGTGGGCCCCGCACCTGCACCACGCCCGACGTAGGTTGTCGGGCCGACCTGATCGCCCTCCACCACGACGGCGTTGAAGACGCCATCGACATGAGCGATCGGACCCGACAGCGGCACCATGCAGGGATGCACGCGCTGCTCGATGCCGCCCGGACCGGCTTGCGCGATGCCCAGCAGCTTGATGTGATAGCCGAACTCACGCGCGAAACCGATGTCGTCGGGCGTGATCGTCGAAATGCCCTCGACATGGACACTGCCGAAGTCTACCGGACGGCCGAAGGCCAGGCTCGCGAGAATCGCCAGCTTGTGCGCGGCATCGCCGCCGCCGACATCCAGCGTCGGATCAGCTTCCGCGTAACCCAGCTCCTGGGCGTCGGCCAGGACATCGGCAAAGGCCGAGCCCTTTTCGCGCATCTCGGTAAGGACGTAATTCGAGGTGCCGATGAGTATGCCGTAGAGCCGCGCCCCACGGTTCG
>CALGGB010000266.1 GCA_937880925.1 uncultured Rhodospirillaceae bacterium | reverse complement strand
TGCCCTTCTGTGCCAGCCTCTCGGTGGAGCAGCCCATGCGCCCGGTATGGGCGACATTCTCGATGGCCAGCGAGACGATGGGGCTTTCCATCGCCAGGGCCTCCTCCACGGCGCGCTCCATGGCGAGGATGCCAAGGCCGGTGCCGCCATCGATGCGCGCCACGGCGCTGCCGCGGTGCTCCACGGCGATCTCGGCCGCCGGGCGCGCGCCGCCGATGTCGAACTGCTCCAGGTAATAGGCGACGCGCTGGACGCCATGGCTGACCACGCCCTTCATCTCGGCATCGATTAGGTGGCGCGCGGTGACGGCGGCGTCACCGGCGCGCATCCCGGCGCCGGCCAGGACATCGGCGCACAGGGGTTCGAGGATTTCCATTGCGATCTGCGGCACGGCGGATTCCTTGGGCTGGCTGCCTGATGGTCGTCGGGGCAAGCTAGCGCGACATTCCGCACAAGGGGAGGGCTCATGGCCTCCGGCGATTACGGCTTCAATGCTCCCGGTCTTTACGGCACGGCCGACGACAACACCTATTCGGGCGCGCTTTCGTTCCTGCGCCGCCGGTTCACCCGCGACCTCACCGGCGTCGATGTCGTGATCTCGGGCATCGCCTACGATCTGGGAACCTCGAACCGGCCGGGCAGCCGCTTTGGCCCGCGCGGGTTGCGCCAGGCCTCTAGCCACATCGCCTGGGGGCCGCAATGGCCCTTTGACTTCGACCCCACCCATCGCCTCGCCATCGTCGACTGGGGCGACCACAACTTTCCCATCGGCTACACCGACGCAATGATGGCGGCGGTGGAGGCCAATGTCGGCGGCTTCCTCAAGGCCGGCTGCTTTCCCATGACCATGGGCGGCGACCATTTCGTCACGCTGCCGCTGCTGCGCGCCGTGGCGGCCCATCACGGCAAGGCGCTTTCGCTGGTCCACTTCGATGCCCACCACGACACGACAAAAAGCGAGCGGCTGAACCACGGCACGATGTTCTATCACGCCATGAACGAAGGCCTGATCGATCCGGCCCGCTCGATCCACATCGGCGTGCGGATGCACAACGACTGGGACGACGGCTTCCACATCATCGACGGGCGTTTGGTGCAAAAGATGCCGCCCGAGGCGATCGCCGCGAAAATCCTGGAGGTGACGGGCGGCAACCGCACCTATCTCTCCTTCGACATCGACTTCCTTGACCCCTCCTGCGCGCCGGGCACCGGCACGCCCATAGTCGGCGGCCCCAACACCACCGCGGCGCTGGAGATCGTCGGTCTGCTCGGCGGTCTCGATCTCGTCGGCATGGACCTCGTGGAAGTCGCCCCGGACTACGACGTCGCGGAGATCACGGCGCTGGCCGGCGCTTCGATCATGTATCAGGTGCTCCACCTGCTGGCCCGCGACCGGCCCGTGGCGCCGGGTTTGGCGGGCTGACCGCCGGCGGTTTTCAATTAGAAAGAAATGTGTTTTTAATTTGCCGCGAGCAGCGCGAAGGAATCGAGCATGACGACTGCACTGGTGACCGGAGGCAACCGCGGCATCGGCCTGGCGATCTGCCGCGAGCTCGGCAGGCAGGGCATGACCGTGCTGCTGGCTGCACGCGATGAAGCAGCGGGCGATGGCGCCGTGGCGGCCCTGACCGACGAGGGTCTGGACGTGCGCGCTCTCACGCTCGATGTCGCAAGCGATGCCTCGGTCACGGCCTGCGCGGAGGCCCTGGCGCGCGAGAAGGTGGCGGTCGACGTGCTGGTCAACAACGCCGGTCTTCTCGCCGAGGGCGATCTGATCGACGCCGATGACATCTCGGTCATGGAGGAGGCCATCGCGGTCAACCTGCTGGGGCCCCTGCGCACCGCGCGCGCCTTCATGCCGGGCATGGCGCAACGCGGCTACGGTCGCGTGGTCAACGTCTCATCCAACTGGGGTTCGTTCGATCAGGGCCTGGAGGGGCCGGCGGCCTATGCCGTCACCAAGGCCGCGCTCAACGCGCTCACCGTGCGCCTGGCGCGCGAAGCCGGCGAGGGTGTGAAGGTGAACTGCATGTGTCCGGGCTGGGTGCAGACCCGCATGGGTGGGCAGGGTGCGACCAGCACGCCCGAACAGGGCGCCGACACGGCCGTCTTTCTTGCCACCCTGCCCGATGACGGCCCCACCGGCGGCTTCTTCCGGCATCGCAAGCCCATCGCCTGGTAGACCGGCGGCCGTGGTCCAGGCTGGCACTCGACCCGTCTTGTCCTATCCCCTCCAGGGGGATAGGATCATAGCATGGAACACGCCAGCCATCCCGATATCGTCAACCGGCTCAAGCGGGCCGACGGCCACCTCAAGCGCATCATCGCGATGATCGAGGAGGGACGGCCCTGCGTCGAGGTCGCCCAGCAGCTCCAGGCGGTGGAGAGCGCTGTGGTCAAGGCCAAGCAGATCTACATCCGCGATCACATCGACCATTGCCTGGAAGGCACCGCCAAGGGCCGCGGCGCCCGCGAACTGGTGCGCGAGTTTCAGGAAATTGCACGTTACCTCTAGGGAGAACGGCCGATGGATCTGGCGGCGCTGGTCGAGCGGGGTGCGGCGGCACCTGCATTCCTGATGGCCGCGGCCCTGGTCCTGGGCGCGCTCCACGCCCTGGAGCCCGGCCATGCCAAGACCATGATGGCGGCCTTCATCATCGCCGTGCGCGGCACGGCGGGGCAGGCGGTTCTGCTCGGCCTTTGCGCGGCCTTCTCCCACAGCATCGTCGTCTGGCTGCTGGCGCTGATCGGGCTCGCCTGGGGCGACAAGCTGATCGGCGAGCGCTTCGAACCCTGGTTCATGGTCGTCTCGGGGCTTGTCGTGCTGGGTATCGCCGCGGTCACCCTGTGGCGCAGCCGCAGCGCCGCGCGCCGCCATCACGGCCATGACCACGGGCACCACCACCACCACGGTGGCGGACATCACCACGATCATGACCATGCCCACGACCATGGCCACGACCACGATCATGCCCATGCCCATGGGGACCATCACGATCACGGCGCCGCAGGGGATGCCCACGCGTAGGCGCATGCCGCGGCGATCGAGCGGACCTTCGGTTCGGGCAAGGCGACCACCTGGCAGATCGTCACCTTCGGCCTGGGCGGCGGGCTGATCCCCTGCGCCGCGGCGATCACGGTGCTGTTGGTCTGCCTGCAGATCGACCGCTTCTGGCTCGGCGCCGGGCTGGCGCTGACGCTGGTCGCGGTCGGCGTCATCACCGCCCTGGGCATCGCGGCGGCGCGCAGCCGCACGTCACGGCTCGATAGCCTGTTTGCCCGTGCGCCCTATCTTTCGGGCGCGCTGATCGCCGTGGTCGGTCTCATCATGCTGGGATCGGGTCTCGCCCATCTTGCCGGTCACGGCTGACCGCCGGCAGGGGATGTGCGGCGGCGCGGCGGGCCGCAATCAGCCGATTGAGGCGCAGCACGGCGTTGCCCGCGGTGTCGCGGCACAGGAAGGGCAGGGCGGCGTGGACCAGCGCGGCCATGCCGGCCACCAGCAGCGTCGCGCCGAACGAAGCGGCAAAGCCGGCGTGCTCGGCGTAGCTCTCGTCGACGCTGGCGGGATGCTCGACGAAGGCTGAGGCGATGGAACGCAGCATGGTGGTTACTCCCCCTTGTTTCCCGACGTGAGACGATCCTAGACGTGCTCGCGCAGGACAGGATTCCAAAGAATCCGCCCCATGTTACCATTCGTGGGAAACTATCCCACAGGATCGGAAAAGTAAGGATGACATTGGACCAATTCGACCGAACACTGGTCGCGGCGTTGCAGCAGGACGCGACGTTGACGCTCGATGAACTGGCCGCACGCGCCCATCTCTCGCGCAATGCCTGCTGGACGCGGATCAAGCGCCTGGAGGAGGCCGGCGTCATCACCCGGCGTGTCGCGCTGGTCGATCCCGCCAAGGTCAACCTGGAGCTCATCGCCATCATGCAGATCCGCACGCGCGAGCATTCGGCCGATTGGCTGGCGCGTTTCCGCAAGGCGGTGGTCGACGTCCCCGAGGTCGTCTCGATCTACCGCATGACCGGCGAGACCGACTACATGATCAAGGCCGTGATCCCGAACATGAAGGCCTTCGATGCCCTCTACCAGCGCATCACCGCGCGAATCGCCCTGGAGGACGTCTCCACCAGCTTCGTCATGGAGACCCTGAAGGAAGAGACCGCACTGCCGCTCGACTACGCCTGATTCTTCCTGGGGCGGAACGCTGGCCTTCGTTTGATCGTTTCCCATGGACGGCGGCGGCTCCGGTGGCGCGCGGCCCTCATTCCGCACGGGAGATGCACAGATGGCCAAGAAGAATTCCGCTCAGCCGACGGCCAAGGGCGGCAACAAGGCACGCGATACCCGCGGCAACGGTGACGAGCTGCAGCAGCTCGCCGACGGCGGTCCGGTCCTGACGACCCAGCAGGGCATCCCGGTTTCCGACAACCAGAATTCGCTCACGACCGGCGAGCGCGGCCCGACGCTGCTCGAGGATTTCGTGCTGCGCGAGAAGATCACCCATTTCGACCACGAGCGCATCCCTGAGCGCATCGTTCATGCCCGCGGCACCGCCGCTCACGGCTATTTTGAATGCACGAAGACGATGAGCCGCTACACGCGCGCCGCTTTCCTGCAGAAGGCCGGCGAGCGTATCCCCGTCTTCTCGCGCTTCTCGACCGTGGCCGGCGGCGCCGGGTCCGTTGATCTGCCGCGCGATGTGCGTGGTTTCGCGGTGAAGTTCTACACCCAGGAAGGCAACTTTGACCTGGTCGGCAACAACATTCCGGTGTTCTTCATCCAGGACGCCATGAAGTTCCCCGATCTGATCCACTCGGTGAAGATGGAGCCGGACCGGGGTTTTCCGCAGAACGCCTCGGCCCATGACAACTTCTGGGACTTCATCTCCCTGACGCCCGAATCGATGCACATGATCCAGTGGGCCATGTCGGACCGGGCCATCCCGCGTTCGCTGCGCTTCATGGAAGGCTTCGGCATCCACACCTTCCGCCTGATCAACACCAAGGGCGATTCGACCTTCGTGAAGTTCCACTGGCGGCCCAAGTTCGGTCTGCAGTCGGTGGTCTGGGACGAGGCCGTGAAGATCAACGGCGCCGACCAGGATTTCCACCGCAAGGACTTCTGGGAAGCCATCGAAAACGGCGACTATCCCGAGTGGGAACTGTGCTTCCAGCTCTTCACGCAGGAGCAGGCCGACAGCTTCGCCTTCGACGTGCTCGATCCGACCAAGATCATCCCCGAGGAGGAGATTCCCCTCACCGTGGTCGGCCGCATGGTGCTCGACCGCAACCCCGACAACTTCTTTGCCGAGACCGAGCAGGTCGCCTATTGCCCGGCCAACATCGTGCCCGGTATCGACTTCTCCAACGACCCGCTCTTGCAGGGCCGCCTGTTCTCCTATCTCGACACGCAGTTGAAGCGCCTGGGCGGGCCGAACTTCGCCCAGATCCCGGTCAACCAGCCGCAGTGCCCGTTCGCCAACAACCAGCGCGACGGCCACATGCAGATGCAGCGGCACAAGGGTCGGGTGAACTACGAGCCCAGCACACTGGACGACGGTCAGGGTCCGCGCGCTTCGCAGGCCAAGGGCTTCGTCAGCTACGCCCAGCGCGACAGCGGCGACAAGATGCGTATCCGGCCGGAATCCTTTGCCGACCACTACTCGCAGGCGCGCCAGTTCTACATCAGCCAGAGTGAGACCGAGCAGGGCCACATCGCCGCGGCCTTCACCTTCGAACTCTCGAAGGTCGAGACGCCCGCGATCCGCGAGCGGATCGTCGGGCACCTGCTCAATGTCGACAAGGCGCTGGCCGAAAAGGTCGCCAAGGGCCTGGGCATGACCGCCATGCTCAAGGCGGCTGATGCCAAGGTGAAGACGCAGGAGCTGAAGCCGTCGCCGGCGCTGGCCCTGTTGAAGAAGATGAAGGAGACCCTGGAAGGCCGGAAGGTCGCCTGTCTGGTCGGTGAGGGCGCCGACAAGGCGATAGTCGATGCCCTGGCCAAGGCCGCCAAGGACGAGGGGGCGAGCTTCTTCGTCGTCGCGCCCAGGATCGGCGGCGTGAAGGCGGCGGGCGGCGAGACCATCCCCGCCGACGGCCAGCTCGCCGGTTCGCCCTCGGTCTTCTTCGACGTCGTCACCGTGGTGCTCTCGGAGGCCTCGGCCAAGACGCTGTCGAAGGATCCCTCGGCCAAGGACTTCGTCACCGATGCCTTCGCCCACATGAAGTACATCGGCCACAACGTCGCCGCCGCGGCACTGCTCGATGCCGCCGGCATCGCCAAGGCCGACCGCGACGAGGCGGTGGTCGAGCTTTCGGGCAAGACCGCGGCCAAGAGCTTCCTCACCTCGGCCCGCAAGCTGCGCTTCTGGCCGCGCGAGAAGAAGCTCGCTTCGTAACCCACCGGCAGCGGGCGGTCCGCGCGGGCCGCCCCGGAGACTGGACCATGGCACGTTCGACCAAGAAGGCTGCCGCCAAGAAAACGGCAGCCAAGCGCTCCAGCCGCAAGTCCGCCGACGGACCCTCCGTCGGCGGCACGCGGCCGGTCTGGCAGGGCAACCTGCGCCTGGCGCTGGTTCAGGTGCCGGTGAAGCTCTATTCGGCGAGCAAGACCGGCGCGCGCATCGCCATGCATCAGATCCACGAGCCCTCGGGCAAACGCGTGCGTTACACCAAGACAGTGCCGGGCATCGGCCCCGTCGACACCGACGAGATCGTCAAGGGCTTCGACCTCGGCAAGGGCCGTTACGTCCTGCTGGAGCCCGAGGAGATCGACGAACTGAAGCTCGAGGCCAAGAAGACCATGGACCTCGTGCAGTTCGTCGAGCAGGGCGAGATCGACCCCATCTGGTTCGACCGGCCCTATTACGTCGTCGCCGACGGCGATCTGGCCGAAGAGGCCTATGGCGTGCTGCGCGATGCCCTGCGCGCCAGCAAGCACACCGCGCTCGGCCAGTTCGTCATGCGCGGGCGCGAGCACATCGGCGCGATCAAGCCGTGCGGTCGCGGCCTGCTGCTCGAAACCCTGCGCTTTGACGATGAGGTCCGGGAATCGGCGCCCTTTTTTGCCGAGGTCGAGGATGTCGAGCCCGACAAGGAACTGCTGGCCCTGGCAAAACAGCTCATCGACAAGAAGGCCGGGCCCTTCGATCCGAGCAAGTTCCACGACAGCTACACGGTCGCGCTGCGCGAACTGATCGATGCCAAGGCCAAGAAGAAGCCGGTGGAGATCGACGAGGACGAGGGCGATGAGGGCGGCGGCGCCGAAATCATCGACTTGGTCGAGGCGCTCAAGAAGAGCGTGAAGTCCTCGGGCGGCAAGGCCGCCCCCACCGCGCGGAAACGCAAGGCAAGCTGATGGCGCGCGGCAGCGGTGCGCTCGACACCTACCGCGCCAAGCGCTCCTTCAAGGAGACGCCCGAGCCCAAGGGCAGGCTCGCCCGCAGGAAGGGCAATGCCTATCTCATCCAGAAGCACGATGCGACGCGGCTGCACTACGACTTCCGCCTGGAACTCGACGGCGTGCTGAAAAGCTGGGCGGTGACACGCGGCCCCAGCCTCAACCCCGCCGACAAGCGTCTGGCCGTGCGAACCGAAGATCACCCGGTCGACTACGGCAGCTTCGAGGGCACGATCCCGGAAGGCCACTACGGCGCCGGCACGGTGATGCTCTGGGACACCGGGACCTGGGAGCCGCTGGAGGATCCGCACAAGGGCCTGGAGGAGGGCAAGCTCAAGTTCGCCCTCCACGGCCAGCGCCTCAAGGGCGCCTGGGCCCTGGTGCGCATGAAGCCGAAAAAGAAGGAGAAGCGGGAGAACTGGCTGCTGATCAAGGACAGGGACGAAGCCGCCGACCGCAAGGGCGACATCACCAGGCAGGCCGAGACCAGCATCGTCAGCGGCCGCGCCATGAGCGCCATTGCCAAGGACCTCACCCATCCCGGCGATGCCGCGAAGAAGGCGAAAGCCCGCAAGCGCGGTGGCAAGCTGCCCGGCTTCGCCAAGCCGATGCTCGCGACCCTAGTCGAGGACGTGCCCGAGGGCGATAACTGGGTCTATGAGGTGAAGTTCGACGGCTATCGCATCCAGGCTGCACTCAACGGACCGGACGTCCGCCTCTACACGCGCAACGGCCTCGACTGGACCGACAAGTTCGGCAGGCTGCCCCGGGCACTGGCCGACCTCGATCTCGATGGCGCCCTGCTCGACGGCGAGGTTGCCGCGGTCAGCAGGGAAGGCCGCACCGACTTCTCGGCCCTGCAGAAGGCCTTGAGCGAGGATGGCCGGGGCGTCGAGTCTTTCGTCTTCGATCTGCTGGCCGAGGGCGGCAGGAGCCTGCGCGGCCAGACCCTGCTCGAGCGCAAAAAGCGCCTGAAGCGCCTGCTCGCCAAGGCGCCGCGCAACGGCCCGGTGTTCTATTCCGATCATGTCGAGGGCGGCGGCAAGGCGATGCTCGCCGAACTCTGCGCCAAAGGCTTCGAAGGCATCATCGCCAAACGGGCCGATGCCACCTATCGCGCCGGGCGGGGCAAGTCCTGGCTGAAGATCAAATGCGACAAGACCCAGGAATTCGTCATCGTCGGCTGGCGTCCCTCGGAGAGGGATCGGCCCTTTGCCTCCATCCTTCTCGCTCAGAACGTCGACGGCGCGCTGGTCTATGCCGGGCGCGCCGGATCCGGCTTCGACGGCGCCACGCTCGATGACCTTGCCGCGCGCTTCAGGACGCTGTCGCGCAAGACGGCGCCGCTCAAGGAGGTGCCGGCAGAGATCGCGCGCGAAGCCCGCTGGGTGCGTCCGGAACTGGTCGCCCAGATCGCCCTTGCCGGCTTCACCGGCGACGGCATGGTGTGCCACGGTCGTTACCTCGGCCTGCGCGAGGACAAACCCGCCGCAGAGGTCAAACCCGAAAGGCCCGACCCGGGCCGGGGAGCAAGGACCATGAAGAAAGCAGCCCGCAATGCCGGGGACGAGGAGGCAGCGACCGTCGCCGGCGTGCGCCTTACCCATCCCGACCGCATGCTCTTCCCCAGCCAGGACATCACCAAGCGGGAACTGGCCGAATACCTGGCCGCCGCCGCGCCGCGCATGTTGCCCTATCTTGCCGACCGCCTGGTCTCCCTGGTGCGCTGCCCCGAGGGCCGCACGGGCCAGTGCTTTTTCCAGCGTCACGGGGGCAAGGGTTTCCCCGAGACCTTCGACAGCTTGGCCGTGGAGCAGAAGAACGGCGAGACGGAAGACTACCTCTACATCGCCGACCGCAAGGCCCTGGTGAACGCCGCCCAGGTCGGCGTTCTGGAGTTCCACGTCTGGGGCTCACGCATCGACCGGATCGAGCGGCCCGAGCGCATCGTTTTCGATCTCGATCCGGACACTGCGGTCGGCTTCCCGGCGGTCAAGCGTGCCGCCGCCGACATGCGCCAGGCTCTCGACGCCCTGGGCCTGGAGAGCTTTCCCCTGCTCACCGGCGGCAAGGGCATTCATGTCGTGGTGCCGATCGAGCGGCGCCACGACTGGCCCGTGATCACGGCCTTTGCCAGGGCGCTTGCCCAGCGGTTCGAGGAGCAGGCGCCGTCGCGATATGTCGCGACCATGAGCAAGGCCAAGCGCAAGGACCGCATCTTCATCGATCATTTCCGCAACCAGCGCGGCGCCACGGCCATCGCGCCCTATTCGCCGCGCGCCCGGGAAGGCGCGCCGCTCGCCTGGCCGGTTTCGTGGAAGGCGCTGGAGGAGATCGCCACGCCCCGGATCGTCACCGTGGCCAGCGCGGCCGAACGCCTGAAGGAGCGCGATCCCTGGGCGGGCTACACCCGCCTGCGCCAGACCCTGCGCAAGGCCGCGCTTGATGCGCTGGATGTCGATCCCGGCTGATCGGGCTTGCGGGCGCGCCATGGCAATGCCAGAGATAGGGCAACGCAAAGGCTGGAGGCGACAATGCAGAAGGTGAGTTTCGTTCACATGGCCGATGGCACGGCCGAGGATTACAAGATCATCGGCGAAGCCATGAAGGAGGCCAACAAGCCCCTGGCCGATGACGTGCTGGGCCTGCTGCAGGAGAACGAGCGCATCGATCTCGGCTACAAGGTGACGCGCCTGGAGCACTCCCTGCAGGCCGCGACCCACGCCTTCCGCGACAACCAGAGCGAGGAGATGGTGGTCGCCGCCCTGCTCCACGACGTCGGCGACACGCTGGCGCCGTTCAACCACGCCCAGATCGCCGCGGGCATCCTGCGCCCCTATGTCAGCGAGCGGACCTATTGGGTCGTGCTGCACCACGGCCTGTTCCAGACCTACTACTACAACCACCACTTCGGCCTGGACCGCAACGAACGCGACCGCTTCAAGGGCCATCCGCACTACCAGGCCTGCGTCGACTTCTGCGAGAAGTACGACCAGAACGCCTTCGACCCCGATTTCGACACCATGCCCATGTCGGCCTTCGAGCCGATGGTGCGCCGCCTGTTCGCCAAGCCGCCGAGCTTCGACCACGCCGCCCACGACAACGCGGCCTGAAGGCGGGGATCGGGAGAAGCGCCATGCGCCGTGTCGGCTTCATCCGCATGAAGGACGGCACGGCGCGGGACTACCGCATCATCGGTGAGAACTTCGCGGCGGCCGAGCTGCCGCTGGCCGACGAGGTGCTGGAGCAGCTCAAGAAGCCCGATCACGTCGACATCGGCCTGCCGATCGACCGCCTGCAACACGCCCTGCAGTCGGCGACCCGCGCCTACCGTGCCGGCGAGGACGAGGAGATGGTCGTCGCCTGCCTGCTCCACGACGTCGGCGACAATCTGGCGCCCTGGAACCATCCCGAACTCGCCGCCGCCATCCTGCGGCCCTATGTCAGCGAGCGGGTGCACTGGGTCGTTCTGCACCACGGCCTGTTCCAGACCCACTACTACAATCACCATTTCGGGCGCGATCCCGACGCGCGCGACATCCATCGCGGCCACCCGCACTACCAGGCCTGCGTCGATTTCTGCGAGAACTACGACCAGAACTGCTTCGATCCGGATTACGATTCGATGCCGCTGGAAGCCTTCGAGCCGATGGTGCGCCGGCTGTTTGCCAAAGCCCCGGATCGCGACCTTGCGGCCGACGATCCGGGCGGCTGACGTCTAGCGGTTCTGGCGCTGCTCGACCAGGTCGTCGACGACGCCGGGATCGGCGAGCGTCGAGGTGTCGCCGAGGTTCGAGAAATCGTTCTCGGCGATCTTCCTCAGGATGCGGCGCATGATCTTGCCCGAGCGGGTCTTGGGCAGGCCGGGCGCCCATTGCAGCCAGTCGGGGCTGGCGATGGGGCCGATTTCCTTCCTCACCCAGGCGACGAGCTCCTTCCTCAGTTCCTCGCTGGGCTCCTCGCCGGCGTTCAGCGTGACGTAGCAGTAGATGCCGGTACCCTTCAGGTCGTGAGGCGCGCCGACCACGGCGGCCTCGGCGACCTTGGCATGGGCGACCAGCGCGCTCTCGATCTCGGCGGTGCCCATGCGGTGGCCCGAGACGTTGAGCACGTCGTCGACGCGGCCGGTGATCCAGTAATAGCCGTCCTCGTCGCGCCGCGCGCCGTCGCCCGTGAAGTACTTGCCGGGATAGGTCGAGAAGTAGGTCTGCACGAAACGCTCGTGATCGCCATAGACCGTGCGCATCTGGCCGGGCCAGGAATCGGTGAGGCACAGGTTGCCCGAACAGGCCCCGACCAGGACCTCGCCCTCGTTGTTGACGATGGCCGGCTTGACGCCGAAGAAGGGGCGTGTCGCCGAACCCGGCTTCAGGCGCGTGGCGCCGGGCAGCGGCGTGATCAGGATGCCGCCGGTCTCGGTCTGCCACCAGGTGTCGACGATCGGGCAGCGGCCGTCGCCCACGACACGGTGGTACCAGTTCCAGGCTTCCGGGTTGATCGGCTCGCCGACGCTGCCCAGCAGGCGCAGGCTGGCGCGGCTGGTCTTCTTCACCGGCTCCTCGCCCTCGCGCATCAGGGCGCGGATGGCGGTCGGCGCGGTGTAGTAGGTGTTGACCTTGTGCTTGTCGATCACCTGCCAGTGGCGGCTGGCGTCGGGGTAGTTGGGCACGCCCTCGAACATCAGGGTCGTCGCGCCGTTGGCGAGCGGCCCGTAGACGATATAGCTGTGGCCGGTGACCCAGCCGACATCGGCGGTGCACCAGTAGATGTCGCCCTCGTGGTAGTCGAAGACGTACTGGTGGGTCATCGAGGCATAGACGAGATAGCCGCCCGAGGTGTGCAGCACGCCCTTGGGTTTGCCCGTTGAGCCGGAGGTATAGAGGATGAACAGCGGATCCTCGGCCGAAAGCGATTCGGGCGCGCAGTCGTGATCGACGCGCTCGCGGATCTCGTGCCACCAGTGGTCGCGTCCGGCCATCATGTCGATCTTGCCGCCGGTGCGGCGCACGACCAGCGTGTGCATGACGCTGGGGCAGTCCTTCAATGCCTCATCGACGTTCGTCTTCAGCGGCACCTTGCGGCCGCCGCGCAGGCCCTCGTCGGCGGTGATGACGATGTTGGAATCGCAGTCCTGGATGCGGTTGGCCAGGCTGTCTGGCGAGAAGCCGCCGAAGACCACCGAATGCACCGCGCCGATCCGCGCGCAGGCGAGCATGGCGTAGGCCGCCTCGGGGATCATCGGCATGTAGATCGTGATGCGGTCGCCCTTCCGGGCGCCCATCAGCTTCAGGGCGTTGGCCATGCGGCAGACCTCCTCGTAGGCCTCCCGGTAGGTGATGTAGCGGGCCTCTTCCTTGGGATCGTCGGCCTCCCAGATGATCGCGGTCTGGTTGGCCCGGCGCGACAGGTGGCGGTCCAGGCAGTTGGCGGCGACATTGAGCTCGCCGTCCTCGTACCACTTGATCGACACGTCGCCGCGGTAGCTGGTGTTCTTCACCTTGGTGAAGGGCTTGGTCCAGTGGATGCGCTGGCCATGCTCGCGCCAGAAGCCCTCGGGATCGTCCAGGGAACGCTGGTACATCGCGAGGTACTTCTCGTTGTCGACCCAGGCCTTTTCGGCCCAGTCGGCAGGAACGTTGATGACGGCTTCCTCGGTCATGGATCAGTCTCCCTCGTCGAATTGCCTCGACATCGCTGTACCCTTGTCGGCCGAGTCTTGCCAGAAGCACGTCCCGGTGCAAGCGATCCGGCCGCCGAGCCCGGATTCCGAATCGCGTTCTAGAAGCGCGGCTGCAGAATACCGCTCGCGTCGCCCGCGTCATTTGACGTGCAGTGCAGGACGTAGCTCGAGATTCCAGGTTCGGTCGCCGGGAGGCGACCGCAACGCCGAAGGCACTCCTTGAGTTGAACCGAGGGGCCCAGATACTCCCAGATCGTCCGGTAACAGATGATCTGGTGCGCCACCTCGGGCGTGACACCCAGGAGAAGCCCCACAAGGTGCGATGGGCGGTCGTAGTCCGTCGTGAAGAGCACCGTGTGCCAGATGGAGTTTCCCGCTCTCGGCTCGCGTTCGGTCACCACGATGCGGTCGCCGGCGCCATAGACGATGCCGGTAAACCTGAGCCAACGCGGCAATCCTACGTTGTCGCCCGAGAGCCGGTTGACCTGCTTACTGACGAGGGCCCCATCGTCCTCTCTGATCTGAACCAGGTTGCGATAGATGAACTCGGGGTGGCGGCTGGAGCGGAAGTAGCTGAAGTAGAATCCCAGATACTTGTAGGCATCGCGGATGTGGCCGTCGACCCGGGGCTGGAGCGCATCAAGGAACTCGCGGGTGGGATCGCGGTTGGCACCTGGGCGAACCGGTCGCACCTTGATGAGCTGACGGAACTCACCTTGGCCGAGAAACAGTTCGTGGTCGTCAAGCCCGAAGAAGTCGCAAAGCCGGCGGACCGTCTTGAGTGAGGGGCGGGACTCGCCGGTGAGATAGCGGTTGAACTGCTGCCGGTTGATGCCGGACCTTCGGCACACCTCGGATACGGAACGGGCGTAGCTGCAAAGCAGCCTCAGGTTCTGCGGGATGTCCTCGACTGGCATTCCGGGGAGCGCGCCTCTGTCGGTTTAGCCACACGTGCCAGCTTCGCATGTCCCATACGCTCCGTCTCGCTGTCAGCTGACGCGAGTTGACGCTGTTTCGTCCCGATCTCGCGTCAGCCTGCGCGCGAGATCGATGCGGAAACGCGACAGGCTCACATGTTCGTCTGTCTGTCAGCGGCCCGGAGGGGCCCGCTCCGTCGAAGGGGAGGGACGACCATGCACGTGCTGAGGAAACCCAATGTGGACAGGCTGCACAGCCAACTCGTCAACGGCAGGATCGGCCGCCGCGAGTTCATGGCCGCCTCGGCGGCGGCGGGGCTCGTTCCGGCATCGACGGCGCTCAACAGCGGCGCCCGCGCCGCAGACGGCACGATGATCACCCATTTGACGTGGTCGGGCTATGAACTGCCGGACCTGTTCCAGCGCTTCGTCGACAATCACGGCGAACCCAACATCACGCTCTTCGCTTCCGCCGAAGACGGGTTGCAGAAGATTCGTGCGGGCTTCCCGGCCGATCTTTCCCATCCCTGCCCCGACGACGTGCGCCGCTGGTACGACGCCGGTGTCCTGCTGCCCATCGACACCTCGAGGCTCAGCAACTGGCCGGACGTCTTCCCGGAGTTGCGCGACATCGACGGCGGGCGAATCGACGGCGAACAGTACATGGCCGTGATCGACCTCGGGCTCTCGTCCATCCTCTACCGCACCGACCTCTACGACGGGGAAGAGACCTGGGCGATGATGTTCGACGAGGCCTACGAGGGCCGCATCTGCGCCCGCGGCACCTACGTCAACATCACCATGGCGCTGGCCGTGCTTGGCTACGACCTCTTCGAGCCGACCGACGAGCAGATTGCAGAAGCCGGAGCGATGGTGCGCGCCCAGCGGCCTCTGGTCCGTTTCTACTGGGAGAGCCAGACGGACATGGAGCAGGCCATCGCCAACGGCGAGTGTGCCATGGCTTATGCATGGAACTCGTCGCTTCTGAATCTCCTGGAGCAGGACGTCCCCGTCGCCTTCGCGGCGCCGAAGGAAGGCGCATTGGGCTGGGCCTGCGGCATCGTCCGGGTCAACACGGGAGATGGCGACGAGGCCCTGGCCCACGACTTCATCGACGCCTGGCTCGACCCGGAATCCGGTGTTTTCCTGATCGAGACCTACGGCTACGGACACAGCAACAGAAGATCCTACCAGATGGCCGATCCGGCTGT
This sequence comes from uncultured Rhodospirillaceae bacterium, assembly GCA_937880925.1. Lineage (GTDB taxonomy): Bacteria > Pseudomonadota > Alphaproteobacteria > SP197 > SP197 > CALGGB01. The sequence continues at coordinate 22,344 of CALGGB010000266.1, read as the reverse complement.
TCTCGAGCTCTTCGGCTACAGCAATGCCGAAAAGCTCATCTCAGAGACGACCTTCCCGACCACGACCGACCCCGCGATCGACCAGAAGATCTACACGCTATGGGAAGAGGTCTACGCCGGCCTCTAGGCCGAGTTGTCAAGGGCATTCGGACCGGCGTACCGATGCGCCGGTAACCGCATCGTTGTCTAAAGGATCTTGTGCCGTGGATACCCAAGCTGTGCGTCATCCCGACCTGTGTGTCGACGAGGATCGGCTGACCCGATGGAACCGTCCCGAAAGCCGCCGATGGGGATTTCGTAACATCCATTGGCTGAACCGCTATGGCTTCAGCGTGAGATCGAGCCGGATACTGCCGCTCCGCACACGTACGATCCGTCAGATCGGAGCGCGGCCCGACGTCCAGCGGCTCGTCGCCAACGGCATGTTCGATGGCATGATCGTGGTGCAGGGTCAGGACATCCTGTTCGAGCGCTACGCCCCGGATTTCGGCCCCGACATGCTGCATTCGATCCAGTCCATCACGAAGACGACCCTGAACCTGATCTACGGTCGTCTGGTGGCCGACGGCCTGATCGATCTGGAGAGCAGGGTCGAGGAGCACCTGCCGGAGATCGGCAGCGGCTATCGTGGCGCGACGGTCCAGCAGGTGCTGGACATGAACGTCATGAACAATTTCGACGAGGACTACTCGACGCCCTACGAGTCTCCCCCCGGACCGGGCGAGCGCACCGGCTACAGCAGGCAGGAGATCTCGATGGGATGGCGCCTGCCGCCCGAGGGTGAAGAGGAGATGAGCCTGCGAGCGTTCATCGCGACGCTGGCCGACGACGGCACGACCAACCCAGACAACCAGACCTGCTACAAGTCACCCGATACCGATGTCGCCGCATGGATTGCCGAGCGTGTCAGTGGCCGGGACCTGAAGTGCCATCTCAAGGATATCGCCGAGGGTGCGGGTCTCGAGCGCGCCTTCCACATGTCGCTCGACTGCGACTTCGTTCCGATCCTGAGCGGCGGCGGCAGCCTCACGCTACGCGACCTGGCGCGGTTCGGCCTGCTTCACGCGCGCTGGGGCATGGGTGTGGACGGCAAGCCGGTCGGCGACGAGACCTTCTTGCGCGAGACCATGCGGTCAGGCGGGACCGACTACCCCGAGCCGCGTAAGGGCCAGCGCTATCACAATCAGATCTATACCGACGGCACGATGATCGGGCACGGCGGCTTCGCCGGGCAATACCTGATGGTGAGACCTGACAAGGAGGCTGTGTTCGACTTTTTCAGTGTGCTCGAAACCCTGCACGGTGACGACCCGTCCTATCTGCCAGAGGTCATCGCGGTTGGAGAGGAAATCCTCAACCTGCTCTGATCTGTCGCGCGTCAGCCCTCCCGGCGGACGCGCTTGATGACGCCGCTGCAGCCCAGGACGACGCGGTCGCCCACCGTCAGCTCGCCGCGTACGAAGGAGAAGGAGCGGGTGGTGCGCAGGGTATCGATGCGCGCGGTCACCAGCTCGCCGACCTGGGCTGGGGCGGTGAAGTCGGCGTTGAGCGAGATCGTCACCGGTACCTCTCCCGGGGCCTTGCGCACCGCTTCGGCGCACAGGGCGAAGTCAGCAAAGCTCATCAGCACACCGCCGTGGATTGCGCCCCCGGCGTTGGCGTGGTGCGGCTTGACGCGGAAGCCGTAGATCCGCGCCTCACCCTCGTCGCGGGCGTAGAAGGGCCCGGCGTACATCTCGAAGGGATCGTCGGGATCGATGATGACGAAACCCTCGGGCATGGCGTCGCCTGCCGTATCCTGCATCGGCGTGTTTCCTTTTTCGGTGCGTGCGGGGCCAACCATGGCTGGTGGGATAACACAGGGGCGGGGTTCGTCGCGCGGCAAAATCCACTAGCCTTGGAGGCAACCAAACAGGGCAAGGAACACACGATGCAGCTTCAGCTTTCCACCTGGCAGGAGGTCGAGCGTTATCTCGAAGGCTCCACGGGCATTGTCATCCCCATCGGTTCGGCCGAGCAGCACGGGCCCAACGGCCTGATCGGCACCGATGCGATCTGCCCGGAGGTCATCGCACGCAGCCTGGGCGAGGCGGCGGGCGCCCTGATCGCACCCACGATCTCGGTCGGCATCGCCCAGCATCACCTGGCGTTTGCAGGTTCGATGTGCCTGCGGCCCTCCACCCTGATCGCGCTGATGCGCGACTATGTGGTCAGCCTGTCGCGCCACGGTTTCGACCGCTTCTATTTCCTCAACGGCCATGGCGGCAACATCGCCACGGCGAACGCCGCCTTCGCCGAAATCCACTCGGATGTCTCCATGCTGGTGCGCGAGGCGCCACGCCCGATCCGCTGCCGGCTCGCCAACTGGTGGGACGGCAAGGGCGTGAAGAAACTGCAGGCCGAACTCTATGGCGACGACGAAGGCCAGCACGCGACCTGCAGCGAGGTCTCGGTGACGCAGTATGCCTACCCGCAAGCCATCAAGCGGGTGAATTTCGACGGCCGGGCGCCAGAATACAGCGGCATTCACGACGCCGACGACTACCGCCGCCGCTACCCCGACGGGCGCATCGGAAGTCTGCCGTCGCTCTCCACGCCCGAGCACGGCAAACGCTTCCACGATGCTGCCGTGGCGGATCTCGCCGAGAACTACCGGAACTTTCTGGAAGCCGTGTAAGGAAAGCTCACAACAGGGCTGCACGGCGCGGCGCGAGCCGTTAAGGTCGCGCCCAACCAAGCGGAGGAAGCATGAACGGAGCCGAGAGTCTGGTGCGTACCCTGGTCGAGGGGGACGTCGATGTCTGTTTCACCAATCCCGGCACGTCCGAGATGCATTTCTGCGCCGCGCTCGACCGGGTCGACGGCATGCGCTGTGTCCTGGGCCTGTTCGAGGGCGTCGTCACGGGCGCGGCCGACGGCTACGGCCGCATGATGGACAAGCCCGCCGCGACCCTGCTCCACACCGGGCCGGGCCTGGGCAACGGCATCGCCAACCTGCACAATGCCAAGAAGGCCAAGACGCCCATTGTCAACATCGTGGGCGAACACGCGACCTATCACATCGATCATGACGCGCCGCTGACCGCCGACATTGCGGCCATCGCGGCGCCGGTCTCCCACTGGGTGAAGACCTCGCCGGATGCTGCTTCGGTGGCGCGCGACGGCGCGCAGGCGATTGCCGAGGCCAAGGCTGCGCCGGGCCGCATCGCCACGCTCATCCTGCCTGCCGACACCGCCTGGAACGAGGCCGAAGGCACCGCCAAGGTGCCCGATGTCGCCCCGCCCGATTCGGTCGGCGAGGGTGCGATCCGCGACTGCGCCGATGCCCTGCGCTCGGGCGAGCCCTGCCTGATCCTGCTCGGACATCGCGGCCTGCGCGCCAACCCGCTGGAGATCGCCGGGCGCATCGCGGCAAAGACCGGTGCGACGGTGATGAGCGAGTTTCCCGCCAGCCGCATGGAGCGCGGCGCCGGGCGATTCACCGCCGAACGCATGCCCTATGTCGTCGACCAGGCGCTCGCCGTCACCGGCAAGTACAAGCACATCATCCTGGCCGGCGCGAAGGTCCCCGTCGCCTTCTTTGCCTACCCCGGCAAGCCCAGCGTGCTGATCCCCGAAAGCTGCCAGCCCCATGTCCTGGCGACCGAGGAGGACGACATCACCGGCGCGCTGGAGTGGCTGGCCGACGAGGTCGGCGCCGGCGGCGCCCAGGCCATGCTGCAGGAGGCCGGCCGCCCCGAGCTGATGAGCGGCGATCTCACGATCGAGGCGATGGGGGCCGCGATCGGCAACCTGCTGCCCGAGAACGCCATCGTCTCGGACGAATCGATCACCGGCGGGCGCGGCCTGCATCCCTTCACGAAGGGCTGTGCGCCCCATGACTGGCTCTACGGCACCGGCGGCTCGATCGGGCGCGGCATTCCCGAGGCGGTCGGCGCCTCGGTCGCCTGCCCGGACCGCAAGGTGCTCTCGCTCGTGGGCGACGGTTCGGCGATGTACACGATCCAGGGCCTGTGGACCCAGGCGCGCGAGAACTGCGATGTCGTCACCGTGATCTACGCCAACCAGACCTACGCCATCCTGCACGGCGAACTGCGCAATGTCGGCGCCAATCCGGGGCCGAAGGCCCACGACATGTTCGACCTCGACCGGCCGAACCTGGACTTCGTGAAGATGGCCCAGGGCATGGGCGTCGATGCGGTGCGCGCCGAGACCGCCGAGCAGTTCAACCGCGCGCTCGCCGCGGCCTTTTCCGGCAAGGGCCCGCACCTGATCGAGGCGATGATCTGAGACACACACTCTTCATGCGGGGCCGCGTTGCGGTTCCGCATGAAGATGTGCATTTGCGGAGATTGTTGACGTGCAGCCTATCGCGCAACGGCCCGTGTCGCTTTAGGCCCTGACCCCAGCCATGCCGCAAAGGGCCTTCCAGTGTTCGTCCGAGACGGGCACCACAGACAGGCGTGACTGTCTGACCAGCGCCAAATCCTCGAAGCGGGGATCGGCCTTGATCTGCTTCAGAGTGACCGGGGTCTTTACCGGCTTGAGCGGTCTGACGTCGACAACCACCCAGGGGCTGTCAGGCTCGGCGGTTGGATCGGGATAGGCTGCGCGGGTGATCTCCATGATGCCCACGATCTGCTTCTCATCGACCGAGTGATAGAAGAAACAGCGATCGCCTTTCTTCATCTTGCGCATGTTGGCGGCGGCCTGATGGTTGCGCACGCCGTCCCAGAAGCTGCTTCCTTCGGCAACCAGATCGCCCCAGCCCCATTCGCTGGGTTCCTGCTTCATCAGCCAATAGGCCATGGAACATTGCCTCCCGAGCTTGTCGTCTGCCATTGTCGCGGTACCGGCCCCGCTGCAGGAGATTTCCATTGGCGGGCAAAGAAAAACCCCCGGCAGGTTGCCCAGCCGGGGGTTCTTGAAGATGCAAGATCTTTATCGAACGATCAGCTATCGCTGACGTTGGTCTCTTCGGAGCGGCCTTCATTGACGCCGGACACGGCACCACGAACCGTCTGGGCCACAATCTGCTGCTGCTGGTCGGGCGCAACAGAAATCGCCGAATTCTGGATTTCCTTGGCGATGTCGGGTCGGGCGTAAGCTGCTTCATAGGCGATCATCGCGATGCCGGGCGAACCGGCCGGACGCGACCGGATCGCGGCGCGCACCAGAGCGGTAACCTACTTGGCGGTCAGGCCCGGATTGTTTGTCAGGATTGTACCCATCGCGGTGGCGAGCTGCGAATCGGTCAGTGCGCCAATGCTATCGGCACCGGCAACCCCGGAACTGGCGAGAATGTCGGCCTGAAGCTGAGCGGTCAGCGCTTCATCAATCTCCGCATCCGAAGAACTGTCAAAGCTCATACCGGCATTCTGGGCCTGTACGTTCAGGTTTTCCGGACTGACCTACGCCATAGCCGGCGAAGCCACCAGCAAAAGTGCGGCAAACGCACCTGCAAACATCCGCATCATCGTTAGTACTCCTCATGTTCCACTCGGCCAATCTGTAGGGATCGGCACCTGCGTCACGTCTGCGCGGGCCATATCACCCGAGCCACCACGACTCGTTTGAGAGACTTTAACAAACTCCGACCCAGTTCGGAAATCACCAAGTTGGCTTGGCGGAAATGTCACGATATCTGTGTCGTTCCTACCACAGCCTTCCAGGGGCGGATATCGACATTTTCGAAGACGCCGGCCTTGGCATAAGGATCTCCGGCTGCCCAGGCCTTTGCCGCGGCCAGGTCCTCGGCCTCGATCACCAGCATGGAGCCGACCATGCGGCTGCCGTCGTCGGAAAGAAAAGGGCCGCCCAGGCGTACCGCGTCGGCGTTCGCTTTGAGAAAGGCGAGATGGGCCTCGCGATTGGCCATGCGCAGCGAGCCGTCACCGGCCTTGTCGATGCAATGTAGGACGAAGAGCACGTTGTTCTCCTTATGTGTTGTTCCGGCGGGCCGGGTGGTCAGAATTCCTCGCCGGGACGGCGCGCGAGCAGGCCGGCGATGGCGCTTGCGACATCGTTGCGGCCCGCAAGAACATCGTTCACGGCGGTGGCGATCGGCATGTCGACGTTCAGGCGCGCGGCAAGCTCGGCCAGGGCAGGCGCGGTGACCGCGCCCTCGACCACGCTGGCCCGCCCGGCCATGAGGGCTTCCATGGTCTCGCCGCTGCCCAGGCCCTTGCCGAAGGTGTAGTTGCGAGAAAGCGTGCCCGTGCAGGTCAGCACCAGGTCGCCCAGGCCCGACAGCCCCATCTGGGTCTCGCGCCGTCCGCCCGCAGCCTCGGCCAGGCGGACCATCTCGGCCAGGCCGCGGCTGATCAGGGCCGCCCGGGCATTCAGCCCCATACCACGGCCGTCGGCGATGCCGCAGGCAATCGCGATGACGTTCTTGACCGCGCCGCCGATCTCGACGCCGGCGACATCGTCGCTGCGGTAGATCCGGAAGGCCGGTCCGCCCAGCGCGCCGGCCACCGCCTCGACCGCGTCTGGCGGCCCGGCGGCGGTGACAGCCGTGGGCAGGGCGGCGGCGACCTCGGCGGCGAACGAGGGACCCGAAAGGCAGGCCAGGTCATCGCGCCCGAGCGCGGCGCCGGCGACCTCTGTCATCAGCCGGCCGCTGCGCACCTCGATGCCCTTGGTACAGACGCATACCGGTGTGGCCGACGGCAGATCGGGCGCGAGGGCCGCCGATACCGCGCCCAGGTGCGCCGAGGGCGCCACCAGCAGCACCAGGTCGCAGGCTCCGGCGCGGGCCAGGTCGTCGGTTGCCCCTATCGCTGGGTCAAGCGCGACGCCGGGCAGAAAGGTGGGGTTCTCGTGTCGTTCGTTGATCGATGCGACGGTTTCGGCCTCGTGCGCCCAGAGCAGCACGTCGCTGCCGGCGCGACGGGCGGCACAGGCCAGCGCGGTGCCCCAGGCGCCCGCGCCGATGATGCCGACCCGGCTCATGCCGCATCGTCCAGCGGCCAGCGCGCACGCGCCGGGGTGTCGAGCGGATCGCTGATGCCCAGGCGAAGGCGCTCCAGACCGGCCCAGGCGATCATCGCGGCATTGTCGGTACAAAGCGCCGGGGGCGGGGCGATGAGGCGCAGGCCGCCGGAAGCAGCGGCATCGCCAAGCCGGGTGCGCAACACGCGGTTGGCGGCCACGCCGCCCGCCACGACCAGGGTATCGCCCTGGGGCCAGCGGGCCCGAAACAGGGCGGCGGCATTGGCAACCCGGTCAGCCAGAACCTCGGCCACCGTCTGCTGGAAGCTTGCTGCAAGGTCGGCGATCGCCTGGGCATCGGGTGACTTGAGGCTTTCCAGCGTCTGGCGCACGGCGGTCTTGAGGCCCGAGAAGGAGAAGTCGCAGCCCGCACGCCCGACCATGGGCCGGGGCAGGCGAAAGCGTCTGGCATCGCCGCCGGCGGCGGCGCGCTCCACGGCGGGACCGCCGGGATAACCCAGATCCAGCATCTTGGCGGTCTTGTCGAAGGCCTCGCCCGCGGCATCGTCGATCGTGCCGCCCAGGCGGGTATAGCGCCCGACCCCCTCGACCGCCAGAAGCTGGCAATGGCCGCCCGAGATCAGCAGCAGCAGATAGGGAAAGGCGACATCCTCGATCAGGCGCACGGTGAGCGCATGGCCCTCCAGATGGTTGACCGCAACGAAGGGTATGCCCGCCACCGCGGCGATCGCCTTGGCCTCGACCAGGCCGACCATGACGCCGCCGATCAGGCCCGGGCCCGCGGTGGCCGCGACCGCGTCGACGGCATTCCAGTCGAGCCCGGCATCGGCCATGGCCTTTGCGACCAGGCCGTCCAGGCGTTCGACGTGGCTGCGTGCGGCGATTTCGGGCACCACGCCGCCATAGTCGCGGTGCTCCTCGAACTGGGAGGCCAGCGCCTGGGCCAGGATGCGCCGATCTGCGTCGACCAGGGCGGCCGCCGTTTCGTCGCAGCTTGTTTCGATGCCGAGCACGATCATGGCGCCAGACTAGAACAGTTTTTCCCGCGGCGTCATCGCGGCAACGGGGCCGTGGCGCTTTTCATGCGCGGCGATCTGCCGTAAACACCCCGCATGCGTCGACTGCGTCTTGCAACCCGTGGCAGCAAACTCGCCCTCTGGCAGGCCGAGGCGGTGAAGGCTGCACTGATGGCGGCCCATCCCGGCCTGCCCGAGCCGGAAATCGTCGTCATCACCACCACGGGGGATGTCGTGCGCGACCGGCCGCTGGCCGATGTCGGCGGCAAGGGCGTCTTCACCCGGGAGATCGACGGCGCCCTTCTGGGCGACCGCGCCGATGCCGCGGTGCATTCGATGAAGGATGTCGAGACCGATCTCACCCCCGGCACCGCGCTGGTCGCCATGCTGGAACGGGCCGATCCGCGCGAGGCCTTCCTCTCGCCCGTCGCGGCCTCGCCCGCAGAGCTGCCGCAGGGGGCCAGGGTCGGCTCTTCCTCCATCCGGCGCCGGGCGCAACTGCTCGCGGCGCGCCCGGATCTGGAGGTCGTGCTCTTTCGCGGCAATGTCGACACGCGGATCGCCAAGCTCCAGGCCGGTGAGGTCGCCGCCACCCTGCTGGCGCTGGCCGGGCTGCAGCGCCTGGGCCGCCATGGCGAGGTGACCCGCGTGCTGGAGATCGCCGAGATGCTGCCGCCTGCCGGTCAGGCAGCCGTCGGCATCACCTGCCGGGCCGACGATGCCGAGGCCGCCGGGCTGCTGGCTGCGATCGACCATGCGCCTACCAGCCTTGCCGTTGCCGCCGAACGTGCCGTGCTGGCGCGGCTCGACGGTTCCTGCCGCACGCCGATCGCGGCCCATGCCGTGCTCGATGGCGAGCGTCTGAGCCTGGAAGCCATGGTCTTTTCGGCCGATGGCGCCCGCACGGCCCATGCCCGGCGCGAGGGCCTTGCCGTCGATGGCCCGGCCCTGGGCGAGGATGCCGGAGCCGAGCTGGCCGGCATCGCCGGCCCCGATCTCTTCGGGAGCCGGCCGGCTTGAGGATCCTCATCACCCGCCCGCGCGAGGATGCGGAAGGGTTCGCCGCACGCCTTGCCGCCTGTGGTGTCGAGAGCCTTATCGTTCCCCTGATGGATGTCGTCTTCGATCGTGACGCCACGATCGACCTTGAGGGCGTCGCCGCCGTGCTGCTGACCAGCGCCAACGGCGCCCGCGCACTGGCGGCGCTGGGCACGCCGCGCGGTGTGCCGGTGATCGCGGTCGGTCCGGCAACGGCCGGGGCGGCGCGCCAGGCCGGGTTTGACGTTGCCGCGGTTGCGGGCGGCGATGTCGTGCGCCTGGCTGAAACGGTGCGCGCAACCCTAAAGCCGGAGGCCGGCGCACTGCTCCACGTCAGCGGCAGCGTCGTGGCAGGTGATCTGGCCGGGCGCCTGGGCGAGGACGGCTACACGGTCCGCCGCGTGACAGCCTACAGCGCCCGCGCAGCCGATATCCTGCCGGCTGCCGCGACGACGGCGCTGCAGGCAGCAAGCCTTGACGGCGCAGCCTTTTTTTCGCCCCGCAGCGCGGCCTTGTTTGCCCGGCTGGTGTCAAATGCCGGGCTCGGGGGGACAATTCAGCCACTTGCGGGTTATTGTCTGAGCGAGGCGGTGGCGCGGGAACTTTCCCGGCCGCCATGGGGGGCGCTTCATGTAGCCCTCCGTCCGGACGGCGATGCGCTTGCCGGACTGATCTGCGCGCATGCGGGGCGGCCATGACGAACGACAAGAAGAAGAGCGACAAACAGGATCAGACGGTGACGCCGCGCAGCCTTGCCGACAGCGTGGCAGACGATTCGCTCGCCCGCGAGACGATTGGCGACGAGACGATCAGTGCGGGTGATGCCATCGACGAAACCCTTTCAGCTGGTCCGCAGCCCGATGCAACGGCAGCGCCGCCACCCGGGGTCGAGGCGATTTCGCTGGAGGAAGCCGGGCTGCGCCACGAACGCGAGCCCCGCAAGGAAGGTGGCGAAAGCGGCGCGGGCCGTGCGGCCGGTGTGCTGCTGATCGTTTTCCTGACGCTGGTTGCGGCCGGAGCCGGTGCCGCCCTGGGCCCGCTGATACATCGCACGCCCGCTCAGACCGTCGATCTCTCCGGTCTCGAGAGCCGCCTTTCTGACCTCGAAGGCAAGGTCGCGGACACGACGGGGCTCACCGACAAGATCGCCGCCCTGGGCCAGGAGGCCGATGCGCTGAAGGAACGCATTGCCGCCCTGGAAGCGACACCGGTCGCCACCACCGACGGCAACGTGGCGACGCTGGATGTTTCGGAACTGACCCAGCGCATCGGTGCGCTCGAACATGGCGTCAGTGCCCTGGCCTCGCGCGTCGACGGCGCGATCGATCAGAAGCTGCAAGCCATCGATGGCCGCATCGCCTCGCTGGAAGGCGGCGGTGCATCCGGCAACACGGGCGATGACGACGCAGGCGGCGCAACGAACGATTCGGGCAGCAGCACGGGCGGCGCCGACACAGCGGCCACGGGCGAGGGTGCATGGACCGCACAGGTTGCCAGCCTGCGCTCCAGCCTTGCCGCACTGTCCGAGAAAATCGACAGCCTTTCGGGCGAGACCGCGGAGATCACGGACCTCAAGAGCCAGCTCGGCGACCTCGCCAGCAAGCTTTCGACCCTGTCGGCGGCGACCGCCGACCTCGACACCCTGCGCAGCGATGTCGCCACGCTCTACGAACGGGCGAGCGATCCGCGCGCGGCCTTTGCCCTGGCCGTGGGCCAGTTGCGCGAGGATGTGCTGGCGGGCGGCAGCTATGCCGAGACCCTCACCACCGCCGATGCGCTGGCGCCCGACGATGCCGACAGCAAGGCGGCACTGGCGACCCTGCGCACCTGGGAAAACGACGGCGTGGCAACACGCGCGCGCCTGGCCGATGCGCTCAATGCCGCGGCCTACCGCGCGGTCGAGGAATCGCGCCGCGACACGGCAGAGGGCTGGTTCGACAAGACGGTTGCCGAACTGGCCTCCATTGTCAGCATCCGCCGGGTCGACGGAGAATCTGGCGGCAGCACGGCCGACGACGTCACGGCGCGCGCCGAGGCGCGGCTGCGCCAGGACGATCTCAACGGCGCCATCGACGAGATGGCGAGCCTGACCGGCGCGGCCGCCGAGGCTGCCGCGGGCTGGCTGGACATGGCACGGGCGCGCCAGGCCGCCGAACAGGCGGTCGACACGCTCTCGGCACGGGCCATCGCCCTGGTCGGCGGGGCGGCGGGCTAGGCGATGCGCACCCTCTTCAAGGCTCTGGTCTTCCTGCTGGTCCTGATCGCGATCGTGGTCGCGGGCACCTGGATCGCCAACAACGGCGGCCAGGTGAGCATGGACTGGGGGCCCTATCAGATGCGCACCACCGTGGCGCGCCTGGCCCTGCTGGCCGCCCTTGCCTTCCTGGTGCTCCTGATCGTCGTCGGGCTGGTCAATCTGGTGCTGCGCGGCCCCGCGCGGTTGAAGCATCACATGCGCGAAAAGCGTCAGGAGAAGGGTTACGAGCAGCTCACCCGCGGCCTCGTTGCCGTCGCGGCGGGCGATGCCCATGAAGCCCGGCGCAAGGCGCGCAAGGCCGACAAGCTTCTGGGTCATCCGCCGCTGACCATGCTGCTGGTCGCCCAGGCGGCCCAGCTCGATGGCGACCGCGAAGCCGCCCGCGCCCAGTTCACCGAAATGCTCGATCACCCCGAGACGGAGTTCCTCGGCCTGCGCGGATTGATGGTCGAGGCCTTGCGCCAGGGCGACGAGGCCGCCGCGCGCGGATATGCCGAGCGTGCCCATGCCCTGCGCCCCGATGCCGCCTGGGCCGCCGATGCGCTGTTTGCCCTGCAGGGCCGTACCGGCGACTGGCTCGCCGCCCAGAAAACCCTGGAGCAGGCCAAGGACCGCCGCGCCATCGACACCGCCGGCAGCCGTCGGCGTCGCGGCGTCGTGCTGACCGAACGGGGCCGTCAGGCGCTGGCCCGCCTGGAGCGCGACAGCGCCCTGCAGCTTGCCAGGGAAGCCCATGGCGATGCCCCGGATCTGGTTGCGGCCACCGCACTTCTGGCCCTGCTGCTGATCGAGCAGGAGAAGCTGAAACCCGCGGCCAAGATCATCGAGAAGAGCTGGTCCGCCACGCCCCATCCCGAACTCGCCGAGCTTTACCGGCGCAGCGGGCGCGACGACGGTGTGGCGCGCTACAAGCGCATGAACCGGCTGGTCGAACTGGCGCCCCAGGCACCCGAATCCCATCTGGCCGCCGCCCGCGCGGCGCTCGATGCCGCGCTCACCGGCGAGGCGCGCCGCCATCTCGAGGCGGTCGCTGCAGCACCGCTCGACCATCGCACCGCGCGCCTGTGGGCCGAGCTTGAGGAGGCCGACGGCCACCCCGAGCGGGCCCGCGAATGGGTTGCGCGTGCCGCCGAGGCCGAGGGCGATCCGGTCTGGCATTGCGGCCAGTGCCTCCATGTCGCACCCCACTGGCAGGCAATCTGCGTGCAGTGCGGCGCCTTCGACGCGATCGGCTGGGGCCGGCCGGGCAGCCAGGAGATCGAACCCGGCATGCGCATCCTGCCCTTGCCCTCGCTGCTGGCCGGGGCCACCTGATAGCGCCACGGCGGGAACACAAAACCGCCATCGCCCGTGTCTATTGGAAACCTTGAGCGCCCTTCAAGGAGAGTCCCCCATGTCGTCTCATCTCGTTCCCGCCCTGCGCCGCGCCGCGATCGCCGCCGTACTTGCCGCGGCCCCTGTCGCCGCAAAGGCGGACGACGGCAGCCTCGAACTCAGGCGCGTCGTGCTTTCGACCGGCGGCGTCGCCTATATGGAGTACGAGGCGACGGTCGATGGCGATGCCAGCCTCTCCTTCGATGTCGGGCTCGATCAGGTTGACGATGTGCTGAAGAGCTTCATCGTGCTCGATGACGAGGGCGGCGTCGGCACGGTGACCCTGCCGGGGCGCCAGCGGCTGGACGAAACCTTCCGCGACCTGCCCTTCGATGCCGCGGCCCTTTCCTCCACCGTTTCCCTGCTGCGCGCGCTGACGGGTGAAGAGGTTGCGGTCGAAGGCGATGTCGACATCAGCGGGCGCATCCTGTCGGTGACCGACGAGACGGTGCAGGGCGAGGACGGCGCCATCGTGCGCCACCGTCTGGCCCTGGCGACCGACGGCGGTATCCGCCAGGCCATTGTCGAGGACACGACCAGCATCCGCTTCACCGATGCCGCGCTGCAGAGGCAGATCGACGGCGCGCTCGTGGCGCTGGCCACCCACCGCATCGCCGACCGCCGCACCTTGACGCTTCAGACTACCGGCGAGGCAGAACGCACCGTGCGCCTGGGTTATGTCGTGGCAGCACCGCTGTGGAAGACGACCTACCGCCTGGCCCTGGGCGACGGCGCCACCGCCCTGCTGCAGGGCTGGGCGACGGTCGAGAACATGAGCGGGCAGGACTGGAACGATGTCGAGCTGACGCTGGTTTCGGGCAATCCCGTCACCTTCCGCCAGGCGCTTTATGAATCCTATTGGGTCGAACGCCCCTGGGTGCCGGTCGATGTCGCCGGCCGCGTCGTGCCGATGGTCGACGGCGGCGCGATGGACGACGTGCTGACCAAGGCGCAGGAGGACGCGTTCTACCGCAGCCAGGACGAAGCTCAGGAGATGCTTGCCGAAGACGCGTCGCGCCAGACGATTTTCGAAACCGGCGGCGTCGGCGCTCTCTTTGCCGAGGCCGCGCCCGCGCCGACACAGATGGCTGCCATGGGCGGAGCCACCTCGGAGGATGCCGCCACGCAGGTCGCCTTCCGCATCGCTGATCCGGTCAGCGTCAGTGCCGGTGAATCGCTGTCGGTGCCGCTCATCAGCCGGGCAATGCCGGCCGAGATCGTGGCGCTCTACCAGCCCGCCACCGATACCCGCCATCCGTTGGCCGCCGTGCGCCTGACCAATGACAGCGGCGCAGGCCTGCCTCCGGGCGTGGTGACGATCTACCAGCCTTCGGCCGCATCGGGCGGGGCAACCTTCGTCGGCGACGCTCGCCTGGGCGCCATGCCCGCGGGCGATGATCGCCTCGTTGCCTTTGCGCTGGATCAGCGCACCTTGGTCGATCGCGAGGACAAGGCCGACCAGACCGTCGCCAGGGTCACGATCGATCGCGGCGTGCTCAGCACCACCCTGGTCGAGCGCCAGAGTACGCTCTATGCGGTCAAGGCGCCCGAGGGCGAGGCGCTGCAGGTGCTGATCGAGCATCCCCGCATGGCCGGCTGGGAACTGGTGCAGCCGGTGGGCGAGATCGAGAAGACCGATAGCGATTACCGCCTGCCGCTTTCGGTTCCGGCCGGCAAGACCGCGACGCTGGAAGTGGTGCTGGAATACCAGCGCCTGGAGTCGATGCGTCTGGTCGACATGGGCCGCGAACAGCTTCTCTGGTATGCCCAGAACGGCAATGTGCCCCAGGCCGCGCGCGACGCCTTCACCCGCATCGCCGAACTGCGCAGCGCCGTCGATCAGACCGACCGCGCGATCGACGAGGCGAACCGTCAGAGGAGCGTGATCCTGCAGGAGCAGGAGCGCCTGCGCGACAACCTCGCCAGCGTGCCCTCGGGCAGCGATCTCGCCGACCGCTACCTCACCAAGCTTGCCGAGCAGGAGGACCTGATCGAGCAGCAGCTTTCCCGGATCGACGATCTGGCAGCCCAGCGCGAACAGCGCCAGCAGGCCCTGCGTGATTACGTCGCCGGTCTGAAGATCTGAACCGACGCGGCCCTCGCGCCGCCCGCACGATGCGTCCTAAACTCCCGCCTTCAGCAGCGAAGGCGGGAGCGGACGATGGCGCGGATCGAAGGCAAGGCGGATCTCATCCTTTCGGGCGGCCCGGTGTGGTGTGGCCTGGAGCAGGGTTTTGCCGAGGCGGTCGCGGTGCGCGACGGCCTGGTGCTTGCGACCGGAAAGGCGAGCGAAATCGAGGTGCTGGCGGGGCAGGGCACGCGCCGCATCGACCTGCGCGGTCGCCTCGCCATGCCCGCCTTCCACGATGCCCACATGCATCTGATGTCGCTGGGCCGCAACGCCGCCAAGATCGACGCGCGCGCCGATGCCACGGCCTCCATCGCCGACCTGCTGGAAAAGATCGCCACGCGGGCGGGCGAGACCCAGCCGGGCGCCTGGGTCATGGCGACGGGCTACGACCACGACCGTTTCGCCGAGAAGCGCCATCCCACGCGCTGGGACCTCGACAAGGCCTCGCCCCATCACCCGGTCTGGCTGCAGCGCTGCTGCGGCCACATGGGGGTCGCCAATTCGGCAGCGCTGAAGCTTGCCGGCATCGACCGCGACACGCCCGATCCCAGTGGCGGCGTGATCGTGCGCCAGAACGGCGAACCCACCGGCCTGCTGCAGGAGCGCGCCCAGGAGGCGCTGCGCGCGGTGATGCCCGATCCCGGCGTCGAGCAGCTTGTCGAGGCGATCGAGATCGCCGGCAAGCGCTGCCTCAGCTACGGCATCGGTTCGGTGATGGATGCCTGCGTCGGTTCGGCCGGCGGCTGGGCCGATGTCGAGGCCTACGAGGCCGCGCACGCCGCCGGGCGCCTCCCGGTGCGCATGACCATGGCGATGGGCGGCGGCCCCACCGGCATCGCCGAGGAGGCCTATGCCAAGGGCTACGTCACGGGCAGGGGCGACGCCATGCTGCGCGTCGGGCCGGTGAAGTTCTTCACCGACGGCAGCGCCGGCGGCTGCACCGCGGCCATGAACAAGCCCTATACGAACGGTGACCTGGGCGTCCTGATCTTCGAGGACCGGGAGATGGACGACATGGTCGGCCATTACCACCATCGCGGCTACCAGGTGGCGGTCCATGCCATCGGCGATGCCGCCATCGACCAGACCATCGCCAGCTTCGACAAGTGCTGCACCGACGGCACCTGCAGCCACCGGCGCCACCGCATCGAACACTGCGGCTTCGTCGACGAGGGGCACCTCGATTCGATGGAACGCCTGGGCCTGATCCCCGCGCCGCAGCCGGTCTTCGTGCGCGACTTCGGCGACACCTATCTCGATGTCCTGGGTGAGCAGCGTTCGGCCGAATGCTATCCCATGGCGCGCTGGCAGCGCCGCGGCCTCAAGCCCGCCATGAGCTCGGACACGCCGGTCTCCGACGTCAATCCCTTCGTCAACCTGCATGCCGCGGTGACGCGCCGGACCATTGGCGGCGAGACCGTGGGTGCCGCCGAATGCCTGACGCTCGCCGAGGCACTGGCGACCTATACCGAAAACGGCGCCCATGCCTGCGGCGTCGACGACCGCCTGGGCGTGCTGGAGGCAGGCAAGACCGCCGACATCGCCGTGCTCGACGGCGATCCCTTCTCGCGCGGGATCGACGACCTGCTGGCGACCAGCGCCGATCTCACCTTGCTCGAAGGCGCGGTCCGCTTCGACCGTCACGGCGAGACGGGCTGAGCGGCCACCCGGGGTCTCAGGGTAGCAGGAGTGGAAGGAACAGGCCGGAAAGCTCCCGGGCGCCGATCGTGGAAAGGTGATCGTCGTCGAAGTAGAGCGAACGCCCCTTGTCGGCAATGCGGCATGATCCGCCAGCGCATAACAGCGCATGGGGCAGGACGATGGTCAGTCCGTCCCGGTCCGCCAGTTCCGCGGCGACCTCGAAGAACACGGCCTGGCGTTCGAGGAACGTTGCTTCCGTCGGGGACGGCGGCGGTTGTCTGCCCCAAGCCTGCGCGATCGCAAGCGAGCGTGGCACATGGAAGCCGATCTCGGGGATGGGGCCGACGAGGATAACCTGCTTGCCGGCCTGGACAAGGGCATCGACCGTACGCGCCAGGCCGCGCGCGAACACCGCGGCGTTCTCCGCGTAGCTGACCGCTTCGGTCTGGTGGTCGGTCAGGTACACCGAGGCGCCGTCCTCGCCGCTGTAGCGGGTGCCTGAACCATAGAGACCCCAGCGGCCGTCGAGGATCACGGTTGTCAGGCCGGGATTCTCGAGGATGGCGTCCATCACGGCGCGGCTGAACGGTTCGCAGACCAGCATCGTATCGGTGCGGGTGATCTCAAGCATCGGCGGACAGCCCGGACGTCCCGCGAAAACGCCGGTGCGTCCGACCTGGGCGGCGGCATCCGAAACGGCGCTGCGCATAGCTTCGGCATGGGAGTCGCCCCACAGGATAAACGTGGGCGGCGCCGCCGAGTCAGCTCCCATGCGGCACAGCTCGTCCAGACCGGCGCCCCGTGGCGAGGCGGCCAGGCAGTGCACGTGATCCTGTGAAATGTCCGTTCCCCTGCCGCGTAGGTCAGGGTCGCGGCATCGAATCGGCCGGGCAGTCCCTGGAGATAGGAGACGCCGGCCCCCAGAATGAACACGAACGCCGAAACCACCGCCGCCAGCATGAAGATCCGGCGCCGCGGGAAGGTCTGCTTCTGTCGGAACGGGTGCTCGATCCAGCGCCACGACAGAGCGCCAAGGCCGGCCGATGCGAGGACCGCCAGCGCTACCGCCCAGGCCGGCGCGCGCTGGTCGTACCAGTATTGCGTGAAGACAATCAGCGGCCAGTGCCAGAGATAGAAGGAGTAGGAGATCAGCCCGACGAAGCGGCAAGCGGGTGCACCCAGCAAGGATGTGGCGACGCTCCGGCCACTGGTCCCGGCATAGATCAATGCGGCCGCGCCCAGGCAGGGAAGCAGGGCGGCATAGCCGGGGAAGGCTGTCTCCGGGCTGAACAGGAAGATTGCCGCAAGAATGGCGGCAAGACCGCCGCCGGCGATCAGCTCTCGCATGGCGCGATTGTGGATGGGGGCCGGCGGCCGCAGGGCGAGCATGGCGCCCAGCAGGAGTTCCCACGCGCGCGAGGCGGGCAGGTAGAAGCCTGCCGACGGCCAGTATCGGGTGATGACAACACTTGCGATCAGCGAGGCAACCAGCAGGCCGGCGATCAGCAGTAGGCGCCGGCCATGGCCGCGCATCAGGCGCATCACCACGATCAGAAACAGCGGGTAGACAACGTAGAACTGTTCCTCGACCGCGAGCGACCAGGTGTGCAGCAGGGGTTGCACGGTCGCGGATTCGCCGAAATAGCCGCTGCGATGCCAGAACAGCACGTTGGAGAGAAACACCGTCGTCGCGGCGGCGGCTTCGCCGAAGCGCTTGAGATCCAGCGGCATGAGAAGCCAGAGCGCCGGAATAAAACAGATCAGGACAACCAGATAGAGCGCGGGAAAGATGCGTCGTATGCGCCGTTCGTAGAAATGCACGATCGAGAAGCGGCGCTGTTCGATGTCGTCGGCGATCAGACGGGTGATCAGGAAGCCGGAGATCACGAAGAAGATGTCGACACCGACATAACCGCCGCTGAACGGTGCGACCCTGGCGTGAAACAAGACAACGGAAAGCACCGCGATCGCGCGCAGCCCATCGATATCGGCACGGTAGCCCGTGGAGGGGCGAGATGGGGGTGTCGCGGTCATGCTCGGCTCCGGGCCAGGCTGCGGGGTTTCCGTTGGTCCGAATCTGTCATGCCATGAACGGAAGGGGATGGCGACACCGGCGCAGCGCTTTCGCCTGCGGCATGTCCCGCGCGCTTCCGGCTTCAGTATGCGTTGGGGTGGATGATCACGGCCAAGGTGCGTAGCAGAATCCGCAAGTCCAGGCCCAGTGACCAGTTGTCGATGTAATAGAGGTCAAATTCGATGCGCCGCTCCATCTTGTCGAGCGTATCGGTTTCGCCGCGATAGCCGTTGACCTGGGCCCAACCGGTAATCCCCGGTTTGACCCTGTGGCGGCGCAGGTAGTCTTCGATCTGCTTGCCGAAGGCCTCGTTGTGGGCCACGGCATGGGGCCGCGGGCCAACCATCGACATGTCGCCGCGCAGCACGTTGATGATCTGGGGCAGCTCATCCAGGCTGGTGCGCCGGATGAAGGCGCCAACCCGCGTGATGCGCGGATCGTCGCGCACGGCCTGGGGCACATGGCGATCATCCTGGGGAGCGGCTGTCATGCTGCGGAACTTCAGGACCGTGAACTCCCGGCCGTTGAAGCCATGCCGGCGCTGTCGGAAGAGGATGGGTCCCGGGCTGTCGATGCGGATCGCCAGTGCGACCAGCGCCATCACCGGAAGAGCGACCAGCAGGGACAATGCGCCGAGTACGATGTCCTCCAGGCGCTTCAACATCAGGGCATCGCCCGACATTGGCGCGGTCGACATGCGCCAGACCATGAGCCCGCCCAGATCGTGCGGTTCCAGATGGGCCAGTTCGCGGCTCAGCGGCGGGGCGAGATCGACGGCGATGTTGAGGTTTCGGCAGGGGCCGAGCCAGGATTCGATGCGCTTCTCGTTCCTGGCATCGAAAGTCAGGATCAAGAGGTAGAGGTGGCCGATCCGATCGAACACGGCCTGGGGCAGCGCCTCTGCTGGATCTTCGCGGTGATCGTGAAACATCACGCTTGAGCGCAGCCGGGATTGGGTGGCCTTGAGGAAACCTTCCAGTTCCTCGCTACTGCCAACGACCCCGACATTCTCGCCCATGCGGCCCTTGCGGTACCAGCCATGCAGCGCATGGGCCCAGATGAAGCGCACCGGAAGAATCATCAGAAGAGCAGCGATGTACCAGTAGGCAACCCAGAGACGGGAGAAGACGTTGCCGGTCTTGGTGAAAAAGAGCACGACCAGCATCAGGCCCAGGGTCACCGACCAGGTCCCCGCCCAGCGAAGCGGACTACGCACATGCTGGCTTGCCCTGGAAGGCTGATAGAGGCCGAAGAGTTCGCTCGCCAGAATCATCATCGGCAAGGCCGCCATGACGACCAACGCCGGGCGGTCGATTGCCAGTGGATTGCCGAAGCGGAGCAGGTTTGCCAGTATGGCGGCGATCAGCAGAACGGCGACATCGGAGAAGATAAGGCCGGCCCGTACCAGCGCGTGAGGCAAGCGGCTCCCAAGCTGAGCCCCTTGTATCTTGATGGTGAAGCCTCGACTCGGATGGGCCGGATTTGAAGGCTCGTCGTGGAAGGTCATGTCTCGCAAGGCTTCGCGGTTGGCCGCTAAGGCAGGCTCGCCGATTCCCCCAAACCGGCAAATGTTGTGTAGTGCTCTTGATCCCACGGATGCAGCTTCCCGCAGGATCGCGGCAGTCTAGTCGATCGGTGCGCCGACGATAGCCATGAACGTGCCAATTTTGTTCCTGGGTTTCGCGCTGGTTTCTCAGCCGCCGCTCATTGTAGCCTTGTGGTGGGCAACGAAGTGGTCGGGGTAGTAGTGTTTGGCGATGGCGATATCGACGAGGCAGGGCCTGCCCCTGGCGTTGGCGGCAAGGGCTGAGCGCAGGGCCGCTTCGACCTCCTCGGGTCTTGTTACCGCAATGGCCTCGCAGCCCTGGGCGCGGGCAATGGCCACCAGGTCGGCCGCGACCAGGAAGTCGGTCGCCACCTGCTGCTTGTTGTTGAGGATCTGAACGTACTGGGGCCAGCCGAAGGCGCGGTTGTTGAGCACCACCCAGGTGATGCCGCAGCGCTGTTCGGCGGCGGTGGCGAACTCCATCATCGCCATCTGCGCCGCGCCGTCGCCGGTGACGCAGACCACCTTCTTGACGGGGCAGGAGAGCTTGACGCCGATGGTGCCGATGACGTCCATGTCCATGGCGGTCTGCTCGCCCATGGGCACATCGTCGCCGGCATCGAGCACGCGGTAGTAGGGCCAGTAATAACTCCACAGGTCGGCGCCGTCGTTCTCGTGAACCATCACCGTGTCGTTGCCGAAGACCGCGTTGATCGCGGCCATCACCTGGCGGGTGCGAATCGGGGTTTCGTGACGGGCACAGTCTGTGGCGACCTCGGCCAGCCAGGCATCGCGCAGCCCGGTCAGTTCCTCGGTGCGGGCGGCGACCCCGTTCAGTTCAGGCAGCGCGGCCAGCAGGTCATCGAGAGCCAGGGCGGCATCGCCGACCATGGCGACGTCCGGGCGCTGGTTCATGGCGATGGCGTGGGGGTCGTTGTCGATCTGGATGAAGGCGGCATCGGCGGGCCAGTACATCCCGCCGCCGGTGGAGAATTCCTCGAGCCGGCTGCCGATGCTGATCACGAGGTCGGCGCCGTCGAACCAGGTCTTGCCGGCATCGGTGAAATAGAGGCCGGTCTGGCCCATGGCGAGGCGATGGCTCTCGGCGATGACCCCGCGGCCGCCGGGCGTGGTGAAGACCGCCGCACCCAGGCGTTCGGCCAGGGCGGCGACCTTGGCTCCGGCATCGGCACTGTAGGCGCCGATGCCGCACCAGAGGATCGGGCGGCGGGCCTTGCCGATCAGGTGTGCCGCAGCGGTGACGTCGCCGGCTTCGGGACGGCTGAGGCGGCGGCCCAGAGAGGGCCGATAATCAGCCATCTCGACCGCAACCAGCCCGATATCGGAGGGGATATCGATGAAAACCGGCCCGGGGCGGCCCGCCTGAGCAATGTCGAAGGCGCGGGCGATGACCCAGGGCGTGGTCGCGGGATCGACGATGCGGGTTGCCCATTTGGTCACGGGCGCGAGATGGCCGACCGAATAGAGCTCCTGGAAGGCGCCGCGGCCATCCGTGCCCATGGGCACGCCGTTGGCCAGGGAGATCACGGGCAGGGAGGCCGAATGGGCCTCCAGCATGCCGGTCGCGAGATTCGTGATGCCCGGCCCAGGATTGCCGAAAGCGAACTGGGGCTTTCTCGTGACCCGCGCTGCGGCAAAGGCGCAGGCGACGCCGGAGTGTTCATGGCGGTTGAGGATAATGTCGATGTCGGTGAACTCGGTGATGTAGGCGACCAGATGCAGCGGATTCCCGGGCATGCCATAGATTCGCGCGATGCCTTCCGCGGCCAGGGCCTGCGCAATTGCCTTCCATGGTGTGATCGCCGGCATCGTCATTGCCTCTTCATGCTTGTGTGCCACCATGCGGCTTTGATATCACGGCTCCCTGGGCATGCGGCGAAAAACCTACTGGGCAGGACGCATGGGATGTGGCGCAGTGGTCACAGTGCAGTGCAAACTGGACACGAACGGCTTGTCGAAGGTTATTGGAAACGTTAGTAATTAGCCCATGACCGAAAGGGCGTGTGAAATCCCTCAAGGGCCGAAGTAGCTCAGTGGTAGAGCAACTGATTCGTAATCAGTAGGCCGGGAGTTCGAATCTCCCCTTCGGCACCATGATGCAGCCAAGGCAGCAAAGCTTGCCGCTTTAGGTGATGGATGCGAACCGATCGCTATGCGTTGTGTGCACAACGAAAACGGGTTAGCGTCTAAGGGAATTTGTCGGATCAGGGATTTGCGCCGCTTTGGACGATGTAACGACGAGCGCGCTGCTTTGCATAACGTGCTCACAGATGGAGGCCGATACCGTGATTA
>CALGGB010000265.1 GCA_937880925.1 uncultured Rhodospirillaceae bacterium | reverse complement strand
GCGGCATCAACTTCGACGCCATCATGGTCGACGAGGCCGATCTCCAGGACGGCCAGCCCCGCCTGCTGACCACCGACAACGCGATCGTCCTGCCGGTCGGCGAGATTGTCCGTGTCCAGGTCACCTCCACGGATGTCATTCATTCCTGGGCGATGCCGGTCGCCGGCGTGAAGACCGACGCGATTCCCGGGCGGCTCAACGAACTCTGGATCGAGCTCGACGAGCCCGGCATGTATTATGGCCAGTGCTCGGAGCTGTGCGGTGTGCTGCACGGTTTCATGCCGATCATGATCCAGGCCGTGACGCCCGCGGAGTTCGAGACCTGGGTCGGTCAGCAGCAGGCGGCCATGGGCATCACGTCCACGGTCGATGTCGCCTCTGCGGCCCAGAACTGAACCAGTATAGATTAAGAGCCGGCACCCAGAAGGGAACGCAGCCATGAGCCACGCCCACGACGCCAACGCCCACGATCATCACGATCACCACACTCCCAAGGGCATCCTGCGGTACGTCTATTCGACGAACCACAAGGACATCGGAACGATGTACCTGATCTACGGGTTCATCTTCGGCATCATCGGCTTTGTCATGTCGATGCTGATCCGCATCGAGCTTGCCCATCCCGGTGACGGCATCCTGGGCGGCGATCATCAGCTCTACAACGTGCTGATCACCAGCCATGGCCTGATCATGATCTTCTTCATGATCATGCCCGTGTTCATCGGCGGCTTCGGCAACTGGTTCGTGCCGCTGATGATCGGCGCGCCCGACATGGCCTTCCCGCGCATGAACAACATCAGCTTCTGGCTGCTGGTGCCGTCGGGCATCCTGCTGATGCTCTCGGTCTTCATCGACGAGGGTACAGGCGGCGGCTGGACGCTATATGCGCCGCTGTCGACCTACGGCAGCCCCGGCCTTGCGGTCGACTGCCTGATCCTCTCGATTCATCTGGCCGGTGCCTCCTCGATCCTGGGCGCCATCAACTTCATCACGACCATCTTCAACATGCGTGCCCCGGGCATGACGCTGCACCGCATGCCGCTGTTTGCCTGGTCCGTGCTGATCACCGCCTTCCTGCTGGTGCTGTCCCTGCCGGTTCTGGCAGGCGGCATCACCATGCTGCTGACCGACCGTAACTTCGGCACCGGCTTCTTTGATCCCGCGCTGGGCGGCGACCCGATCCTCTACCAGCACCTGTTCTGGTTCTTCGGCCATCCCGAGGTCTACATCCTGATCCTGCCGGCCTTCGGCATCGTCAGCCACATCATCTCGACCTTCTCGATGAAGCCCATCTTCGGTTATCTCGGCATGGCCTACGCCATGGTCGCGATCGGCTTCATCGGCTTCATCGTGTGGGCCCATCACATGTACACCGTGGGTCTGGGCGTCGACACGAAGGCTTACTTCGTCGTCGCCACCATGGTCATCGCGGTGCCCACGGGCGTGAAGATCTTCTCTTGGCTGGCCACGATGTGGGGCGGCTCGATCGAGTTCAAGACGCCCATGCTCTGGGCGCTGGGCTTCATCTTCCTGTTCACCGTCGGCGGCGTCACCGGCGTCCTGCTCGCCAACGCGGGTATCGACCATGCCATGCACGACACCTACTTCGTGGTCGCGCATTTCCACTACGTGCTGTCGCTGGGCGCGGTCTTCGCGCTGTTCGGCGGCTTCTACTACTGGATCGGCAAGATGTCGGGTTACGACTACCCCGAGGCGGCCGGAAAGCTGCATTTCTGGCTGACCCTGATCGGCGTCAACCTGAC
Organism: uncultured Rhodospirillaceae bacterium; assembly: GCA_937880925.1. Lineage (GTDB taxonomy): Bacteria > Pseudomonadota > Alphaproteobacteria > SP197 > SP197 > CALGGB01. The sequence continues at coordinate 6,176 of CALGGB010000265.1, read as the reverse complement.
CTTCTTCCCGCAGCACTTCCTGGGCATGGCCGGCATGCCGCGCCGTATCCCGGATTACCCGGATGCCTATGCCGGCTGGAACCTTGTCTCGTCCTACGGCTCCTATGTCACGGCTGCGGGCCTGCTGGTGTTCTTCTACGTGCTTGCCCGCATCTTCCTGTTCGGCCGGGTCAAGGCCGCGGCCAATCCCTGGGGCCCCGGCGCGACGACCCTGGAGTGGACGCTGTCCTCGCCGCCGCCGTTCCACACCTTCGAGGATCCGCCCTACATGGGCGCCTCGCAGGGCGGCCACTAGGCCGGAACGGGCAGTAGGGTCATGGCGCTCGACAGTGGCATTGCGGTAGCAGCCGGTGAGGCGTCGCGTGAAGCGACGCCCGCCGACTTCTTCGCGCTGCTCAAGCCGCGCGTCATGTCGCTGGTGGTGTTCACCGGCGCCATCGGCCTGATGGTGGCGCCGGGCACGCTGCATCCCGTGCTGGCTGCCGTCGCGGTGCTCTGCATTGCGGTGGGCGCGGGCGCCTCGGGCTGCATCAACATGTGGTACGAGCGCGATGTCGACGCGATCATGCGCCGCACGCGCCACCGTCCCATCCCCACCGGCGTCATCGCACCGCGCACCGCGCTGGAATTCGGCATCACGCTGAGTGTCGCCTCGGTCATGCTGATGGGTCTGGCGGTCAACTGGGTGGCGGCTGCGCTGCTCGCCCTGGCGATCTGCTTCTACGTCTTCGTCTACACGATCTGGCTGAAGCGCCGCACGCCCCAGAACATCGTCATCGGCGGCGCCGCGGGCGCCTTCCCGCCGATGATCGGCTGGGCCGCGGCCTCGGGCGAGGTCTCGCTCTCCTCGATCGCGCTCTTTGCCATCATCTTCTTCTGGACGCCGCCGCACTTCTGGTCGCTGGCGCTCTATCGCACCGGCGACTATGCCGCCGCGGGCATTCCCATGCTGCCCGTCGTTGCCGGCGCTGCCGCCACGCGCCGTCAGATCGTTCTCTACAGCGCGCTGATGCTGCCGCTGTCGCTGGCGCCCTACGCACTGGACGCGGCGGGCATGCTTTATGCGATCGGCGCCACGGCGCTGTCGGGCGTGTTCCTGATTGGCGCCCTGCGCATCTGGTGGGCCAAGAGCGAGGCTGCCGCGCGCTGGATGTTCCGCTATTCGATCCTTTACCTGGCGCTGCTTTTTGCCCTGCTGGCGGTCGATCATGCTCTGCCCCACGTGGTCTGAGATGGTCCTGACCGAACAGGAGAAGCGTTCGCGCCGCCGGCGCAATGTGGCGCTGGGCATCGTTCTGGGCGCCTTCATCGTGCTGCTCTACATCGTCTCCATCGTGAAGATGGGGGGCTGACACCATGGCCGCACGCAGCCTGACCGAACGCAAGCGCACCAGCGTGATCGCCATCCTCTTCGTGCTGACCTGCATGGTCGCGCTGACCGCATCCGCAGTCCCGCTCTACCGCCTGTTCTGTCAGGTCACCGGCTACGGCGGCACGACCCAGGTGGCAGAGGCCGCTCCGGGTGCGACAGACGGCGTCGTCACCGTGCGCTTCAACGCCGATACCGGCCGCGGCATGGCCTGGGAGTTCCGTCCTGCCCAGAACCAGGTCAGCGCCCGGTTGGGCGAGCAGATGACCGTCTTCTACGAGGCGACCAACCCCACGGACCGCCCCATCACCGGCACTGCCACCTTCAATGTCACGCCCGACAAGGCCGGCCCCTACTTCGCCAAGATCGATTGCTTCTGCTTTACAGAGCAGACGCTGGCGCCGGGCCAGACGGTCGCCATGCCGGTGACCTTCTTTGTCGATCCTGAGCTCTTCACCGATCGTGAGACCCAGGAACTGCGCACCATTACCCTGTCCTATACCTTCTTCGAGAAGGCGGGCACGGACGAAACCAACAACGCGGCGCTCGAGACCGACGCCGTGCCGACCACCAACTGAGTTCGAGCGGGAGAGCAGGCTGATGGCCGATCACGCACAGAAGCATCCCTACCATCTGGTCAATCCGAGCCCGTGGCCCTTCGTGGGTTCGTTCTCGGCCCTGGTCCTGGCGGCGGGCGCGCTCTACACCTTCGCCCATCCCGAGCGCTGGTGGATGATCCTGCCCGGCCTGGTGCTGGCGCTGACCACCATGTTCTTCTGGTGGGCCGACGTCATCAAGGAGGCCCAGGTCGACAAGGCCCACTCGCCCGCCGTGCAGCTTGGCCTGCGCTACGGCATGGCGCTGTTCATCGCCTCCGAGGTGATGTTCTTCGTCGCCTGGTTCTGGGCCTATTTCAACGCGGCGCTCTTCCCCACGGTGGAAATGGGCGGTGTCTGGCCGCCCGAAGGCATCATGACCTTCAACCCCTGGGACCTGCCCTTCATCAACACCCTGATCCTGCTCACCTCGGGCACCACGGTGACATGGGCCCATCACGCGTTGCGCGAGGGCAAGCGCGAGCAGGTCATCGCCGGCCTCTGGCTGACGGTCATCCTGGGCATCACCTTCACCTGCTTCCAGGTGGTGGAATATGTCGAGGCGCCGTTCTCCTTCCGCGGCGGCATCTATGGTTCGACCTTCTTCATGGCGACCGGCTTCCACGGCTTCCACGTCATCGTCGGCACGATCTTCCTGGCGGTCTGCCTGGTGCGCGCCTACCGCGGCGACTTCACGCCGGGCCAGCACTTCGGCTTCGAGGCCGCCGCCTGGTACTGGCATTTCGTCGATGTCGTCTGGCTCTTCCTCTTCTGTTCGATCTATTGGTGGGGCGCAGGCGAGGTGATGCATCACTGACCGCCGGGATAGAGTGAACACTCCGTATTACGGTTACGTCTCTCCGTATTCCGCCGGCCTTCGCTGCCGCTGTCCGCGGTGTGGCGAAGGCCGGCTGTTTTCCGGCTTTCTCACGATAGCGCCCAAGTGCGAGGTCTGCGGCCTGTTCCTTGGCCATGAGGATGCCGGTGACGGCCCGGCAGTCTTTGTCATTCTGATCTACGGATTCCTCATGGCCGGGCTCGCGGCCTGGGTGGAACTCTCCTATGAGCCGCCGTTCTGGGTCCATGCGGTAATCTTCGTGCCCCTGATCCTGGGTGGCTCGGCACTGTTGCTGCGGCCCTTCAAGGCCGTGCTGGTGGCCCTGCAGTACAAGCACCGCGTGGCAGGCTTCGAGAACGAGCCGGACGGCCCGGTGGGGTCCTGATTGGACCGCTCCCGCCTTGCCACCTCCCTCGTTGCGCTGCCGATCATCGCACTGCTGGTCGCTCTGGGAACCTGGCAGCTCCAGCGCCTGGCCTGGAAGGAAGACATCATCGCCACGATGGACGCGCGACTGGCGCAGGCGCCCGTGCCACTGGCCGAGGCGCTGACGCGCCCTCCCGCCGAGCGCGAATGGCAGCGCGTGATGGCCACCGGCACCTATCTGCACGATCGCCAGGTCGCCATGTATCGCATGTCGGTCGATGGCGAGCCCGGCTACCTGATCCTGACACCGCTGCGCCTGGCCGACGGGCGTACCATCCTGGTCAACCGCGGCTTCGTGCCGCCCGGCCTGGTCGAACCCGAACTGCGCCCGGGCAGCGAGCCCGACGGTGAGGTCTGGGTCGTGGGTGTGCTGCGCGGAGGCGAGACCCAGCTCACCTTCACCAACGACAACGATCCCGCGACCGGCGCCTGGTACTGGTACGACCTGCCCGCGCTTGGCACTGCCATGGGGACCGATCTGCTGCCCGGGGTGATCCATGCCGACCGTGACCCCGCGGCAACCTGGCCGGTCGGCGGCCAGGCGATCTTTTCGCCGCGCAACGACCACCTGCAGTATGCGCTGACTTGGTACGGCCTTGCTGGCGTTGCGCTGGTCATCTATGTCCTCCTGCTCGCCAAGCGGCCCGCGCGGAGGCCACAGCCTTGAATCAGGCCTATGTCGAACTCGAGCGGCGTTTTGCCGCGCTGGACGCGCTGAAAGGCGCGCAAGCCGTGCTGAGCTGGGACCGCGAGGTGATGATGCCCGGGGGCGCCGCCGCCTCCCGCGCCGAGCAGCTCGCCGCCCTGGGCCAGGTCTGCCACGCCCGCATCGCCGATCCCGAACTCGCCGACCTGCTTGATGCCGCCGAGCAGGATACCGCCAAGCTTGATGACTGGCAGGCCGCCAACCTTGCCCACATGCGCCGCACCTGGCGCCATGAGACGGCACTGGATGCCCGCCTGGTCGAGGCGCTCTCGCGCGCCCAGTCACGCTCCATCGAGGCCTGGTCATCCGCCCGCCCAGCCGCCGATTTCTCCGCCTTCCTGCCTGCCTTCCAGGAGATCGTGGTGCTCTCGCGCGAAGCCGCCGCCGCCAAGGCCGCGGCCCTGGGCAAGGCGCCCTGGGACGCGCTGCTCGATGCTTACGAGGATTCGCTGACCGGAGAGCAGATCGATGCCCTGTTCGACCGGCTGGCGACTGCCCTGCCGCCGATTCGCGACCGCGCCATGGCCGCTCAGGCGGCCCGCCCGGCCCCGCTTCAGCCAAAGGGACCCTTCCCGGCCGAACGGCAGAAGAACCTGGGCGAACGGCTGATGGCTCTGGCCGGGTTCGATTTCGGCCACGGCCGGCTCGATACCAGCGCCCATCCCTTCACCGGTGGCGTTTTCGGGGACGTGCGTATCACCACCCGCTTCGACGAGCACGACTTCACCTCTTCGGTAATGGCCGTGATGCACGAAACCGGGCATGCGCTCTATGAACAGGGCCGGCCGGCCGACTGGGCCGCGCAGCCGGTAGGCGAGGCGGCCAACATGACCATGCATGAAAGCCAGTCCCTGCTGGTCGAGATGCAGGCCGCGCGCAGCCCGCAGTTCCTCGCCTTTGCGGCGCCCATCATCGCGCAGGAACTGGGCGGGCAGGGGCCTGCCTTCCGTGCCGACAACCTCCATGCCCTGGCGACGCGCGTTGCGCCGGGCTGCATCCGCGTCGATGCCGACGAGTTGCATTATCCCTTTCACATCGTGCTGCGCACCCGGCTGGAGCGCGCCCTGATCGCGGGGGACCTCGCGCCGGCCGATCTGCCGGGCGCCTGGAACGAGGCCATGGCCGAACTGGTGGGCGTCACCCCGCCCGACGACCGGCTGGGCTGCCTGCAGGACATCCATTGGCCGATCGGCGCCTTCGGCTACTTTCCGACCTATACCCTGGGGGCGCTTGCCGCCGCCCAGCTTTTTGCCGCGGCCACGGCGCAGGATGGCGACATCCTGCCCGGCCTGGAGCGGGGCGATTTCGCGCCCCTGCTGACCTGGCTGCGGCACAACATCCACCGCCATGGCGCGCGCCAGTCGACACAGGAACTGCTGATCGCGGCGACCGGCGCGCCGCTTTCGACACAGGCCTTCGAAGCCCATCTCGCCCGCCGTTATCTGGACTGATGCCCATGCGCTACCTCTCGACACGGGGTGACGCCCCGGTGCTGGATTTCGAGGACACCCTGCTGGCCGGCCTGGCCGACGACGGCGGCCTTTACCTCCCGGAATCCTGGCCGCAGCTTTCGCACGACCAGTTCCGCGCCATGGCAGGCCTCGACTATCCGGCACTCGCCGCACGCGTCATCGCACCCTATGTCGATGGCTGGATCGGCGTTGAGGAGCTGGAAGCGATGGCGCGCGAGGCCTACGCGAGCTTTGACCACAGCGCCATCGTGCCGATGGTGCAGAGCGGCGACAACGACTGGCTGCTGGAGCTCTTCCATGGCCCCACGCTCGCCTTCAAGGACATGGCGCTGCAGCTTCTGGGCCGCCTTTTCGACCGTGCGCTGGAGCGGCGCGACCGCCGCATCACCGTGGTCGGCGCTACCTCGGGCGACACCGGATCGGCGGCGATTGCGGGTCTGGCCGGACGCGAGCGCATCGACATCGTGATCCTCTTCCCCCATGGCCGGGTGAGCGAGGTACAGCGGCGCCAGATGACAACGGTCGATGCCGCCAACGTGCGCTGCGTCGCCATCGAGGGAACCTTTGACGATTGTCAGGCGTTGGTAAAATCCATGTTTGCCGACCGTCCCTTCCGCGAGCGTATCGGGCTCGCCGCAGTCAACTCGATCAACTGGGCACGTGTCATGGCCCAGGCGGCCTATTACGTCGCCGCGGCGGTGCGCCTGGGCGCACCCGATCGCGAAATCGCCTTTTCCGTGCCTTCGGCCAATTTCGGCGCCTCCTTCGC
>CALGGB010000264.1 GCA_937880925.1 uncultured Rhodospirillaceae bacterium | reverse complement strand
CGAGGCCGCCGAGCATCAGGGCCAGGATCGCCTCCGTGCGCTCGAGCACGGCGCGTTTCCAGGTCGGGGTCTCCGGGTAGAACGCGGCCCGGATCTGGCGCTTGATTGCGGCGGCACCATCTGACAGCGGATCGCCATGGGCATGCAGCCAGGCGTCGGCCCGCAGCGCCAGGCGCACCTCCGCGCGCGGCACGGTCCCGAATTCCAGTGCCACTGGCAACACGAGCGCGTCGGTGTTGCGTGCGATGCCGTCCGACAGCACGCCCGTCACCGTTCCCGACACGGCGCCGGCACCGGGCAGGCGGATCGCATCGCCGTACCAGCGTTCCAGGATGGCGAGCGCCTCGGGGTTGCCGGTCGTGGCGATTGCTTCGCCGTGGCCGTGGGGGCCCAGCCCGGTGTGCATGTCGAGCGAGGCGACGAACCGGGCCTTTCCCAGTCGCTCCGCGGCAATGCGGGCAACCGTGCGGTTAGACCAGGTCGGTGCCCTGCCGCCGTAGAACAGGCCGTCGGCATGGTCGTACTGGCCGCGACTGGTGCCCTCCAGCGCTTCGCGCTCGCCGAAGCGCTCCCCTGCCGCCGCCATCGCCTCTGCCGTCCTATGCCGTGTTGCTTCGTCCCAGGTCTGCGGGCACAGGGCGTCGTGCAGGGTGTCGTAGACGGGGTTCGCCGGGTAGGGGGCGTCGTGGTCCACGAAGTTGCGGTTCATGTCCACGTTGTCCTCGTTGACCCGGCGCTGCCAGGCAAAACCCCAGGGGTTGATCGCGTGGACCACGATTGCCGCGACACCGGGGGGCAGCGTGTCGAACGATCCCGCGGCGATTGCTGCCGTCTGGGCGGCCGAGCCGCAAAAGCCCTCAATGCCGTGCGTGCCTGACGAAAACCACAACGCGGCAGGGGCATCAGCAGGGCCGAAGCGGGCGACATCGATCGCCAGGGCTTCACCTGCGGGCCCAGCAAGCGGATGGGTATGGCTTTCGGTCTGGGCGGCCGACCCGTGCGCTGCGGCCAGGAACCTCTCGCGTGCCTCGGCGTAACTGGCCGCAAAGACCTCAATTCTCACTGCGCCGCTCCGGCGCGTGCCATCACCGCCTCACCGTGGCGTGTCGCGGTTGCGATGACCTCGGCCTCATCGACGGTGGTCGCCCGGCCGTCGGAGACCACGATTCGGCCGTCGACCATCACCATGCGGATGTCGCGCCCGGTCGCGTTGTGCACCAGCGTCTTGACCGGGTCCCAGGCAGCACCGAGCGGTGCGAAGTGCGGCTGATCGAGGTCGACCAGGATCAGGTCGGCCTTCTTGCCGGGCTCAAGCGAACCGATCTCGCTCTCCAGGCCCAAGGCACGGGCGGCACCGATCGTTGCCATCTCGAGCACGGTCCGGGCGTCGACCACCGGGCTGTCGCCGGCCTCGATCCGCGCCAGCATCATCGCGCAGCGCATCTGCTGCCACATGTCCATGGTGAGCCAGTCGCTGCCCACGGCTATGGGAACGCCGGCATCGCGTATGGACTTGAGGGGCGACACCTGGCCTGCCTTCGCATAGGCCATCGGGCACTGCACCATCACCGCGCCGCTCGCGGCCACCGCGGCAATATCGGCTGCTGTGGGATGGAGCAGGTGAACAAGGCTGACGTCGGGGCCCAGGTAGCCCAGCTCGGCAAGCGCCACCATGGTGTCCTTGCCGAACAGGGCGCGGCCACGTTCGACGGCATCGGGAGAGGTCAGCACATGGATGTCGATACCCGTGTGCTTCTCGTCGGCCAGTGCACGGGTCCGGCGCAGCAGCTCCGGCGAACAGGTCAGCGCGGAGAAGTTGGCGAGACGCACCGTCAGACGGCCGTTGGCGGCGCCGTGCCAGCGGTCGAAGACATCGCTCGCTGCGGCAAGTGCACGCTCGCCCAACGCCGCGTCGAAGCTCGCGCCGCCCGTCACATAGTCGCTGAGGCTGGTGATGTCGGAGATGTCCGGACCCAGCGCGCAGCGCAGCCCGACCTCCTCGATGGCGCGTGCGACGGGTTCCATGGCCAAGCCCAGCTCACTCGTCGCGGTGGTGCCACCCTTGAGGCACTCCAGGGCGCCGAGCCGCGCCGCGGCGTGCATGTCGTCCGTGTCGACCGCGTGGTCGAGAATCGGGGAGACCAGTCCCAGGAAGGCCTCGTGGGTCAGGTCCTCGGCAAAGCCCCTGAAAAGCCCTGTCGGGCCCAGATGGGTATGCGCGTCGACAAGGCCCGGCAGCACGGCCATGGACGAGGCGTCGATACGGTGGAGATCGTCGCCTTCGGGTGGCGCGCCGTCGCCCAGCGCCGCGATACGGCCGCCGTCGACCAGCACCCAGCCGTTGCGCATCGGCGGCGTCCGGCCATCGGAGGGTATGACCAGCGCGCCTGCGATCAGCTTGCGTTCCACGATCGGCCTCTCCCGCGTATTTAGGTTAGGATCGCTGACCCATTTTCTCCTGTTAACATTGTACGCAACCTGGGGACCTGCTGCATGCGCTCGCGTTGACTCGGTCTGGGCACCATGCAAGCGTTTGAGCGCGCATGCTGGCGGGAGGGCTTTCGCTGCAGCGCACCATGAAAATCCGGGAGGTATCATCAAGATGCGCAAAGCAGGGCTTCTGACGACGGCTGCCATGGCGTTGGCCCTTTCGGCCGGCATGGCGCAGGCCGAGGAACTACACGTGCTCAACTGGCAGGGCTACGGCACCGACGAGGCCTGGGCCATGGAGACCTTCGAGGCCGCGACCGGCGTGACCGTGGTGCACGACTATTTCAACTCCGAACAGGAGATGCTGACCAAGCTGCGCACCAGCCCGGGCGCCTATGACGTCATCCTGATCAACAGCGCCTTCACCCAGCAGGCCGCCGACGAAGGGCTCATCCAGCCGATCGACACCTCGCGGCTGGAGAACTTCGCCGCCCTCTCGCCCGGCCTGCGCGATGCGCCGGACCTTTCCTATGATGGCGAGGTTTATGGCGTCGCCTGGACCTGGGGTCTGACCTCGATCGCCTACGACACCACCGAGGTCGACCCGGGCACCTCGATCGACATCCTCTGGGACCCCCAGTACGCCGGCAATGTCGGCCTGCGTGACGATTCGGTCGAGAACGTCGCCATCGCGGCCATTGCCACCGGCCAGAACATGAACGATCCGGCCGACATGGACCTGATCCGCGAGAAGCTGCGGGAGCTGAAGCCGCAGATCCGAACCTACTGGTCGTCGGAGGACGAGTGGAACAAGGAGTTCTCGGCCGATTCCTTCGACGTGTCGGTCTATTGGTCGGGTTCGGCCTCGCGCAGCGCCACGGCGTTCAACCTGCCGGTCGGCTTCTTCATTCCCGATGAGGGCGCCATCGCATGGCTTGACGGTCTCTCGATCGCGACCGACGCGCCCAACCTTGATGCGGCCTATGCTTTCATCGACTACATGGACAGCGCCGACTTCTATGTCCGCTGGGATACCGAGGCCGGTGCGCCCGCCTCCGCCAACCCGTCGGCCATGGACATGCTGCCCGACACCGCCTTCAACAAGGTCGTGCTCTCGCGTCCCGGCGCCACGGACCATCTGCAGTTCATGGCTCCGCTCTCGGACGAGAAGCGCGAGGAGTTCCTGGAAGTCTGGGAAGAGACCAAGGCCTACTTCGCCGAGTAGGTTGTTGACCAGAAGCGGGGTCCGCCGTAACGCGGACCCCGTTTTCGTTTCGGGGGCGATCCATCATGCGGGCAAAGACCCATGCGGGCTGAGACAAGGCGGCGCTGGGCTATCGCCGGCCTTACAGGGCCGGCGTACCTTTGGCTGACGCTCACCATCTTTCTGCCGCTCTCGGCCATGCTCTGGTTCAGCTTCCAGAGAAAGGGCCCGTTCGGGCGCCACGAGACCGAATTCACGCTCAAGCACTACGAAGCCTTCTTCACCAAGGACTATCTGCAGGATCTGACCTGGCGTTCGCTGGAGATGGGTCTGCAGGTCACCGTGATCTGCCTCATTCTGGGGTTCCCGGCGGCCTACGTGCTGGCCAAGCGAATCAAGGGGCGCTGGCGCGAGGCGCTGTTCCTGCTGATCGTGCTGCCGTTCTGGTCGAACGCCCTGGTGCGCATCTTCTCCTGGACCGTGGTGCTGCGCCCCGGCGGCGTGCTCGACAGCGCGGTGCAGTCCGTCTTTCCAGGGGCGCCCAGCATCGATCTCGCCGATTCCTGGTCGGCGGTCATCATCGGCCTCGTCCACTCCTACCTGCCCTACATGATTCTCACCTGCTACCTCTCGCTGCAGGCGATCGATGACAGCCTGATCGAGGCCGCGCGGAGCCTCGGCGCCTCGGCGCTCACGATCCTCTGGCGCATCGTCCTGCCGCTCGCCATCCCGGGCCTTGCCGCCGGCGCCGTGCTGATCTTCGTGCCCGTGATCGGCTCCTTCTTCGAGCCCAAGCTGCTGGGCGGCACCCAGGGCGTGGTCATCGGCACGGTGATCGAGGAGCAGTTCACGGTGGTCTCCAACTGGCCGCTGGGCGGCGCGCTGTCGTTCATCCTGCTCGCCATCGTCCTGCTCATCCTGGCGGTCTCCTATCCCTTCCTCAAAGACCGCATGAGGACGGCATGATGGGCGATCGGTTCTCTGCCTCTTTCCCTCCCCCCTGGAGGGGGAGGGATGCGAAGACTTGGTGCGCCGCAGGCGCGCCTAGACGAAGCTGGGCTGGGGGGGACGCACCGGCGCCGCTGGCGCGCTGCGCGCGCTTCCCCCCCACCCTGACCCTCCCCCTCCAGGGGGGAGGGGAAATGGGGTGCAGACCATGAGCCACCGTCTCCTCCCGCGTTTCGCCGACGGCATGGGCCGCGCCTTCCTGGCGCTGATCCTCGTCTTCCTCTACCTGCCCATCGCCGTCCTGGCGCTGATGGGCTTCAACGAGTCCGTGCACTACGCCCTGCCGTTCGAGTTCTCGACCAAGTGGTACGAGGCCCTGGCCGGCAACGACCGGCTGCTCACCGCCAGCTTCAACAGCGTCTGGATCGCCGTCGCCAACACGGTCATCGCCACCGTGATCGGGACCATGGCGGCCTTTGCGCTGGGCCGCTTCCGCTTCCGCGGGCGCACCGTGATGCAGCTTCTGCTGTTTCCGCCGATTACCATTCCCTGGCTGATCATCGGCACGGCGATGCTGGTGCTGTTCTTCTGGACCGGGGTCGGGCGTGGCCTGCATTCCATGCTGCTGGGCCACGTCGCGCTCTCGCTACCTTACGTCATCATCGTCGTGGGCGCGCGCATGGCGAGCTTCGGGCCCGAGCTGGAGGAGGCCGCCGCGAGTCTCGGCGCCACGCCCGTGCAGGCCTTCTGGCGCGTCTCCCTGCCGGTGCTGATGCCGGGCATCGTCGCGGCCTCGCTCTTTGCCTTCGCGGTATCGTTCGACCAGTTCGTCATCTCCTACTTCCTCGCTCCGCCGGGCACCTCGGTGCTGCCGGTGGAGATCTTCTCCGCCATCCGCAAGGGCTTCACGCCGGAGGTCAACGCCATCTCCACGATCGTCATCTTCGTTTCCATGGGCATCATGCTGGCCTTCGCCCGCCTGTCGAAGTTCGGGGGCGAGCGATGAGCGTCGTCGAGGCCCGCCACGTCACCAAGCGCTACGGCGAGGTTCGCGCGCTCGACGATGTCTCGCTGGTTTTCCCCGAAGGCAGGTTCTTCGCTCTGCTCGGCCCCTCGGGCAGCGGCAAGACGACCCTGCTGCGCGCCGTCGCCGGCTTCGTCGAACCCGAGGCCGGCGAGATCCTGCTCGACGGCGAGGACATCGCCCATACCCCGGCGCACCGGCGCAACATCGGCATGGTCTTCCAGAACTATGCGCTGTTCCCGCACATGAGCGTCTTCGACAATATCGCCTTTGGCCTCACCGTGCGAGGCACCTCCCGCGCGGACGCCCGCGAGCGGGTCCACCGCATGCTGGAGCTGGTGCGCCTGCCCGGCATGGAGCAGCGCAAGCCGCGCCAGCTTTCGGGCGGACAGCAGCAGCGCGTCGCGCTCGCCCGCGCGCTCGTTACCGAACCCAAGGTCCTGCTGCTCGACGAGCCCCTGGGCGCGCTCGACAAGCGCCTGCGCCAGGAGATGCAGATCGAGCTGAAGCAGATCCAGCGCGCCGTCGGCATCACCGCCATCTTCGTGACGCACGACCAGGAGGAGGCGCTCACCCTGTCGGACCAGATCGCCATCATCAACGAGGGCAAGCTGGTCCAGGTCGGCGCGCCGAACGAAATCTACGAGAACCCGCACTCGGTCTTTGCCGCCGGGTTCCTGGGCGATGCCAACATCCTGCGCGGCCGGGTCGAGAACGGCATCGTGGCGGTCGAGGGCGCCGGCCCCGTTGCCGCGCGCGGCGCCTTGCCCCCCGAGGGTTCGCCCGCGGTCGTTGCCGTGCGCCCCGAGAAGGTGCGCCTCAGCGCCGAGGCGAGTGCCGAAGGCGTCAACCGCATCGCCGGGCGCATCTTCCAGGCCGTGTTCTCGGGCACCAGCGTCACCTACATCATCGAGACCGCCGTGGGCACCCAGCGCGCCTTCCGCCAGAACGCCGGCGAGCGCATCTATGGCGTGGGCGAGGCCGTGGTCATGGAATGGTCCCCCGAACACACCGTCGTCGTGGAGGAATGATGCAGCAGATCAGGGCCATCGGCGCCGACGCCGTCCACGTCTGTATCGACATCCAGCGCCTGTTCGCCGAGAAGACGGACTGGCACACGGCTTCCATCCCGTCGATCCTGCCCGCCATCGTGAGGCTCACCGAACACGCCCCGGCGCGCACCATCTTCACGCGTTTCACCACGCCCGAGACGCCCGACCAGGCGCTGGGCCACTGGCGCGCCTATTACGAACGCTGGACCAGCGTCACCACCGGCATCGCCGGGGCCGACATCATCGACATCGTGGACGAGCTGAAGTCCTTCGTGCCGCCCGCGCGCATCGCCGACAAGCCGACCTACTCGGCCTTCGAGAGCCCCCAGTTCTGCGCCATGCTGGACGAGATGGACTGCCGCACCGTCATCTGCACGGGCGTGGAGACCGACGTCTGCGTGCTCGGCACCGTCATGTCGGCCATGGACCGCGGCTACCGCGTCATCGTGGCGAGCGACGCCGTACACGGCTCCAACCCCGCCTCCCACGAGGCGGCACTCGCCCACGTCTATCGCCGCTTCGAGGACCAGATCGAGATCGGCACGACGGACGAGGTCCTTGCCCACTGGAGGCCCTGACGTGTTGTACGAAAAGGTTCGCGCCGACCGCTGGTGGAACACCTGGGATGCCGTCTACCCGGCAGAGATGATCCACCTGCCCAGCGGCACCCATGTCGCGCTCACCGCCTATTCCGACGCCAACGCCACCTTCACCCGCCTGCCGCCCGGCCACCGTCACGGCGTCAAGCTCGGCCCCCGCACGCTCAGCCCCGACCACATCGCGCTGGAGGTCGAACACGGCGGCACGCGCCTTATCGTCACCATGGCGCGGCGGACCGACGGCGCCATCACCATCGGCTGGAAGACCCTCAGGCACGGTGAATGGGGCCTGCGCTTCTGGCTCAACGTCTGCCTCTGGCGCGAGGACGGCTCGGAAGTTTCCTACGATCCCGAGACAACCGAGATGTTCGTCTGCACCGGCGACGGCGACGTGCTGGTGAAGGGCCCGCGTTTCCCCCTGATGGCGACCTTCCACGACGGCCTCGATGCGCTGAAGGCCGAATACGAGGCGAAGGGTTACTTCTACCTCGCCTCCCGCGGCACCGCCGGAAAGCTCGGCGTCCTGCGCTACAACCTGGAGGAAATGAAAGACTTCCAGGTCGCCTTCGCCTGGGCGCCCACGCGCGGGGAAGCCGCCGCCAGGGCCGACGCCGCGCTCGCCGAAGGCGCCGCCCCCGCGCTGCCCCCCGCCCACACCGGACGCCTGGAAGGCGCGCTCGATGCGGTGCGCGACTGTGTCGCCTGGACCACCGTCTGGGACCGCGCCAACGACCGCCCCTATACCGAGCTCAGCCGCAACTGGGTCGCCCAGAAGTTCGGCGGCTGGGGCGTCTGGCTGAACGATGTCGTCTATCACGGCCTCATGGCCGGCCTCTTCGACAAGGACGTCGCCCACGACAACCAACGCGCCGTCTTCGAGGGCGCCACGGAATGGGGCAACTTCCCCTGCCTGCTCACCGGCAACGATTCCTGGGTCGACCGCAGCCAGCCGCCCATGATCGGCTTCGTCACCTGGATGCAGCACCTGCGCCACAACGACCGCCGTTTCCTGGAGGAGGGCTGGCCCGTGCTGGAGGCCAACCACGAATGGTGGTGGCGCGAGCGCGACGGCAACAACAACGGCGTCCTGGAATACGGCACCTCGCCCGTGGGCGACGGCCTCTATCGCGGCACCAAGCTCGCGGCCAAGGACGAGTCCATGATGGACAACTCCCCCATCCACGACGAGGCCGTGCTCAATGAAGCCGCCCACACCATGGACATCGAGGACATTGCGCTCAACAGCTTCGTCGCGCTCGACGGCGAGGTCCTGGCGCTGATGGCCGCCGAACTGGGCCTCACCGAAAAGGCCGCCCGCATGGCGGCGCGCGCCGAGGGCCTCAAGGCGCGCATCCGCGACCACCTCTGGGATCCCGACCGCCGCATCTTCGCGAACCGCCTGTGGTCGGGAAAGTTCGCCGAAAGCCTCGCCCCCACCAGCTTCTTTGCTCTCGCCTGCGGCGCCGCCACGCCCGAACAGGCGAGCGACCTGGTGGAGCGCCACCTGCTCAACGAGGAGGAGTTCTGGGGCCGCTGGGTCGCGCCCGCCTGCACGCGCAACGACCCTGCCTTCCATGACAACGTCTACTGGCGCGGCCGCATCTGGCCGCCGCTCAACTTCATGACCTACCAGGGCCTGCGCCGCTACGGCTTCGACGACACCGCCGCCGAGTTCGCCCGGCGCTGCCACGAACTCTTCATGCTGAACTGGTCGGAGGACCGCATCTGCGGCGAGAACTTCTCCGCCGTCACCGGCCGCGCCGACGACCAGCCCGACACCGACCTCTTCTACACCTGGGGCGCGCTGCTCGCCTACGTCGCCGTCGCCGAGACCACCGACGTCACCCCCTGGCAGGGCTGGACCCTCAACAACACCGGCGAAGACGTCGCCCTCGACGGCTTCCTCAGCGCCGCCGGCAACACCAGCCTGCGCGTCCAGGACGGCACCCTGACCGTCTCCGCCGCCGGCACGACCCTGCTCGAAACCACCGCAAGAGGCCGCCTGACCCACACCGTCCTCACCGGCCCCGAACGCAGCGTCACGCTGCCCCGCCAGGACAAACCCGCCCACATCAGCTTCTCCGACCTCGACCCCACCCGCATCGCCTCGGTGACTCTGGACGGCCAAGCCCTCGACCGCACCACCACCATGGACTTGCCGAAGGACGCCTCCGGCCGCCTGGTGGTCTCGCTGAAGCCCTGACCCCCGCCACCACTTCCCCTCTCCCCTTGAGGGAGAGGGTTGCGCAGCCTTGGCGCGGACGAAGGCCGTGCCTAGGCGAAGCTGGGTGAGGGGTAAGCGGCGCAACCGCCCGCACAACGACTCTCTTCCGCGCTCCCGCGCGTAAAACCCCTCACCCCAACCCTCTCCCACAAGGGGAGAGGGGGAGGAGCCTCACCCCCCTGTCGCACCCCCGCATTTCCGCTACAGTCGCCCCACCACCGCCACCCCAGGGAGCACACCATGAACACCGGTTCCGCCGATATCGCCGAATACGACGCCATCGCCGCCGTGGTGCAGCACTACATCGACGGCGCCCGCGCCGGCAGCGGCAAGACCATGAAAAAGGCCTTCCGCGACGAGGCCTGGATCATGGGCGCCATGGCCGACGCCTCCTTCATCGCCCCGATCCAGGAGCTCTTCGACCGCACCGACAAGCGCGGCCCCGCCCCGGAGCTGAAGGCCCACATCGCCGCCATCGACATCGCCAACACGGCGGCCACCATCCGCCTCGAACTCGACCAATGGGCCGGCCGCCGCTTCACCGACTTCTTCACCCTGATCAAGGCCGACGGGAAGTGGCTGATCGCGAACAAGGTGTTTCACCTGCACGGGACGTGAGGGCGGGTCCCGTGTCAGTCGCCGAGCAGATCGCGGCCACGCTCGCCGCCCACGGCGACACACTGCGCACGGCGGCCGAGCGGCTCCCCGCGCCGCGCCGAGCCCCAGTGCTGCCAGAGGAAGACGACGACGCCGACCTCCCCGAGGCGGCCTCCTGGCCCTCGACCCAGCCGATGCTGATCGAGCTGGTCTATGTCGATGGTCGGGGCCGCCGCAGCACGCGCCAGGTGACGGTGCGTGCTGTCGGCCGCACGGCCGAGGGGTACTGGCTGCGCGGTCTCTGCCACCAGCGCGGCGCCATGCGCTGCTTCCGCATCGACCGCATCGAGGAGGTGGTGACCCCGCTCGACGGCCAGGTCTACGAAAACGCCAGCGCTTTCCTGCTCGACGACCTGCTGATCGCGGGCGAGGCCGATGCCGCGACCAAGGGCCTCGACGTGGCCTTCGCCCGCTCCGCCGACGTGGTGCTGGCGCTCGCCTTCCTCGCCCGATGCGACGGCGACTACGCTGACCGCGAGCAGGCGGCCATCGCCGGCGTGTTGGCCCGCCGCGCCGGCGACGTGGCGTTTGACGCCACGGCCGCCGCCCGCCGCATCGCGCTGCTGCGCCCCGACTTCGACGACTTCACCGCCGCCATCGGCCGGCTCGCCGCCACCCCCGATGACGCCCTCGAGCTTGCCCGCGCCGCCGTCGAGGTGGTCGACGCCGACGGCGTCGTCGCCCCGGAGGAACGCCGCATCTTGCGCGACCTGGGGGAGATCCTGATGGGGGCGGGGTAGAGCAGACGACGATGACGGCGCGCGCGTTCGAGAAAATGGATCACGGTGACAGTTTACTCAATCCCGACTGAACCGAAGCAAGCAGGCGGACGCTATCGGAATTAAGTAAACTGTCACCGTAATTCCGTAATTCGCTGTCCGCCTCGGTGCGGCTCTGGTTGCGCGCCTATGAGTCTACGATCAATATTCCAAAACAGCATAGATGAAAAATTCGCGATCAATGGACGAGTTATTCAAGATCACGACCAAATATCAGCCCGCTTATATCGACCGCTGCTTTAGCTCTATGGCTGGACTGCATGAGTTTTCCCTAACCTTTTATCAGGATGTCGGCCATCTCTACGACGCGCTAACGCGGTTGAAGAATGTCGACCGGAATCCGAACGGCTTCTCGATCGACGATGCGCCCATTCTCGGGCTGCTCGTACGCATATCAAAGCTCGTGAAGGAAGTTGTGAAATACTACGAGCAGGATAACGCTGAGATCATAGGTGTTCTCGAGCGCCCTATGATCGAAGCCTCTATCATCGCGACCTATCTGATGCTCAACGGACCCGATGCTGTCGTCGACTACCGGAAATGCTCCTACAAAGATCGCCTGCGTATTTTGCGTGATCTGGAGTGCGGGTCGCCGTTCTTCGATACGAAAGCGGGAAAACGTCTTCTCGTCGCCGTGCGCGAGAAAATGGATTTCGAGGGCCTGACGAAAGATGACTTCGCCGCGCAGAAGAAGAACGGCTGGAAGCTGCAAGGAAAAAACTTTCGGACGATATTCGCGGAGATCGAACATGACGATCTTTACGCTTCAACTTATGGCATCATGTCGGAGTCGATCCACGGTTCTTGGAATGAATCGATGGACTGGGGCCTTGTCCGTAATGACGACGGCACCTTTTCGGCATTCACCGACTACCATCCGGCCGATATACGCTTCATGGCCCCAGTCTTGAATTTTACAATCCGTCCGTTTCGGATGTGGCTGGAGCGGATCGACGCCTACGACGAAAACATCAGGGGAACGACGGACTGGATCGAGCGGGTAAACACGCGCCTCTTCCGCACCTTCGACGATTTTTACGCCGGGGAATATGACCCCAAACGAGGTTGAGTTGGCGCGCCTATTAGATCAGCCGCAAGGAACCGCAGCGATAGTTTGCTCAATCGGAGCCGAAGCTTCGTCGTCGGACGCGAATTTCGGTGACAGTTTACTTAGCTTTGAATGAACGGATGCGACTCGCGAGGATTGCGGTAACAATACACTCAATTCCTACTGGCAGTTGACCGTGACGCCAGCCATGCTCCAGCGGCTGGTCGCCGTTACATGCGCAGCGGCACTTGTCGCTATGGGGATCGAGTATGGCCCGCGTATATGGGCATGGACGGGAGGATTGATGATCGAGGCTGTCGACGATGCCTATGGCGACTGGCGCTCCCGAAATGATCACCGCGCCCGGCAAGAGGCCGAAGACTACATCGCGACGTGCTATGGCCTCGATGAAGCGAGGATGAACGACCTGCGGAAGGCTGGTGCGGCTCTCTACTCGTGGTATGCCTGCGACATGGTGACGGAGCAGTGGCTCGGCAGTGGCCTGACGGGCAGGCGGTCGCAGGACAGAGTCGATAGCTGCCGGGCAACGCATCAGGCAGAGATCGACGCCTTGGGCCTCCCGCCCGGGGCGCTTTCCGATTTCTGGTCAATTCAGTTTGCTCCCGATGTTCGACGACCGGACGAGGAGTGCCTCGCACTAACGAATTGACGCGTTGCGGTCTGAATTACGGTGACAGTTTACTTAATCACCCCACGCCACCATGGCCTCGCCCGCACGCCTGACGTTGCCTCACCACCCTTGCCGCCTCCACCCCATCCGCCCTAGCCTCCGCGCCCCCAACTCCCCGCGCAGCAGAGGCCCCTCCCATGTCCCCACGCCCCCAGATCACCTGGCCTCAGCCCGCCGAGTTCGCCCAGCGCCGCGCGCGCCTGCTGGAGGCGGCGCAGGGGCAGGGCATGGATGGCCTGCTGCTGGTGGCGCGCGGCGGCGGCACGGCGGACCGTTACGCCAACGTCAAGTACGCCACCAACTTCTACACCTCCTTCCCCTACATCCCCGATGAGGAGGGCCACTGGTCCGGGCGCGGCCATGCCTTTGTGCTGATCGCGCCGGACGGGGCCTCCACCTTGGTCGCCGACATGCACCCGGAGGGCGAGGACGCCGACCATGTCGATGCCATCCTGGTCGAGGACGATGGCCTGGGCACCCTGGCCAAGGTGATCGCCGATGCCGGGCTTTCGGCGGCCACCATCGGCCTTGCCGGGGCCGACATCCTGCCGCTCTCGGCCTACCGCAAGCTCCACGCCGCCCTGCCGGACGTGACCTGGCCCGATGCCGATGCCCTGATGAACCGCGTGCGCATGGTGAAGTCGCCCGCCGAGATCACCCTGATGCACCACGCCTCCTGGGTCGGCTCGCGCGCAATCGACGCCATGCTCGATGCCGTCGAGGTCGGCGTCACCCACCGCGACATCATGAAGATCGGCTTCGACATGCTGACCAGTGAGGCCGGCCTGCTCTACAACTCCTTCATCGGCTCCGGGCGCGGCGGCAACGACCCCAAGTCGGTCTACCACAGCTTCCCCACCTTCAAGGACGACACCCCGGTCGAGGCCGGCGAGTGGTTCCACATCGGCCTCTCGGGCGTCGTCAACGGCTACTACTTCGACCTCGCCCGCTCCAAGCCCGTGGGCCACAGCACCCCCGCCGAGATCGAGGCCTTCGAGGCCGCCATCGCCGTCGTCGAGGCCGGCATCGGCGCCATCAAGCCGGGCAAGCCCGTGGGTGTGATTGCCGAGGCGGCGTTCGCCAAGCAGAAGGCGCTCGACTTTCCCATGTCGGCCGATTTCGCGGCCATGGGCCACGGCGTCGGCATGGGCTGGGATTCGCCCTGGCTGACGCTCGACAGCCCGGAGACCCTGCAGCCCGGCATGGTGCTCTGCGTCGAGCGCGGCCTCTCGCGCCAGGGTTACACCGGCGACTTCGAGGAAACCGTGGTCGTGACCGAAACCGGCGCCCGCCTGCTGACCGACGCGGTCAAGCGCCGCTGGTAGGGGAGGGGCGCGCGCCGGCCTGGCGGCCGTGGCGGCGCCACAGGTCCAGCGCCGTTTCCCAGTCGGGCAGGGTGTCGCTCTCGTAGCCGTGGACCGTGCCCGTGGCGATGCCGTGGAAGGCGGCCATGGCTTTCGCATAGGCGCCGCTGGCGAGATAGACGCGCATCGCGGCAACGTCGCGCCACACCGTGAGGGTGTGGCGCACACCGTCGACCATCCGCGTCTGCGCCAACAGGTTGCCCTCTGCCCGCCGCGCCTGGGTCATGCTGGGGATCGCATGCCACCAGAACACGGGCGCATGCCACGGCCGCCTCAGGCGCAGTCCGGTGACGGAGACATACATGGCGGGCTTCCGGTGGGGCTGACGATGGCCTCCTTACGCGCCGCCGGCGGGGCCGGATCGCTGTCGGCTGAAGCGTGCCACGCACCTCGCGACGGCAGGCCCGCATAGCCCCCCACACTACACCCCATGTCATGGTCCGGCTTGACCGGACCATCCATGCTGTGACCTCGACGCAGGCGCGCCCTCGGTGTCGCGCGGAAGGAGCGTCACAGCATGGATCCTCCGGTCAAGCCGGAGGATGACAACGTTGGAGAGGGGGAGAGGAGAGTGGAGCGGCGACCGGGGAGAGCCCCCTCAGTGCGGCCGGTCGCCCTTGACCTGGGTCCGCAGCATGATGCGCCGTGCGCCGGCATCGAAGGCATCGCGGCGGTGCATCAGGCAGCGGTTGTCCCACACCAGCAAGTCGCCCGCGCGCCAGACATGCTCCCAGGCAAAACGGGGATCGCGCACGAAGGCCCACAGGGCGTCGAGCAATGCCTCGCTCTGCGATACATCGAAACCTTCGATATAGGCGTTGGTCCGCCGTCCGAGGTAAAGGCTCGCCCGCCCGGTCTCCGGGTGGGTGCGCACGATGGGGTGAACCGCGCCCTGCGTGTTGCGCACATCGGTGACAGCCTGCGCGCCCCGGCGCAGCTCGCCGGCGCTGGTCATGCTGGCGTCATGGCGCAGCATCCGCCCCGCGATCGCCTGGCGCAGGTCGCCGGGCAGGGCGTCGAGCACCGCGGCCATGTCGCAGAAGCTGGTGTTGCCGCCACGATCGGGCACCTCGCGGGCGTAGAGCACGCTCGCGCTGGGCGGTTCGGGCAGGTAGGACATGTCGGTGTGCCACTCGGCCTCGGCGTTGCCCAGGCTGCCGATGGCGCGGCCGTCCTCCATGACGTTGGAGATGTACCAGATCGGCTGGCCGCCCAGCTCCTCCCGCGTGCCGGCCTCGCTTGCCGGCGGCGGCTCCAGTTCGCCCAGCCTGCGGCTGAAGGCGACCTGGTCGGCGGGAGAGAGCGCCTGACCGCGCAGCAGGATCACGCCGCGCGCCAGCCAGATCTCGCGCAGGGCCGCCATGGCGGGCTGGTCAAGCGGGCGGGAAAGATCGATGCCGTCGATACGGGCGCCGAAGCCGGCGGTGAGCGGGGTCACATCCATGGCACACAAGCCCTTGTGTCCAGACCCCTCAAACAGAACACGGCCCCGCCGTTTCCAGCAAGGGCCGTGTCTTAGACAAACCGAAGCCGGCGAACCGGCAGCGGGTTGTTACTTCTTCTTCTTCGCGGCAGGCTTTGCAGCGGGCTTGGCGGCAGGCTTTGCAGCGGGCTTCTTGGCAGCGGCCATGGTCTGAGCTTCCTTCCCAGGAAATCGGCGGTAGTGCCGACAACGCAATATCTGGTGAATCACTTGCTGCAGGAAAGCGAATTTCTATGCAGTTTAATATCGAACCTGTCGATATAATGGGGCTCCCGCGGCGTCAGATGCTTGGAAATGCTCGCGTTGCGGGCAGGGGCCGCCTGCGGCGCGCCGCCACCGGAGTCCGGAAAAGATGGACCTCGAACAGATCAGAAGCTTCCTCGCCATCGTCGACGAGGGCAATTTCGTGCGCGCCGCCGACCGCCTCAACGTCACCCAGTCGACGATCAGCGCGCGGATTCGCGAGCTGGAGGTGCGCCTCGGCCAGTACCTCTTCATCCGCAACCGGGCCGGCTGCACCCTGACCTCGGCGGGCCGCCGCTTCGAGGGCCACGCCCGCACCATGGTCCGCGCCCTGCGCCAGGCCCAGCAGGACATCTCGCTGCCCGAGGAGATCTCCGCCGTGCTCAACGTCGGCGGCCAGCACAGTCTGTGGGACAACATCCTGGCGAGCTGGATCCACCGCCTGCGCACCGAGCGTCCCGACCTTGCCGTGCAGGCGATCATCGACCAGCCCGAAGACCTGCACAGCCAGCTCGCCAGCGGCCTGCTCGACATCGCCGTCACCTACGCCGCGCGCACGGAGGCCGAGCTCGTCGCCGAGCACCTGTTCGACGAGGACCTGGTGCTGGTCTCCAACCTGCCGGGCAAGCGCAGTGTCGCCGATCCGGCCTATGTCTTTGTCGACTGGGGGCCGGAGTTCCGCGCCGCCCACGCCATCGCCTTCACCGACGCGCCGGTGCCCGGCCTGCGTTTCAGCCTGGGCGCGGTGGCGCTTTCCTACGTGCTGCAGAACGGCGGTCTCGGCTACTTCCCCATGCGCACCGCCCGCCCGCACATGGAGGCCGGTACCCTGCGCCGCATCGCCGGCGCCCCCCGCTTCAACCGCCCCGCCTTTGCCACCTATCGCCGCGGCCTTGAGGCCGAGGGTCTCGACGTGGCGCTGGACCTGCTGCGCGAGACCGTGAAGGCGACGCGCTACATCAGGCTGCCGTGACGGCCGACACCACGCCGGGCGCGCGCAAGGTGCATGCTCTGCGGGCCCACGGAGGCGGGCGACAGCGGAGGTTCTGCCGATGCGCATTTTCCTGATGCTGCTGGGGGCCGCGATTTCCGGCGGCGCCCTGTTTGTGTGGATCTATCTCAACGGCATGGCCGCGAGCTGGTCGACCAGCAACAACAAGCCGTCCATCGATTGGCTCACCGGCGAGGCCCTGCTGCTGTTCTGGCTCCCCTTCGCGATCGGCATCGCGCTCATCTTCTTCGGCTGGAAGCGCCACTGACCTCAGGTCCGCGTACCCGGATCGCGCCGCCGGCACCGGGGCGCCAGCGCCATCACACCGCCAGCGCCATGCCCTCGCCATAGGGCATGTCCGCCCCGCCGGACGGGTTGCCGTCCGCGTCGAAGCCGATCGCCTGCACCGCGGCAATCTCGTAGCTGAACGGGCTCCGCACCACCGTGTAGCCCTGCTCCTCCAGCGGCGCGTGGGCGTAACTGGGGATGCGCGCCGTCACGTTGATCGCGTCGCTCGTCGCCGAGAAGCGCGGCGCCAGCACGGCCTCCTGGGGCGTCATGCCGAAGTCGACGACGTTGAGGATCACCTGCAGCACGCCCATGGCGATCTGTGTGCCGCCGGGTGCGCCGAGCGCCAGAACGGGGCGGCCCTTGTCGAACAGGATGGTCGGACAGATCGAGGAGAAACGCGCCTTGCCCGGAGCGATTGATCCCGCGCGGCCGGGCCGCGGATCGAAGACGCTCATGCAGCCATTGTACATGAAGCCCAGGCCGTCGGTGATGACGCCCGACATCATGCCCAGCGAATGGGTCATGGTGACGATGTTGCCCTGGCCGTCGACCACGGTGACATGGGTGGTGCCCGGCGATTCCGGCAGGCCCAGGCGCGGCACATGGGCCTTCTCGCCGCGCGCGATGGCGGCGGCCTTCTCGGCCGCATAGTCCTTCGAGGTCAGGTGCTCCACCGGCACGTCGTAGAAGCGGGGGTCGCCGACATGGGCATCCTTGTCGGCGGTGGCGACCTTCATCGCCTCGGCCACCGTGCGGATATACTCGGCGCTATTGTGGCCCATGGCCGCAAGGTCGAAGTGCTCCAGGATGTTGAGCATCTCGACCAGCATGATGCCGCCGCCCGGCGGCCGGTTGGTCGCCATGTCGAGGCCGCGGTAGCTGCCCCACAGGGGCGGGGCCGTCTCGGTCTCGTAGGCGGCGAGGTCGGCGGCGGTCATCAGGCCGCCGTTTGCGGCCATGTCGGCGTCGATCTGCCGGGCGATGGCGCCGCTGTAGAAGGGCGCCGCACCCTGTTCGGCGATGGCCGTCAGGGTTGCCGCGTAGTCGGGGTTTTTCACCACCGCGCCGATGCCCCGGGGGGCGCCCTTCTCGTCGCAGTAGATCGTCCGCCCGCTGGCGCTGTAACGCAGGCGCTCCAGCACCGTCGTGCGGCCCGGCCGGTCGGGCGAGACCCAGTAGCCGTGGACGCCCGGGCTCACCATGAAGCCGTCGGCGGCCGAACGGATCGCGGGTTCCACCAGCACGCCCCAGGGCAGGCTGCCCCAGCGACCGTGAGCTTCGTGCAGCGCCTTCAGGGTGCCCGGCGTCGTGATCGACTGGTGGCCGATGTCGTTGACCGCGCCCTTCAGGATGAAGCCGAAGCCGTCCTCGGTTTCGCCCAGGATGCGGTCCTGCCACATCTCCGGCGTCGCGGCGGCCGGCATCCGGCCATGGAAGTCGATGATCTCGTGGGTGCCGCTGGCGGGCATCAGCACATGCAAGCTGCCGAAACCGGCGATGCCGCACATCAGCGGATCGACCACGGTCTGCACGAAGGCGCAGGCAATCGCCGCGTCCACCGCATTGCCGCCGGCCATCAGTACCCGTGCCCCGGCCTCCACGGCATCCGGCTGCAGACTGACGATCATGCCCTGGCCCATCGTTTTCCCCCTCGCGCTTGTCCGGTGACGTCGGCGATGATACCCGCCGCTGCGCAAAAGAGGAGACCCCGATGAGCGAGCAGACCTGGAACGCGGAAGGTTATCAGGCCAACGCCGGGTTCGTGCCCGTGCTGGGCCGCCCCGTGCTCGACCTGCTGGCGCCGAGGGCTGGCGAGCGCATCCTCGACCTGGGCTGCGGCGATGGTGCCTTGACGGTGGAACTGGTCGCGGCGGGGGCCGCAGTGGTCGGTGTCGACTCCAGCCCTGAAATGATCGCCTCGGCAAAGCAGAAAGGGCTCGATGCCCATGTCGCAGACGCTGCCCGTCTCGACTTCGACGGCGGCTTCGATGCCGTCTTCACCAATGCGGTGCTGCACTGGGTGAAGGATGCCGACGGCGTCGTCGCCGGTGTCCGGCGTGCGCTGAAGCCCGGCGGCCGCTTCGTCGGCGAGTTCGGCGGCCATGGCAACGTCGCGGCCATCGTCACGGCGCTCACCGCTGTGCTCGACCGCCGCGGGATCGACGTCATGGCCTGGCACCCATGGTTCTATCCCACGCCGGAAGCCTATCGCGCCCGGCTGGAGGCCGCAGGCTTTCTCGTCGAGACGATCGCTCTGGTACCGCGCCCCACGCCGCTGCCCACGGGCATGGCGGGCTGGCTCAAGACTTTCGCCAATCCCTTTCTGGCCGCCCTGCCGGAGGCCGAGCGAGAGGCCGCGCTCGCCGAGACGGTGAAGCTGCTGCGCCCGGCCCTGTGCGACGACGAAGGTCGCTGGACGGCCGATTACGTGCGCCTGCGCTTTGCCGCCCTGCGGTCCGCTTAACGCTGCCGCACGGCCGATTATACGTTTGTATAGCGGCCGCAGGGGTGCGGCCCGTGGCGAGGAGGGCACGATGGCGCAGGACAATGTGGTGCGGGCGGAATTTGCCAGGCCGTTGAGCGAGGATGCGGAGCGTTCCTGGACGCTGCCGTCGCGCTACTACACCGATCCGGCGATCTGGCAGGCCGAGAAGGAGAAGATCTTCTATCGCTCCTGGATCTATGTCTGCCACGAGAGCCAGATCGCAAAGGCCGGCGACTACGCCACCACCGCGATCGTCGATCAGAACGTGGCCGTGGTGCGCGGCCGCGACGCTAAACTGCGCGCGTTTTATAACGTCTGCCAGCACCGGGCGCACGAGCTGTTGACCGGCACGGGCAACCTCAAGGCGGTCATCACCTGCCCCTATCACGCGTGGGCCTACGACCTGGAAGGCAAGCTGCGCACCGCGCGTAACTGCGAAAACGTGAAGGGTTTCGACAAGGCCGATTTCACCCTGCCGCAGGTTCGCGTCGAAACTCTCGCGAACCTTGTCTTCGTCAACCTCGACCCCGACGCGGCGCCGCTGGCCGAGCAGGCGCCGAACCTCGAGGCTGATCTCCGCGCCAACGTGCCCCATTGGGACGCGCTGGAGTTTACCAATTCCTATGACTTCGGCGGCCGGCCGATCGAGGCGGGCTGGAAGGTCGTCGTCGACAATTATGTCGAGTGCTACCACTGCGCCACGGCCCATCCGGCCTTTGCCGACATGATCGAGATACCGGCCTACGAGAACAGCACCGACGGCATCACCGCGCTGCAGATCGGTCCGAAGATCCACGCCGACAACAGCGCCTACAAGCTGACACAAGAGGACAGCATCGACCGGGCCTACTTCTGGTATCTCTGGCCTACCACCACGATCAACATGCTGCCCGGCCGCGGCGACGTGATGATCACCAATGTCGTGCCCCAGGGGCCCGGCCGCACGGCCTTTCACAACGACCGCTTCGCCGTCGGCGGCGAGCCGGAGATTCCCGAGCGCCAGAACTACCTGCAGAACATCCTGGGCGTTGAGGACATGGAGCTGTGCGAAAGCGTGCAACGCGGCCTGGTTTCGAAGGGCTACGACCAGGGCCGCTTCATGGTCGATGAGGCCCGCAGCGGCGAAGGCGAACACGCCGCCCACTTCTTCCACAAGCTGGTCCTAGACGCCCTGGAGGGTTGAGGCTGCGGTCAGCCCGAAGAGATGGCGTCACCCCGGCTCTACGGCGCTTCGCGCCTTGTCCGGGATGACGGATTGTGTGCGACGGACGGCGGCTGCCAGCGAGTCAGGGTCTTCTGCGAAACAAGCCCGATTCGGCGTAACCCCTTGCCAAGCCTCCTTGAATCCGATTCTGCGGATCCAACGCTTGAACAGGTTCACGGACGTCCCACGATTTCCACGAAGACTTCGGCCTGGGCCGAGCGCCCCATGGCGTCGGTGACGGTGATGGCGGCAAAGCCGTTGCCGTCGGGCACCCATGTGGCGTCGCCCCGTCGGTCTGCGGACACTGGCGTGCCATTGACGAACCAGGCAAAGGGCGCCTGGCCGCCATCGACGCGCAGCGGCATGGGCTGGGCCGCGCCGTCGTCCCATGCCAGGCGCAGGCGCGCGCCGTCGACGGGAAAGGACATCTCCGGCCCGTTGGCTTCCGCGCCCCGGTCGAAGCGGGCGAGATAGGCAGGCAGCCTGGCGCTTGCCATGGCAGTGACCGCCTCGGGCGGGTTGGCGGCGGGATCGTTGTCACCGGGAAACAGGTCGAAGATCGAAAGCAGGATGGGCGAGGCGGTGTCGATGCCGACACAGCCGGCGCACGGGCTGCCGTCGGCTCGGCCGACCCAGACGCCGATGGTGTGTTCCCGCGTGAAACCGACCGTCCAGGCATCGCGGTAGCCATAGGACGTGCCCGTCTTGAAGGCGATGGGCCGTGCGCTGCCGTCCTGCACGAAGCCGCCGGCGCGCGGCGCCTCGCGCAGGATGTCGGCCAGGTACCAGGCTGCGAACGGCGCCATCAGCGCCGTGCCCTCCATCTGCTCTCCATCCTCCAGCAGGGTCACCAGCGGGCGCACCATGCCGCCGTTGGCGATGCCGGCATAGGCCATGGTGAGATCCGAAAGCGTGACGCCGACGCCGCCCAGGGCCAACGGCAGGCTGGGCCCGCTGGCCCCGGCGGGATAGACCAGGCGGATGCCGGCATCGGCCAGCGCGGTGTCAAAGCCAGTGGCGCCCAGGCGGTCGAGCACCGCGACGGCGGGCACGTTGAGCGACCAGGCCAGCGCCTCGCGCACGCGCACCATGCCGGCAAAGCCACCGTCGAAGTTGACCGGGCGGTAGCCCGCGAAGTTGCGCGGGCGGTCCTCGATCAGGGTGTCGGGATGGAGCAGGCGGCGGTCGAAAGCCAGGCCATAGATCAGGGGTTTGAGAGTCGAGCCGGGTGAACGGATCGCCTGGGTCATGTCGACCATGCCCTGGCGGCCTGCATCGAAATAGTCCCAGGCGCCGACCTGGGCCAGCACCTCCATCGTTGCGTTGTCGACCACGATGATGGCGAGCGTGGCCCGCGGGTCGGCCGCTGGCAGGCGCATTGCGATCATCTGCTCGATGGTTGCCTGCAACCCGGCATCAATGGTTGTGGCAATGGCCGTGGCGCGCGGATGAAGCGCCTCCAGGCGTTCTGCCAGATGCGGGGCGAGGAATGGCAGATCGAGGCGGCCTGTCGGCACCGCGGCGGCCATGGCGCGTTCGGCCTCGTCAGCAGTGAGGATGCCAAGTTCTGCTGCACGCGCCAGCACCCGGTCGCGTGCGGCCCTTGCGGCCTCGGGAAAGCGGTCCGGGCGCAGCCGCTCGGGCGACTGCGGCAGGGCGACGAGCAGGGCGGCCTCGGCAGGCGAAAGCTCGGCCGGTTCCTTGCCGAAGTAGGCGAGCGAGGCCGCGCGCACGCCCTCCAGATTGCCGCCGAATGGAGCCAGCGTCAGGTAGAGATCCAGCACGCCGTCCTTGCCGAGATCACGCTCGAGCTGCAACGCCCGTCCCATCTCGCTGACCTTGGCGAGCAGGGTGCGCGCGCGCGGCTCCAGCAGGCGTGCAGTCTGCATGGAAAGCGTTGATGCACCCGAAACGATGCGACCCGCCGAAACGGCCTGGTCCATGGCGCGCGCAATCGCCAGCGGGTCGACGCCGGGATGCGCGTCAAAGCGCTGGTCCTCCCAGCCCTTCAGCATGGCGAGGTAAAGCGGATCGACCTCGGCCACGCTCGCGGGCAGGCGCCACATGCCGTCGCTGGCCAGAAAGGCGCGCAGCACGCTGCCGTCGCGCGCCTCCACGGTGTGGGTCTGGGTCGCGGCGCGTGACAGATCGGGCGGTGCCGCCCGATCGATGGCGGCAAGGCCAAGGAGCAGGGTGGCGACACTCCATGCCGCCGCGATCAGCCCCTTTCGTCTGGGTAGCGTCATGGCGCTGCCGTCAGGGGGCAGTGATATCGAGAGCGCCGGCCTCTCCGCGGGCAAAGTAGTAGGGCCGGTACATGTCCTCGACAAAGGGTGCGGGCACCACGTAACGCCCCGGTGTCACCGCGCGGGCAATGTAGGCAAGCCACACGGCGCCATCGGTCCTGTCGATCTCCAGGGCGGCGACGAAGCGGTCGTCGCGCAGCTCCACCCGCTCGGGTTCGGCCAGTTCCGGCAGCCATGCCAGTTCGCTGGTCTCGATGTTGCCCTCCAGCCGGGCATTCTCCAGCTCCAGGCCGGCCGGTAGCAGATCGACGACCATGGCCTCATGAGTCAGCCCATCAAGCACGCTGACCTCCAGCAGGACGACGACGCGGCTGTGCTGGGCCAGGCTCGCGGCCTCAATGGGGTTACCCTGCATGTCGTAGACTCTGCGTTCGATGGCAAAGCCGTCGGCTTCGGCCGGCGCATCGGCCCGCGGATAGCCGGTCCAGGAGAGCGAGAGGTAAAGCGGTGCCTCGCCCCGGTTGGCGATGGTCGTGGCACCGCCCGAGGGCGACCAGACCAGGGGCTGCTGCACCGCGCCGTCCCGCTCGATCAGGGTGCCGCCGATCTCCACGGCCACCGGTGCATCCGACTGTACTGCTGCGGCGGCAATCACCAGCCAGGCCTTCTCCTGGGTGCTTGTCCAGCGGCGGCCTTCGTAGCGTCGGGCGACATCGCGCGTCAGGGCAATGATCTCCGCGGGCGAGGCGACGCCGCTTTCCAGCAGCAGGGCTGTGGCCATGGCGGAATCGCGCAAGGGCGAACCGTAGGTCACGTGGTCGTAACCCTCCTCCTCTTCGGGGGCATCCGCGTCGAAGGTTTCGCGCGCGCGGGCCGGGTCGCCCAGTTCGGCGAAGGCTGTGGCGAGCAGGGCACGGCCGATAGGCGAAAGACCGGCGCGGCTCAGTCGGTCAGCGGCATAGGCCAGCTCATAGGCATCACCCTGGCCGCCGCGTGCCAGAACGTGCAGGGTATAGGCCCTGGCGTTGATGGTGTCGTAGCTGTCGTCGACCGCGCGCTGCAGTGCTTCATAGGCGTTGGTCAGGGTCGATTGCGGCACGAAGTAGCCGTTCTCCTGCGCGCGAGCCAGGAAGTCGGTGACATAGGCCGTCAGCCAGGTCGAACCCGCGCTGCGCCATGACCACAGGCCGAAGTCGCCGTCGGCGCGTTGCATGGCTGCCAGGCGGCGGATGGCATCATTGATCCGTTTGTCGATGTCCGCGCGGCTGAGGTCGATGATCGCACCCTCGGCGTCGAGCCGGTCGATGTAGAGCATGGGCAGGGCCGTGCTGGTCGTCTGCTCGGCGCAGCCATAGGGGTATAGGTAGAGCCAGCGCAGCAGGCTGGCGGTATCGATGGGCGGGCTGGTGTCGGCGATCAGGGAGAGCGAGAGATCGCCTTCCAGGAATCCTGCCGTCAGGGCCGGAGTCACCATGTAGGAGGCGCCCGGCGCCAGATCGACCAGGCGGCGCTGCGTCGTCACGTTCGAGGGCGCGCGCACGGCAAGATCCCAACTGCGCTCCAGGTAGAAATCGTCGGGGCCGCTGACCGCCAGGGTCATGCGCGCCGCACCCAGAGCATCGGCCTGCAGGCGGAAACCGGCATCGATGCGCTGGCCCTGTGCCAGGTCGGCCAGCACCGTGGCGGGTTCGCGTATGCTGACGGGGCCTTCCGCGATCAGCTGGAAGCGGTAGCTGCCTGCCGGGCTGGAGACGTTGTCGATGGCCAGCGAGGCCAGCGCGCTGTCGCCGGGCGCCAGGAAACGCGGCAGCACCAGATCGGCTACCACGGGGGCCGCGACCGTCATGGTCGTTTCGGCCTGGCCGACGCCACCCGCCGACCACGCCACCGCCATCAGTCGCAGGCGGCCGTTGAAATCGGGCACGGCCAGGGGAACGATCGCCACGCCATCGACCACGGGCACGATTCCCGAGAACAGCGCCACCACCTTGCTTGAGCGCTTGGCAAGGGCATCGCCCAGGCCGGCGCCCATGCGATCGCCGCCCGAACGGACCTCGCCCGTGGCGGCGCCCGTAGCGTCGATCAGATGGCCGTAGAGGTCGCTGATCGCCACGCCGAGGCGGCGCTGGCCCAGATACCAGGCCGAGGGATCGGGAGCGGTGTAGCGGGTGAGCTGCAGGATACCGTCGTCGACGGCGGCCAGGACGACATAGGCGCTGTCGTCCCCGGCCTTGCGCACACCGACGGCGATCTCCACGGTCTGGTCGGGCGTGATGGTCTGGGGCGCATCGATCGCGACATCGAGTTCCTGGCCGCCGCGCTCGACGCTCATCCAGGCCACCCCCACGGCGCGCTGGGGAATCGAGGGCACGAGGGGATCGGGGGCGCCATAGGCCGAGGCGACGATATAGGCGCCCGGCGCCCAGTTTTCCGCCACGGTCAGCGTCACCTCGGCGCCGTCCTCGGGGATGCTCACGAAGCGCATCTCGATCACGCTGTCGTCCATCACGCCCAGCGCCACCTCCGCATCGAACGGCGGATCGATGAACACGGTCACGGTATCGCCTGGAACGTAGGATTCCTGGGACAGGGTGACGGTGACACGGTCCGGCGGGCTGTCGCCTGCGACCGGCCCGCGGTTCCAGCCTGAGCGGAACCGCACGCTGGTCGCCGCACCCGTTTCGGGATCGTAGACTTCCAGGCGGTAGCGGCCCCAGTCGATCTGCTGGGCCAGGCGGGCAAAGCCGTCGGCCCCGGCATCCAGGTTGCCGCTGGCTACCAGCTCGTCCCACAGGAAGCCGCGGTAGCGCCAGTTGCCGCCGTCGTCCCACCAGCGCCAGTCATAACTCTCGCGCACCAGGTTCCAGGCCAGGCCGTCACGGGCGATCCGGTTGCCGGCGTTGTCCCATACCGCAACCTCGAAGCGGGCATCCTCGCCCCAGCGCACATAAGTGTCGAACAGCGTCCTGATGCCGATCAGCTCTTCCGAGCCGAGCACGGTCAGCTCGGCGTCGCGGCCCACCGGCCGGCCGCCGACGTCGAAGATCTGGGCGTGGATGGAGACCGACACGGGAGAGGTCGTGCGCGGCATGTCCTCAAGGCCCAGGGAAACCTCGGCATGGCCCTGGGCATCGGTCGTGAAGGGAATCGGCTCGGGCGCGCGGGCGTCGAGTTCCTCGTCGGCCAGGCCGAAGGCAAAGCCGTTGTCGAGGCCCAGGGGATCGCGGTCGGCGGCGTAGGTGAGGGTGAGTTCGCCCTCCAGGCCTCCGGCGACGCCGCCATAAAGATAGTCGGCATCGATCACCGCCCGGGCCTGCAGGTCGCGCAGGGTCATCAGGCCCGGCGTGCCCTCCAGCGTGAACTCGATGCGCGGCGGCACGAAGTCGTCGACCAGGAAGGTGACGCTGCCGATGGGGCGGGAGGCGGGATCGGCCAGGGCCTCCACCGTCCAGCGTCCGGTATAGGCATTGTCGGGCAGGGCGATGTCGAGGGGATGGCCTCCCCCTCCGGCATCGGCGACCACCGTGCGCGAGACTTCCACGCCGTCGGGGCGGACCACGCGCAGGATCAGCGCCAGACCGGTGACGGCGACCGACTCGTCGTCACGCAACAGGGCCATGACATGGGCGGTCTCACCTGGACGATAGATGCCGCGCTCGCTCCACACGAAGGCATCCAGCGGACCGGGTGGCAGGCGGCCCTCGACGCCGCGGTCTGAAAGATCGAGTGCGGCCATCTCCAGGTCGATGAAGGCGAAATCATCGTCCGTGCGGGCGACCACGATGCGCGGCGTATTGCCGCCGGTGCCCCGAACAAGACCGGCGTCGAGGCGGGCCAGCCCGTCGCCATCCGTTGTCGCCTCACCCAGAAGTGCGCTGTTACGCGCGAAGAGCTCGATGGTGACATCGGAAAGCGGATCCTGGTCACCCAGCGAGCGGGCGGTCACGTCGAGGCCCTCCTGGCCCAGGTAACTCACCAGTCCCAGGTCGGAGACGACGAACCACTGGCTTGCCCAGTCCTGCCAGTTGTTGTCGATTTCGCGTTCGTCGACCGCCGCGGCGGCATAGACGCCAGGCTGCAACGTGCCGATCGTCTCGGAGATGGGGATCGCCGTGCGCACGGTGCGGTTCGCGACGTTCTCGACCGCCATGGTGCCTTGCCAGACCAGTTCGCCGGCGTTGTCGGCAAGATCGTCCAGCGCCCACTGGTAGAGGTCGCCAAACACCATCCCGTTGCGGATTTCGCCCACCAGGGCGCGGTCGTTCACGCGGTAGATGCGCACCGCCAGGCTGTCGATGTTGACCGTCTCCACCGGCAATCCCGCATGGTCCATCCTGGGCAGCACAAAACCGCTGCCGGGGAAGCTGGTCGCCGGCTCGCGGTCGGGCACGGAAAGGTCGAGCGTGCGGTCCTTGGCAAGAACGCCCTGGCCACCGGGCAGGCCGGCAAGCAGGGTGAGGGTGTAGGTCTCGCCGTGCTGCAGGCCGTCGATGCAGATCATGTTGCGGCGCACGCTGAAACCGGCGTCCACCGCGGGTTCCAGGCGCAGGTAGGCCTCGATGGGCGTGCTGCCGGGCGCCAGGTCCTGGTTGAAGGAAACACAGGCACGGGGCTGCTCGCCTTCGCTCTGGACCTGCGCGTCGTCAACCAGAAGACTGCGCCCCGTACTGCTGCTGCTGGTGCTGTCGGCCCAGGCCGCGCCCGTGGCCTGTACCAGGAGCAGAAGACAGATCAGCATTCTGGCCATGACGATTCCCATCCGCAGCAGCACCTCTTGCAGTCATTCTAGAGCGCGATTGCGGCAACGCCATGCCGCCAAGGCGACGAAGTGATGGCGGTCGCCTTCAGGGCAGGGACGCAGGCCCCCGATCCTGCTTGACTTGCAACCCCGGCATTCACAGATTGTCGCCAATCGAATCGCTGCCGCACCGTGGCGCGGGCCACAGGTGGCGATGAGAGCTGGAGACGAAGAGCTTTTCGAGCCACCCCCGGGCCAAGCCAGCCCCAGTCACCGTCTCCGCTTCCCGAGAATCCGTCAATCCGGACCTGAGGCCGCAACCTTTGTTGCTGCCAAGGGGTTGAAGCGTGTGGCGGTCGTCCGGCCGGAAACCCACAACCTGAATCAGGTCCATGCGCATCACGTCTTGGTTTGTCGTTGTCTTTGTTGTCGCCTGCAACGTCGCCGTCTGGGGCTGGATGGGAGATTCCCGTCAGGGAACCACCTGGAACCGGCCCATGCAGGGCGTGGCCTATAGCCCGTCGGGCCTGCGCGACGATCCTGCGGATGCGCCCGAACTGGTTGCCGCTGAAATCGATCGCGATCTCGCCCTGCTCGATCGCCGCTTCGATCATGTGCGTACCTATTCCACGGCCAACGATCTCGATCTGGTGCCCTATCTGGCGCGCCGCCACGGCCTTGAGGTCACGATGGGCGCCTGGCTAGACGGCAACGACGCGCGCGACAGCGCCGAAATTGACCGCCTGATCGAGGCCGCCGACCACAACAGCAACGTCGAGGCGGTGGTGATCGGCAACGAGACGCTGCTGCGCGGCGATCTCGATGCCGCGAGCCTGAAACACTGGCTGGACACCGTGCGCGATGCCGTCGATGTGCCGGTGACCACGGCCGAAACCTGGCACATCTGGCTCGACCATCCTGAGCTTGCCGATTCGGTCGACTTCCTGGCGGTCCACATCCTGCCCTACTGGGAAGGTATCCCGGTCGAGAACGCCATTCCCTTCATCGACGAGCAGTACGCCCGCCTGCAGCAGGCCTTCCCGGGAAAGCGTATCGTGCTGACCGAGGTCGGCTGGCCCTCGGACGGCGTCGTGATCGGCGCTGCCGTACCGTCGCCTGCCAACCAGGCCATGTTCCTGCGCGCCTTCGTCGACCATGCCGAACGCAACGGCATTCCCTATTACCTGCTCGAAGCCTTCGATCAGCCCTGGAAGGTCGCTTCCGAAGGCACGGCGGGCGGCTATTGGGGCATCTGGGACGAAGCCCGTGAGGCGAAGTTCTCCTGGTCGCAGGAAGTCAGCGACCTGCCCGCATGGCCGGCCCTTGCCATGATTTCCGGGTTCCTTGGCGGCCTGGCGATGCTCGCCTTCCTCCATGGCAACGTCATGCATCTGCCCGGCCGTCTGGCCTATGCCGCCCTCATCCAGGGGTGCGCCGGGCTGGCGGTCTGGGGCGCCCATGTCGCGCTGGCTCGTTATCTCACAACCTGGTCGGCGACAGGATGGGTCGCCATCGGTGTGGGTCTGTCGCTGCTGATCGTGGTGCTGCTGGTCGAGGCCTTTGAATGGTGCGACGTGCGCTGGCAGCCGCGTCTAAAGCGTGCGTTCGGCGCCATGGCGAACCCCTCGGGCCGGCAGCGCCGGGTCTCGATCCACGTCCCGCTCTACAACGAGCCGCCCGATATGGTTGCCGACACCCTGCGCGCCCTCTCGCATCTGGACTACGACAATTACGAGGTCCTGGTGATCGATAACAACACCAAGGATCCCGCCGTCTGGCGCCCGGTGGAGGCCTTCTGCGCCGAACTCGGCGAACGTTTCCGCTTCATCCACATCGACCACTGCCCGGGTTTCAAGGCCGGAGCGCTCAACCGCGGCATCGCCATCACCGACCCGGCGGCCGAGGTCATCGCCGTGATCGACAGCGACTACATGGTTGCGCCGGGCTGGCTGCGTGATCTGGTGCCCCATTTCGACCGCCCGGAGGTCGCCTTCGTCCAGGCGCCCCAGGACTATCGCGACGGCGGCGAAAGCCTGTTCAAGCGCATGTGCTTCTGGGAATACGCTGGGTTCTTCCGTATCGGCATGGTCCAGCGCAACGAACGCAATGCCGTCATCCAGCACGGCACCATGACCATGGTGCGCCGCGAGGTTCTTGAAAACACCGGTGGCTGGTCGGAATGGTGCATCACCGAGGATGCGGAACTGGGGCTGCGCCTCTACGAGGCGGGCTGGGATTCGGTCTATGTCCCGGCCAGCTACGGCCGTGGCGTCACGCCCGATGATTTCGCCGCCTACAAGGGCCAGCGCTTTCGCTGGGCCTACGGCTCGGTGCAGATCGTCAAGCGCCACCTGGCGGCCCTTTTCGTGCCTGGCGCGACCCGGCTCAACGGCCGCCAGCGTTATCAGTTCCTGGCCGGCTGGCTACCCTGGTTTGCCGACGGGCTGAACGTGCTCTGCTCGGTGCTGGGGCTGATCTGGTCGGTCGAGGCGATCTTCTTTGCCAAGGTCTTCGACTTTCCCTTCATCGCCGCCATCGCCCTTGCCATCGGGTTGTTCGTCTTCAAGGCGGCCAAGACGATGATGCTCTACCGCGCCCGCGTCGATTGCTCCTTCCTGGAGGCGCTGGGCGCTTCTCTCGCCGGTCTTGCGCTGTCCTACACCGTGGCCAAGGCGATCTTCCTGGGCGTCTTCACCTCGCGTTGCCCCTTCCTGCGCACGCCCAAGTGCGAAAACCAGCCCGCCCTGATCCGCGCGCTGGCGGCGGTGCGGGAGGAGGCGGTGTTCCTCGCTCTGCTGGTTGCCGCATCGGCCGGCATGCTGGTCGTTCATGGAGACGACGGCATCGTCCCGATCCTTTGGGCGGTCTTTCTTGCCGTGCAGGCACTGCCGTTCGCAGCGGCCATCACGATGTCGGTGATTGCAACCCTGCCGCCACGCCGGGTCAGCATTCCGGTTGGCGTTTCGGCTGCCGACGAAACCCGCACGGCCTAAGGGGCGCGCCATGTTCATCGATGCCCGTCAGCTTGATGACGGCACCACGATTGCTGCCGATATCGCGATCATTGGCGCCGGCGCCTTCGGCATCACCCTGGCGCGCGCCCTGCGCGGCAGTGGCCGTCAGGTCGTGCTGATCGAAAGCGGCAACCTCGACTTCGAGGGCGAAACCCAGGCGCTCTACGAGGGCGTCACGGAAGGCATCGACTACAACCTCGACACCGCCCGCCTGCGTTACTTCGGCGGCAGCACGAATCATTGGGGCGGTTGGTGCCGGCCCATCGAGGCCCACGATTTCGAGCAGAAGGACTGGGTGCCCCATTCGGGCTGGCCTGTCGGGCGCGCCGACCTCGATCCCTGGTACCCTCAGGCGCAGGAGATCTGTGAACTGGGCGCCTTCGACTACGGCCCCGACAACCTGGCGCGTATCGGCGCGCCGCTGGGCCTTCCGGGCGGCAAGATCGCCGACGGCTTCTTCCAGTACAGCCCGCCCACGCGCTTTGGCGAGCGCTACCGCGACGACATCGCCGATGCGCAGGACGTCCGCTGCCTGCTCAACGCCAATGTCACCGAGATTGTGGCCGCCCACGATGCCGCCTCCATCGCAAGGCTCGACGTCGCC